>CADBKO010000011.1 GCA_902795345.1 Oscillospiraceae bacterium
GGGAGACGAAAGACGGGAGACGAAAGACGGGAGACGAAAGACGGGAGACGAAAGACGGGAGACGAAAGACGGGAGACGAAAGACGGGAGACGATGGACGGGGGACGATGGACGGGAGACGAAGGACGAAGAGTTTGGACGGGAGGAACGGATTGCCACACCCGCTGCGCGGGTTCGCAATGACGGGGGGACGATGGACGGGGGACGGGGGTTTGGACGGGAGTTACGGATTGCCACAGCCCCTGCGGGGCTTCGCAATGACGGGGGCTGGGGCGGGCCGCCCTTTGCTTTGCGCTGCTGTCAGTAAATGGAATAAAATAATCTGCGGATTTTAGTTGACAATCACATGATTGTGTGGTATGCTTCAGGAAAGACCGGGAGGAGCATGCCCCGGTCCAAGACGAAGAAAAGGAGGGATGCGCTATGAGAAGGGAGCTGCCGGGAAGCACCCTGGCTTTTGAGGACACCTTCCCCCAGGGGGCGGAAACGCTGATGGCGGCCCTCTTCGCGGGGGGAGACCTGATGCTCAGCCAGGTATCCCACATCTCCGGGCTGGAACCCTATGTGATCCAGAACTGGGTGGCCCGAGGTTTCCTGCCGCCCCCGGTGAGCAAGAAATACTCCCGGCGGCAGCTGAGCCGCATCCTCATCGTCCACATGCTCAAGGGGGTGCTTCCCCTGGAAAGCATCGTCAGCCTCCTCAGCTACGTCAACGGGCACCTGGACGACGTGAGCGACGACACGGTGGACGACAGCCGCCTCTACATCTGGCTCATCCAATGCATCTGCGCCCCCGCCGGCGGGGAGGAGGAAGCCCTGCGGCGCTGCCTGGAGGAATACCAGGAGCCCTTCCCCGGGGCGGCCAGGCGGCTGGAACAGGTCCTGCGCATCATGACGACGGCCTATGCCGCCGCCGAGCTGAAGAAGAAGGCCCAGGCCATGATCGACGGCCTGGACGCAAAGTAAGGGAGGAGGGATAAGACATGCGTATCTGGTGGGAATCCCTGACGCTTTTGCAGCGTGTGTTCGCCTGCATCGCCATCCCTTCCACCCTGCTGCTGATCCTCCAGCTGGTCATGACCCTGATCGGCCTGGGCGACCACGAAGGGGACCTGGACGCGGACGGGGACGGGGTCCCCGACGACGTGGACCTGGATGTGGACGGGGACGGCATCCCCGAGGGCATCGACCTGGACGGGGACGGTATCCCGGACATCAGCGTGGCGGACCTGGATCACGACGGCCTGCCCGACGGCGGGGACCACGCCTCCTTCACGGAGAGCCTGGGGAGCCTGCGCCTCTTCACCTTCCGGGGCATCCTGGCCTTCCTGGCGGTGTGGGGCTGGGCGGTCCTGGCCATCACCCGGGCCGGGCGGCCCTGGCTCATGGGGGTCCTCCTGGGCCTGGTGCTGGGCGCCGCGGCCATGGTGCTCATCGCCCTGACCATGCAGATGATCCTCCGCCTCCAGGCCGACGGGACCGTGTCCCTGCCCAACGCCGTGGGCTCCGGCGGGGAAGTGTATCTCTCCGTGCCCGCCCTCCGCTCCGGCGAGGGGAAGGTGAACGTGGTGATCCAGGATACCATGACGGAATGTGCCGCCGTAACCGACGAGACTTCCCCCATCCCCACCGGCACCCCGGTCACCGTGGTGGGCGTCACCAAGGAGCGGCAGCTCATCGTGATGAGGAGGTGAGGCGGCATGAACTTCCTGGTAAGCCTGATCCTCGGCGTCGGCTGGCTGGTGGTGGCCTTCATCAACATCGGCAACCACGCCCACTGGGCCATGATCCTGCTGGATTTCGCCCTCTGCGTCTTCTTCCTGTATAAAGCGTACCGCAAGATCAGCCTGGCCGTGCGGGAAGATATGGAGGAAGAGAAAAGACAAAGCAAAAGCAAGAAGAAATAGACGATACAGGGATGGTATGGTATAGTAAGGAGGAATCGACATGCCCTTTGGATTCGAGACGATCATTCTGATCTGCGTTCTGGTCATCGTGGCCTTCAGCCTGCTGGTAGCCATCATGCGGCGCTACAAGAAGTGCCCCTCCGACAAGGTGATGGTGGTCTACGGCAACGTGGGCAGCAACAAGGACGGCACCAGCCGCAGTTCCAAGTGCATCCACGGCGGCGCGGCCTTCGTCTGGCCCATCATCCAGGCGGCGGAGTACCTGGACCTGACCCCCATCAGCATCAGCGTGGACCTGCAGAACGCCCTGAGCCGCCAGAACATCCGCATCAACGTGCCCAGCACCTTCACCGTGGGCATCAGCACGGAAAACGGGGTCATGCAGAACGCGGCCGAGCGGCTGCTGGGCCTCAAGCTGGGGCAGATCCAGGAGCTGGCAAAGGACATCATCTTCGGCCAGCTGCGTCTGGTGATCGCCACCATGGACATCGAGGAGATCAACGCCGACCGGGATAAATTCCTGGACGCCGTCAGCCGCAACGTGGAGACGGAGCTGAAAAAGATCGGCCTCCGGCTCATCAACGTGAACGTCACCGACATCTCCGACGAGAGCGGCTACATCGAGGCCCTGGGCAAGGAAGCGGCCGCCAAGGCCATCAACGACGCCAAGCGCACCGTGGCCGAGAAGGAGCGCGACGGCTCCATCGGCGTGGCGAATGCCGACAGGGATCAGCGCGTCAGCGTGTCCGAGGCCAACGCCCTGGCCATCGAGGGCGAGAACAACGCCAAGGTCCAGGTCGCCATGTCCGACGCCCAGCGCCGGGAGAAGGAAGCCGAGGCCCTGCGCCTGGCCACCGCCGCCGAATCCATCCAGGCGGCAAAAGCAAGAGAAGAAGCCTACGCAGCCGAGCAGCAGGCCGAAGCCGCCCGCGCCGCCCGCGAGAAGGCCACCCAGGAGGCGGACGTCATCGTCTCCACGGAGATCGCCAAGCGGAAGGCCGAGCTGGAAGCCGAGGCCGAAGCCGAGCAGATCCGCCGCAAGGCCGCCGGCGAAGCCGACGCCATCCGCAGCCGGGCCGCCGGTGAGGCGGACGCCATCCGCAGCCGCATGCTGGCGGAGGCCGAGGGCCAGAAGGAGATCCTCATGAAGCAGGCCCAGGGCCTGCGGGCCATCGTGGAGGCCGCCGGAGGCGACCCCAGGGCCGCCGCCCAGCTGATGCTCACCGACAAGATGGAGGACCTGATCCGCATCCAGGTGGAAGCGGTGAAGAACGTGAAGATCGACAAGGTCACCGTCTGGGATTCCGGCGAGGGCAAGGACGGCAAGAGCGCCACCGCCGGCTACATCTCCGGCCTCATGAAGAGCATCCCGCCCCTGAACGAGATGTTCCAGATGGCCGGCATGGAGCTGCCCCCCTTCCTGGGCAGCGAGAAAAAAGAGGCTGCGGCCCCCGCCGCCGAGGCGGAGCCCGTCAGCGCCCAGTAATCCCCGCCGCCCCCTCCCTCCGCCCAAGCGCGGAGGGGCGGGCGGCCTGAAAGAAGAATCGAGGAAGCAGACATGAGCAGAAACAACCGCAAGATCACCCAGCGCCCCACCCGTCCCGAGAATCCCTTCACTTCCCAGGACGCCCGGCAAAGGGCCGCTGAGCGGAACAAGAGGAAGATAGCAGAACAGCGGACCATCCGCGGCCTGAAAAGGATCATCCGCCGGATGGTGGGCGCAGGGATCGTCATGATCCTGGCCGGCTTGTATATGACCAGATATGCCCCCTTTTATGCGGAGAAGCAGTGGACCCTGCTCATCGGCGTCAAGATGCCCCTGCCCAAGGTGGCCATGCTCGTCGGCTGCATCATGCTCATCGTCGCCATCGTCTGCTTCCTGAGAAGCTACCGCTGCCCCAAGTGCGGCACGCTGCTGGCCCTGACGCCCTATACCAGGATCACCAAATGCCGGGGCTGCGGCGCGGAGCTTTCCGAGAGCGACAATTACTATATGAAAGAAGAAAACGAAAGGGAGGAGTAACATGCCGGAGTTTTTCAGCGGCATCTCCCTTTGGTCGCTGGTCCTGCTGGTGGCAGGAATCGGCTTCCTGATCGGGGAGATCTTTCATCCCGGCTTCGGGCTGCCGGGCGTCCTGGGCCTCGTGTGCCTGGGGCTGGACATCCTGATCTCGGCCCAGACTTTGGCCCAGGGCCTGCTCATGACGGCCATCGCCGCCGTGATCGTCCTGGTGGTCTTCCTCATCGGCGCCGGCTGCATCAGCCGGGGCAAGCTGCCCAAAAAGCTGGTGCTCAGCGATGAAAACGGCTCCGTCGAGGGCTTCGTCAGCGGCGACGGGGACGGCGCCGCCCCCGGCCAGACCGGGCGGGCTGCCACGGTGCTGCGCCCCGCGGGCATCGCGGAGATCGGCGGCAGGCGCCTGGACGTGGTCACCCGGGGGGAGTTCATCCCCGAGGGGGCGTCCCTGCGGGTGGAGGCCGTGGAAGGCAGCCGGATCGTGGTCGCGGCTGCGGAAGAATGAGTTGGAATAAACAAGGAATAATACGGAATGATTAAGGAGTTGAGTACAATGCCGACGTTTTTGACCGGACCGATCATCATTATCGCCGTCGTCATCCTGGCCCTGGTGATTCTCTTCCGTTTCGTACCCATGGGCCTGTGGATCAGCGCACTGGCGGCCAACGTCCATGTGGGCATCTTCACCCTCATCGGCATGCGGCTGCGCCGCGTGGTGCCCGCCAGGATCGTCAATCCCCTTATCAAGGCCGTGAAGGCCGGCATCAAGATCCCCATCAACAAGCTGGAAGCCCATTACCTGGCCGGCGGCAACGTGGACCGGGTGGTGAATTCCCTCATCGCGGCCCAGCGGGCCAATATCCCCCTGGAGTTCGAGCGGGCCTGCGCCATCGACCTGGCCGGGCGCGACGTGCTGGAGGCCGTGCAGATGAGCGTCAACCCCAAGGTCATCGAGACCCCCGTGGTGGCCGCCATCGCCAAGGACGGCATCGAGCTGAAGGCCAAGGCGAAGGTCACTGTCCGGGCCAACATCGACCGGCTGGTGGGCGGCGCCGGGGAGCAGACCATCATCGCCCGCGTGGGCGAGGGCGTGGTCACCACCATCGGCAGCGCCGAGGACCACAAATCCGTCCTGGAGAATCCGGATATGATCTCCAAGACCGTGCTTTCTAAGGGCCTGGAGGCGGGCACCGCCTTCGAGATCCTCTCCATCGACATCGCGGACATCGACGTGGGCCGGAATATCGGCGCCCAGCTGCAGACCGACCAGGCCGAGGCGGACAAGAAGATCGCCCAGGCCAAGGCCGAGGAACGGCGGGCCATGGCCATCGCCGGGGAGCAGGAGATGAAGGCCAAGGTCCAGGAGATGCGGGCCAAGGTGGTGGAGGCCGAGGCCGAAGTGCCCATGGCCATGGCCCAGGCCCTGCGGGACGGCAAGCTGGGGGTCATGGACTACTACAACCTGCAGAACGTGATCTCCGACACGAAGATGCGGGAAGCCATCGCCACCGAGGAGAAGAAGTAATGGCCGCCGCGGTGATCCGCCCGGAGGAAGGCTTCGGGACGGAGGGCACCATTCAGACCCAGGGCATCGGGCTCACGGAAGGCCTCGGGATCGTGGAGGGCACGCCAAAAAACGTGACCTCCAGGGTTGCTGCACCCTCCGCCTCCCCGAAAAATACCATCCGCAGCGCCATGCCCGCCATGCGCTCCGCCGTTGTCTGGTCGGAGATACTGGGGAAGCCGAAAGCCTTGCGGGGCAGGAGATGAACCGACCGGCGGGCGGGGGCACAGTCCCTCGCCCGCCTTGTCATAATACCGATCTCAATCAAAGGAGGTAATTACAGTGTATATCTATAAGACGGAAATCCTGAAAGTCGGCGTGAAATTCTGGTCCGACAAAGCCAACGACGAAGACGCCGCCGCCCTGGACGAGCTGCTGAACCGGCGCGCTTCCGAGGGCTGGGAGCTTGCAGCCTACGATTACATGGCCACCTCCAGCCAGATCAAGGGAGCTTTTATCATCACCTTCCGCAAAGCGCAGTAACTGAAAAAGGGAGCGCCAGGTGCCCGTCCCTGGGACGGAGAGGTCCCCGTCCCAGGGGGTGGACAGGCCGCCATCGGTTGATTCCTTCCCGCCTTCGATTCCCGTACAGTCTACGGAACGGATTTTTGGGTTTTTGAAAGTTTCTCTTGACTATAACCTGACGTCATAACTTAGGCTGAGACCGAGGTGATGGAAATGCGCATCAAAGAAGTCTCAAAAATGACAGGGCTGACAGAGCGGACCATCCGTTATTACGAAAGCTGCGGCCTGGTGATCCCCGATATGGAGATGAAGGACCATCGGGTCTGGAGAGATTACAGTGAAGAACATGCCCGGCTGCTTTCTGCCGTGGGCACCCTGCGGCGGGCCTCCTTCCGGGTGGAGGAGATCGCCCTGCTTCTCTCCGCCCCGGAGAAGATACCGGAGACAGTCAAGAGAGTACGGGAGCGGGTGGAGGCGACCAGGGCCGAGGCGGAAAAGCTCTGCGAGCGCCTGGGCCAGCCGGACCTGGCGGAGGCAGCCGATATCGTCGATCTTGCCCGGCAGTTGGAGAAAACGACCTCCGGCTTCGAGCTTCCCCCGTCGGACTGGAACTACCGGACCAGGGGGATGGACCGGTATTACCGGGAGCCCCGTTCCCTCTCCGCTTCCCTGGCGGTGAGGATCGCCGTGCTGGTCTGCGTCCTTTGGCTCCTGAGCATGGTGCTGGTGACCTGCGTGACCGCGAAGGACCTGGGCCGTCAGGCGGCGGTGGAGTGTGAAGATGCACTGAATACCTTTTTCGAAGACCCGGAAACGGCGGCATCCCTGACGGAGCAGAGCTTTCGCCCCGGAAACGGCATCTTGACGCGCTCCGGTCTGGAATTCGAACTGATGAAAGCGACCCTCGTTCTGAACGAGCGTGGGATCGTGACCGAAAACGAGGGATTTCAGGTGGAGCTTTCCGCTGCCAATGCCGATACAGAACTGGGGCTGGCGGTCATGGAAGGCCGGCTTTGCCTGATGTTTGCCGCGAATCCGGGGATCGGGAATACGCGGAGCGCGAAATCCTCCCGCAGTTATCTGACGTTCCGGGACGCGACGCAGCTGGGGGTCAGCTTTCCCTGCCGGGAGATCGCCGGAAACTACCCCGACGATGAGGAACGTTACGTCGTTGGGATCCCCGTTCAGGAAGGGACGCTCCATGAGGGGGCGATCCCCTCGTCGGGAATCTTTTCCGCTCCGGAGACGGAGTTCCGCCCGCCCCTGGAGCTGCTGGACGGCATTGAGAGCGGCGAGTTTCATTTCGACGCCGACGGTGTTTTCCAGGGCAGCTGCCTTCGCGGCGCCTGGCAGCGGGACGGGGAGGGGGAGAAGGCCTGTTTCCTCCTGGCGGCCTATGGATGGAGCCCGCTGGCGATGGCGTTCCGCCTGCTGCCCGGCACTTATCTCGTCGGCCTGGCCCTTTTCCTGCTGTTGGGCTTCCTCCTTTGGCTGGCCCTGCGCCGCAGCCTGGTACGACCCCTGAAAGCCTGGGACGCGGCCCTGGGGGATACGCTTCTGGCGGTGAACCCGGAGGAATTCGACTATTCCTGCCGCTACCGGGAGCTGCGGGATCTGGCCGCCCTCTATCTTCTGCGCCGCCAGATGCAGGAAGCTTCCTCACAAAAGCCGTCCACGGAGGAGGTCGATCCGGTATCAGCCATGGATACGGCGCTGCGGAAGCTTCTGCCCCTGATCGACGCCCGCAGGATGGACCCGGCGATGGATTATCGGACGGAAGGGGCTGTCGCCGCTTCCTCCAAGGCCTTGGAAGAAGCACTGCTGGCCCTGATCCGGGAGGCGCTTCCCTATGGGGAACAGGATGAAAAGCTGGTCCTGCGGATCCAGGAAAGAGAAGGCTTCATTCTGGCGGAAGCGGAAGTCAGAACAAAGGCTTTTCGCTCCGGAACCTACGAGGCACTCTGGGAGGGCATTTACCGACTGCCTGGGAGGGGCGACGCGCCGGGGGCCAAACTAAGGCGGGCCTCTGCCGCCATTCCCTGCTCCTTCGTCTCTGTGCACAAGACCCGCCGCGCCCTCTGCCTGACCCTGGGCCTCCCGGCAGCGAAGGCGGAAACAGATTCAGACGCGGGAAATCGGCGTTTTGATGGATAAGTGCAAAAATGAAGCAGTTTGTAGCAACCGACGGAAGAAAGGAGAGACCCATGAAAAAGACAGTCAGCATCCTTCTGACCCTGCTGCTGGTCCTGGCCCTGCTGCCCGCGGGGGCGCTGGCGGCGGAGGAAACGGCGGCGAAATCCCCCTGCGGCCTGCGGGTGGACGGAAAGCCCGTCAGCTGTGAAGCCTACGACATCGGCGGGGAGACCTGGTTCAAGCTGCGGGACGTGGCCCTGGCCCTCAACGGGACCGGCAGCCGCTTTGCCGTAAGCTGGAACGCCGAAGCGCGGGCCGTGGAGCTGCGTACCGGGGAAGCCTATGAGCCTGACGGCAGCGAAGGCGCGGCGGTGGACGGCGCAGCGGTCCCCAGCGGCCAGACGATCCTGATCGACGGCGTTGTGCGGGCCGACCTCCCCGCCTGGAACATCGGCGGCCACAACTATTTCCGGCTGGCGGACCTGGCTGCCGCCCTGGGTTTCCAGGCGGACTTCGACGAAGGCAGCGATACCGCCATCATCCGCGCCAGGAAGCACTATCCGCGCAGCCCCATTCTGGCAAGGATGTACACCGACGATATTTCCGGCATCACCATGGTCTGTGAGACATCCTGGGAACCCGACCTCTGGCTGATCCGGGAGGAAACTTACAGCTCCAACGACGGACGCAGTTCCCGGGAGATCACCACCTACGGGGAGGACGGGCGTCCCATGACCGTCAACACCTACGGCGACGGCTTCACCACCACCGTCACCTACCGCTACGACGAGCTGGGGCGGGAGACGGAGCGCATTTTTGACACGCTGTACGCCGACGGCACGAAGCGGCAGAGCATTACGGCCAGCGAATACGACGTCTGGGGGCAGCTGGTTCGCCTGAGCTCCAACGGGGAAGAATCCGTCACCACCTTTACCTATGACGACAGAGGGAACCAGACCGCCATGGAGCAGGTCATGGAGACGCCCGCGGGCCAGTGGATCAACGGGACTTACCAGGAATATGACGAGGCGGGCAACCGGACGAAGGCTGTGACCATTCAGCGCGGTGAGATCGTGGATCAATGGGAATTCAGCTTCGACGAGAACGGAAACACGACCCAGAAGCGCCTGGACGCCCAGGGGAACGTCCTCTATGCCCAGACGGATGTGTACGACGGCGATGTGCGGGTGACCACCCAGGATTACGGGACATACAGCATCGTCACCACCTCCGCCGTTGACGAAGCCGGGACAAGGACCGTGGTCACGGAGTCGCCTGCCGGAAGCTCCCGGACCGTCCTATGGGTGGACGGGGAGAACAGACCCTTGCGGCAGGAATGGACGGACGGCGTCCGAACCAGCGTGACATCCTATGCCTACGACGAGGAGGGACGGCTGGTGCGTCAGGCCAGCGGCGACCCGGAAGCCCCCTCCGCCGTGAACGAGATCAGCTATGACGAAAACGGGCGGATCCGCCGGAGCGTCTACGCGGGCAGCGATTACCGGGAGGAAGAGGTATTCGAATACGACCCGGAGGCGCGGAAAATGACCCATACCCGGACCGTCGCCTATCCCGCGCCGACGGAAATGAAGCTCTACTATGACAGCATGACCCTGTCCGTGGGGGCTTCCCGCGGCCTGATGGTCTACTTCCTGCCCGTTAATTCCAGGCAGGAGGCCGTCACCTGGACCAGCAGCGACGAGAGCATCGCCGCTGTGGACGAGCGGGGCATCGTCGTGGCCGTCGCCCCCGGGACTGCCACCGTGACCGGCACCTCGGAAAGCGGCCTCACGGCGGAGTGCGCCGTCACCGTGACGGAGTAAGGAAAGGGGCGATGCACCGGGGAAGGTGGTCGCGTTTTGCAGCGTGCCCGTTGACTGAAACAGAAAATCAACTTGACGCATGGTGGCACATGTGCTATCATTTGCGGGATGAAAGAAGGTGCCGGGATGTCCTCACTGGAGAAGCTGAAGCAGAAATTCAACGAAAAGCCGATCCCGAACGACATTACCTTTGATGAAGTGGAGCGCCTGGCGAATGCTTACGGGTGCAAAGTCCTGGCCGGCGGGAAGCACTCAAAAAAGATCGTTGATGTGCCCAGCGGGACCGTTATCCCGATCCCCATGCATGGAAAGCATGTGCAGGAGGCATATATTAAAGAGCTGAAGGATCTGTTTGCCGAGATCGAGAACCGCCGCAAGGAGGATGAGTGATATGCTGTATCCATTCCAGGTGTACCAGAGCAAAGTGGAGGAACATGTGTTCTGGGTTGCGAAAAGTGCGTCCCTCAAGGGCTGCGTCGGGCAGGGGGAAACGGTGGAGGAGGCAATTTCAGAGCTGGAATCGAACGAACAGGAATGGCTGGAGACGGCAAAGGAGGTGGGGATTCCGATCCCGCCCGTTCCCGTCGAGGCTTCCCAGGAATACAGCGGAAAGCTGACGGTGCGTATCGCCCCTACCGTTCATAGAGATGCGGCCAGGATCGCAAAAGCGGAGAAGGTCAGTCTGACGCAGTATATCAGCGATGCGATCATCAATTGGAACGCCCACAATTCGATTGCCTGAATACAAAATACCGCCCCGGGCCATGCGGCCCGGGGCGATGATTTCATGGAAAAGCCTCGCAGAGTTCGCGCCCGCAGGCGCGAAGAAATCGGATCATTTTGGGGCGGAATTCACTTCTGCCCCAAAATACTTCTCGCGGAGCGGACTGTGGGCCCGAAGGGCCTGCGGGGAGCGGAGCGCAATCCCCTCAACGCGAGCCTGCTCGCGTTGATTAGAGAGCGGCCTTCGCCTTCTCCGCCAGGGCGGTGAAAGCATTGGGCTCATGGATCGCCAGCTCGGAGAGCATCTTGCGGTTCATGTCCACGCCGGCCAGCTTCAGGCCATGCATGAAGGTGGAGTAGTTCATGCCGTTGAGCTTGGCGGCGGCGCTGATGCGGGTGATCCACAGGCTGCGGAAATCGCGCTTGCGCTGCTTGCGGCCGACATATGCATAATTCCCGGACTTCATGACGGCCTGGTTGGCCATCTTGAAATGCTTGGACTTGCTTCCCCAGTAGCCCTTCGCCAGGCCCAGGATCTTCTTCCTTCTCTTGCGGGTCATCATAGCGCCCTTGATTCTAGCCATTTTGTGTTCCTCCTATATGAACTGTCGATAATTCTTACTTGTAAGGGATCATGCGCTTGATGGCGGATTCGTTGGTGACGTCCGCGTAAGCCAGCTGGCGCAGGCCCCTCTTGCGCTTGGTGACCTTCTTGGTCAGGATGTGGCTCTTGTAGGCATGGGCGCGCTTAACCTTACCGGTCTTGGTGAGGCTGAATCTCTTTTTGGACCCGCTGTGGGTTTTGAGCTTAGGCATGGTGCTTCTCCTTCCGTATCGTAAAAACTTGCATAAACCCTGATTTGTCTTATTTGGAAATCTTGGAGGACAGGAACATGGTCATGTGCCGTCCCTCCAGCTTGGGGGGCTTGCTCACCGTCGCAACGTCGGCGCATGCTTCCGCGAAGCGGCTCAGCAGCTGCTCGCCGATCTCCGTATGGGTCATCTCGCGGCCCCGGAAGCGCACGGTGACCTTCAGCCGGTCCCCGTCGGAAAGGAATTTCTGGCCGCTTTTCAGCTTCGTATTGAAGTCGTTGATGCCGATGCCCGGAGACATGCGGATCTCCTTGATCTCAATGATCTTCTGGTTCTTTTTGGTCTCCTTCTCCCGCTTGGACTGCTCGAAGCGGTACTTCCCGTAGTCCATGATCTTGCACACCGGGGGATTGGAGTTGGGGGAGATCTTCACAAGGTCGAGGTCCTGTTCCGCTGCGATCTCCAGCGCCGCTTCCGGCGCCATGATGCCGAGCTGGGCGCCGTCGCTGCCAATGAGGCGAATCTCTTTATCCCGGATATCCTCATTGATTTGATGTGCTGCGTTGCTGATGCTGAAACACCTCCAAATAAAATCGCGCAGGCCACAGCAGCCCGCGCAACGACAGCTACACTTCCCCGAAGGTAAGTGAAAACCATGTTGACCGCGGCGCGGCTGTCCGGCCGGGTGAGGCGGCAAGGCCGCCTGCTTTCTTATGCAGGGGGATTATAACGGTTCCCGCAGAGTTTGTCAAGAGAAAATTTCAAGCGTATGTCCGCACCGCACATTGACAACAAGCGCCCTGCGGCCAATAATGCGGACAACCCAGAAAAGGGCTACCGGGTCCGTCCCGGCGAAAGCGCGCTGTTGCATTCGGCGGTTGGCACTTCCCTGCGAAGGGAGGTGAGGCTTATGGGAGACGGGCAAAGGGCGAAAGCCCCGCGCTTCCTGATATGCTTCATCATTGTCCTTGTGATAATGGTCTACATATCTCCCAAAGTTCGTTGACCGCCCGGCTGGCACCCGAGCGGTCAACTGATTTGTTGATGGTTTAGGGTCAACCGTCAAAGCGACAGCGCCCTTTTGTAAGCTCATTATAACATGCGGGGCCGTTTTGTCAAGGGACAAGGCGGCCCTGCGTTTACGCCTTCTCTACCGCTGCCCTTACCTGGGCGGAGAAATAGAGGGAGCCCAGGGCGGCGCAGACGCCGTCCTTCCCGGCCCGGTCCAGCACCCATTTCGCCCCTTCCTCGATGGAATCGAAGGCCTTCGCCTCGGCACCGGTGTCCGCCGCCAGCAGCTTGGCCAGCTCGGAAGGCTTCATGGCCCGGGGATTGGGGGGCTCCACGGCGGCGAAGCCCGCCGCCAGGGGCGCCAGCAGCTTCGCCACGGCATGCACGTCCTTGTCCGCCATGATGCCCATGAGGAACCAGAGCTTTTTCCCCGGGAAGTAGGCACGCAGGCTCTCCGCCGTGGCCGCCATGCCCTGGGGGTTGTGGCTGCCGTCCAGGATGAACAGGGGGGAGCGCCGCAGCAGCTCGAAGCGGCCCGGCCAGCGCACGGCGGCCAGTCCGCTGCGGATGTCCCCGTCGGTGATGTGCCAGCCCCGGGTGCGCAGCACCAGCGCCGTCTCGATGGCGAGGGCGGCGTTGCGGGGCTGATAGGTGCCCGCCAGGGGCAGGGTGAGGCCGTGAAAAGCGCCGTAGTCGAAGGTGACGCCGGTGAGGGTCTGCTCATGCACGAAGATGCTTTCGAAATCCGGGCGGAACCGGCGGCAGCCCCGGGACATGCAGACTTCCTCGATCACCTTTTCCGCGTCGGGCTCATTCCCGTAGCTCACCACGTCGCAGCCGGGCTTGATGATGCCCGCCTTGACGGAGGCGATCTCCGCCACGGTGGACCCCAGCACGGCGGTATGGTCCAGGGCGATGGCGCAGAGCACCGCCGCCTCCGGCGCGGGGATCACGTTGGTGGCGTCCCACTCGCCCCCCATGCCCACTTCCATGACGGCAAACTCGCAGCCCTGATCCGCGAAGTACCACAGGGCCAGGGCCGTTTCCAGCTCGAACTGGCTGGGGGGATCCTCCATGGCCTCCGCCACGGGGCCGATGACGCTGACGGCCCGGGCAAACTCTTCGTCGGAGATATACTCGCCGCCGATCTGCACCCGCTCGTTCCAGCAGATGACATAGGGGGAGATATACAGCCCCGTCTTGTAGCCCGCTTTCGTCAGGATGGAGGAGATGCAGGCGCAGGTGCTGCCCTTGCCGTTGGTGCCCGCCACGTGGACGAACTTCATTTTTCTTTCCGGGTGGCCCAGCTTTTCCAGCAGGACCTTCACCCGGTCGAAGCCGGGCTTGAAGCCCTGGAATTTCTCCTGGGAGATGAACTCAAGCGGCGTCATCCGGACTGTCCTCCTTCGCCGTCCTCCACAGCCCGGCCCGCTCAAAGAGCCTGGAGCGGAACAGGAGCCAGGTCAGCACCGCGTCGATCACGAGGGTCACGGCGAACTGGACGCCGCGGGTGGTGAGGAAATAGGAGAGACTGGCGGAGAAGGTGCCCTTGCTGTTGTACACCCAGGCCAGGGTGCAGCTCTGATAGAGGATGGAGCCGAAGACCACCGGCGGCAGATAGATCAGGATGATGCGCCACAGGTCGGTCCTCCGGTAGAGCAGGAAGCGGAGCAGCCCCGCCAGCACCCCATAGAGGATGGGGGGAACGCAGAACAGGGGATTGTAGCCATAGCCGGAGAAGAGGCAGCCCACCAGGTCGGCGATGAAGCCCACGCTGCCCCCGGCGACGGGCCCGAAGAGGAGCCCGGCCACGACGATGGGGATCGCCTCGATGGAGAAGCGGGTGAAGGCGTTGGGCATGGGGACGATCAGCCGGGCGAAGATCACGGAGAGGGCGGCGAGCATGGCGCAGACGGCCAGGTTCTTCGGCTTTTTCAGGGCGGCGACCCCGCCGGCATAAGAAGTCTTATTGTTCAAAAGAATTCCTCCCAAAATAGCTGCGGACGTCTCCCACCTGATACAGGGAGCCCAGGATGGCGATCACGTCGTCCTTGTCGGATTCTGCCAAAGCGGCCTCGATGGCCGCGGGGATGCTGTCAAAGGGGGCTACGGGCACTTCGCTCTTCTCCCGGATGTCCTCCGCCAGTTCCCCGGCGTCCAGGGCCCGGTAGGAGGGGGGCGTCACGGCATAGAACTTCTTGGCGTGGGGGATGGCGATGTCGATCCCAGCGTTAAAATCCTTGTCCGCCAGCACGCCCAGCACGATATTCAGCTTCTTGCCGGGGAAGAGCAGCTCCATGGTCTCCATGAGGGCCTCGAAGCCCTGGGGGTTGTGGGCCCCGTCCACGATCACCACCGGGTCCTGCCGCAGGAGCTCCACCCGGCCCGGCCAGATGGCCTTCTCCAGACCCGCGCGGAGCTGCTCCTCCGTGATGCGCCATCCGTGGGCGATCAGCCGGTCACAGACGGAGACGGCGGTGCAGGCGTTGCGCACCTGGTAGCGACCCAGGAGGGAGATCTTCAGGCCCGTCCTGCCCTCGAAGTCAAACGTGGTGCCCCGGACATCCATATGCCGCACGATGGCGTATTCGTTGCTGGAGCGGGAGATGGTGGCGTGCTTCTCGGCAGCCTTTGAAATAAAGACCTGTTCCACCTCGGGGCTCTGCCCGTAGACCACCACGTCGCCCTTTTCCTTGATGATGCCCGCCTTCTCCCCGGCGATGAGGGGCAGGGTGTCCCCCAAAAACTCCATGTGGTCGAAGCCAATGTTCACCATGGCGGAGACGACGCTGTCCTCGTCCAGGATGGCGTTGGTGGCGTCCAGCCGCCCGCCCATGCCCACCTCCAGCACCACGATGTCGCACTGCTGCTCCTTGAACCAGCAGAAGCCCAGGGCGGTGATGAGCTCGAAGATGGTGGGCCGCCGCCTGCCCTCCGCCATGACGGCGGGCACGGCGTCCGCGATCTTGGTGGTGATCCGGGCCAGGTCCTCGTCGGGGATCTGCTCCCCGTTTACCTGGATGCGCTCGTTGAAACGCTGGATGAAGGGGGAGGTATAGAGCCCCGTCTTGTAGCCCGCCTCCCGCAGCACGCTGGCCACGAAGGCGCTGGTGGTGCCCTTGCCGTTGGTGCCGGCGATGTGGACGTATTTCACCCCCATGTGGGGGTTCCCCAGCTTTTCCAGCAGGGACTGCATCACGTTGCGCTCATAGACCCCGCCGGGATTGGGCGTGCCCAGGATGAAATCCAGGGATTCCTGATAATTCATAACTAAAAAAGCCTCCCTGCGGTGCGCGTTCGCTCCACTGCAGGAAGGCCAGTACCCCCAAAAAGGGCACAGAACTGCCATATCGTGTCAGCGGACGCGGCACAGTGTCACAAACCTCGAGGGTTTTTCGTCCGCGGGCGACTTCCCATCCCGCGGCACTTTATGCACGATGCCTACTCTGACTTGGTTTCAGACTGCAAGCCAAATGGCTGCGGCCTTCAAACCGGATTCATTGTATCATCCTTTTCACGCTTGTCAAGCGTTTTCGTTAAGAAACTGGTCCGAGGGATCCGGCCCGGGAATGGAACTAGTCCAGCCAGCCCTCCCGGGCCTTCACGCCGAAGCGCTTTTCGATCTCATGCAGGTTTTCCACGGTGAGGGTCTGCTTCCACGGCAGGTGGGCGATCTTCAGATAGACCTCCGCCGCCTTTTCCGCCGTCTCGATGAGGCCGAAGGTCTCGTCCAGGTCGCGGCCCGCGCCGTAGATGCCGTGCTGGGCCCAGACCACCAGCCGGGCCGTTTTCATCTTCTCCGCCGTGGCCTGCCCGATCTCGTTGGTGCCGCAGACCATCCAGGGCAGGACGTTCACCCCCTCCGGGAACACGATGATACATTCCGTCTCCATCTGCCACAGGGTCCGGGTGAAGGCCTTTTCGTCCAGCTCGTGGACGTAGGTCATGGCCAGCAGGTTGTTGGGGTGGCAGTGCATGACGACGCGGGAGGCGGGATCGACGGAGAGACGGGCGGCGTGGCTCATCATGTGGGCCGGGAACTCGCTGGTGAATTTTCCCCCGTCGGTGAAGCCCCAGAGGAGCTCCGCCGTCTGCCCGCCGTCAGTAAGGCGGAGGACGCCCAGGTTGAGGCCGGGGTCATACCGGACGTTTTTGAAATATTTGCCCGTGCCGGTGACAAGGAAGAGCTTTCCCTCCAGCTCCGGGGCGGAAAAGCCCGTGGGGATCCTGCGCAGCACGCTTCCCCTGTCCAGGTATTCCGAAACCTCCCCTTCGTCCAGCAGGACGGAGATATTGCCGCCGTTGCGCTCGTCCCAGCCGTGGTCATACATGTTCGTGCAGGTGCGCACCAGCTCCATAAGAAAGGGCGCGGTCAGGATGTCTTTCATGCTCTTGCCTCCAAAATCTTCTGTTCGTATGTCCGGGGCGTCTCCATCGTCCGCCGTCAGGCCATGCGCAGCACGGCCTTCACCACTTTTCCCGCCTTGGTGTCGGCAAAGGCCCGGTTGATGTCTTCAAAGGGATAGTATTCCACCAGCCGGTCAAAGGGGAAGCGGCCTGCGCGATAGAAATCCAGCAGCTTCGGGATGAAAAGCTGGGGCACGCAGCAGCCCTCCACTACGCCGCCCAGGGTCTTGGCGGCCCCCATGAGCTCGTTTTCCACGTGGATGGTCAGCTCCTGGGTGGCCCCCACCACGGCGCAGGTGCCCAGGGGCCGGACGCAGACGAGGGAGGTGCGGACGCACTTCCCGCTGCCGGTGCAGTCCACGGCGTACTGCACGCCGTAGCCGTCCGTGAGGCTGCGTACCGCCCCGGGGATGTCGGAGACCTCCCGGGCGTTCAGGGTGTGGGTGGCCCCCAGCTCCCTGGCCAGCCGGAGACGCTCCGGCACCACGTCGCAGGCGATGACGGTCCCGCAGGAAGCGATGGCGGCGGCCATGACGGCGCTGAGCCCCACCGCCCCGCAGCCGGTGATGAGGATGCTGCTGCCCTCTTCCGCCTTCAGATAGTTCAGCACCGCCCCGGCCCCGGTCTGGATGCCGCAGCCTAAAGGGGCCAGCAGCTCCAGGGGCAGATCGGCGGGAGCGGGGATCAGATTGTTGCGGTGCACCACCGCGTAGGTGGCGAAGGCCCCCTGGCCGAAGAAGGCGGAGACGCTCCTTCCGCCCCGGCTGAGGCGGTGGCCCCCGTCAAAGTGCGCCCCGGAGAAGTTCAGCCGCCGGTTGTGGAGGCAGGCGTAGGGGTGTCCGCTGCGGCAGTTGGGGCAGGTCCCGCAGTAGCCGAAGGAAAACAGCACCCGGTCCCCCGGTTTGAAATCCTCCATCCCCGGCCCCGGAGCTTCGATGGTCCCGCAGCCCTCGTGGCCGAATACGGCGGGGAGGGGCACGGGGATGATCTGGTTGCGGGCCACGTCGTCGGTGTGGCAGACGCCGCAGGCGGCGATCCTCACCAGGGCTTCGTTTTCCCGGGGCTCCGCCAGCTCCAGGGTTTCGATATGGAATTCCTCGCCGGGATCCTCGATGAGTGCGGCTCGAATCTCCATGGGGTCATCCTCCTTCCTTCGGCTTGCCGCATTCCGTGCAGAATTTTCCGCTGTTGCGCGCGCCGCATTGGGTGCAGAACCATTCCCCGGGGGCGGGTGCGCCCGCGGATGGCGGCGTCTGGGGCGGGCTTTGGGGCGCAGGCTGGGGCGCGGGGACCATGCCGTTGGGCAGCATCCTCAGGAAGCCCCCGGTCCCCCGTCCCCTCCGGTAGCCGATGGGACCGCTTTCATGGATGAAGCGATCTTCCGCGTTGATGGGGGCGCCGCATTCGCAGCAGTAGCTTCCACTGTTCCCCACGGTGCCGCAGCGGAGGCAGCTCCAGGGGACCGGCGGCTTGGGCTTCGGCGCGCTGACCGCCCGGCCCGAAGGAATGTCGTCGCGTTTTGCCCCGCAACCCTCGCAGAAGGCGGAAGTGTTGCGCTTCCAGGCGCAGAGGGGGCAGTCCCAGGCGCTGGCCAGCTTGTCCCGGACGGAGGAGAGCCAGACCTTGTAAAAATCCGGGTGGTCCTTGCGGGGGATGGGGTCCCCGCAGCGCCCCACCAGGGATTCGAAGAGCTTCAGCACATCCTCCGGCTCGGCGTCGAATTCCTCCTCCCGGCCCTTGATCTTCAGCCAGGCGTCCGCGTCCCATTCGGGGTGATAGCCGTCTGCGGGATGGTCCAGCAGCTCCCGGGCCGCCGCGTTCACCTCCGGCAGCAGCTCCGGGGGAAGCCGGTATTCCAGGTGCATCCCGTCCCGAAAGACCGACAGCACCGCGAAGTCCCCCTCCACCAGCAGCTCGCTGCGGCAGTTGTCCGGCCCGGGGCCCAGGATGGCGGGGGGGCGGTGGGGCAGCACCGCCTGCTCCACGATCTTCGTGACCTCCACCGCTCCCGCCGGGGGCAGGGGGGCGGGGTGGGTATAGCGGTGCAGCTCCCCGTCGGTGAGCCTTTCGCCGCATTTATCCCGCAGCTCCTCCAGCCACCGCTTCAGAAGGTCCGCGTCCCGGAAGGGGTGCAGCTGCATCCCGATGCGGACCTCGGCCCGGCCGGGGCCGCTGCGCATCCTGTCCTTGTCCTCCTCGCTCTGCCGGAGGACGCGGTGGATGAATTCCTCCGCGTCGGCGTCGCCCACGGCATAGTGGGCGGCGCTCCCGTTCCGGAACAGGCTCAGGACGAAGGGAGAGCCCGCATTGTTCCAGAGGCGGTCGTCTGTGTTGACATAGGGCCCTCCCATGAGGTTGCTGCCCATTTCTCCGCCGCGCACAGCAATATAATAGCTGGTGTTCTTGTCGATCATCCGGATACCTCCCTCGGGCATGTCCGGCCCGCTGCATTATTTTCCCATGACCCGGGCAAAAAGTCAATTGTCCTTGTGCGTTTGGAACAAATGGTGTAAAATATAGTAACATAAAGGGACGATAAAGGAGTCCGACCCCTTATTCGCCGAAATACGGCGCAGCTCCTGTCCACCCCCCCGTCCCGCCGCAGCGATTACCTTCCCCTGGGGGAAGGTGGCATCCGCCGTCCCCCGCAAGGCGGATGACGGATGAGGGGCCCCGCCGCAGCGGGCAACACCCCGTCCCCGTCATTGCGAAGCCCCAAAGGGGCTGTGGCAATCCGCAGCCCCCGTCTATACCCCCGTCCCCGCCGCAGCGGGCAATTTTCCCGGCCTCTGCGTATTCGCCTTTTGTCTCTGCTTTTCGTTCCCTTGTCCCGTCGCCTCCGGCGGGCCTCTTTCTTTGAACGGCAAAGAAAGAGGCGAAAGAAACCGCTAAAGGGGACCTATTTCGAGGCGGTCCCCTTTAGAATCCCTCCCCGACGACCAAGGGGGCTGCGGCCCCCATTGGATTCCCTGGGGTTTACGGGGGACGAGAGATTGTCCGCTGCGGCGGGGACGGGAGTTGCGGATTGCCACGAGGGATATAAAAGAATAGGAATAAATAGTAAAATATAGAAAGGAGCGGCGAGAATGGAGATCATCAAAACCGGCCAGCGGGACGATCTGGGTTTTCCCGTGCTGAAAAAGGTTGGGGAGCCGGAGCCGGTGCGCCTGCCCGCGGAGGACCCGGCGGCGGTCAGGGCCCGGTATGAGGGGGCGAAGTTCACCCTGGAGGCGGCCTCCGGCGGCAAGAATACCCTGCTGTTCGACGACCTGGGGCGGCCAAGCGTCATGGTGCGCATCCCCATGTTCCTCTGGTCCGACGTGCTGGAGGGGGCCCCGGCGGAGCCCTGCAGCGCCTTCGTCGTGGGGGGCAGGGTGCTGGACAGCATCTGGATCAGCAAATATGAAAACGTCATCGAATACGGGCGGGCTTACAGCCTCCCCGGGCGGGACCCGGCCCACACCCTCACCATCGACGAGGCCCGGGCCGCCTGCGCCGCCAAGGGACCGGGCTGGCACCTGCTCACCAACGCGGAGTGGTGCGCCGTCATGCACTGGTGCGTGCGCAACGGCACCGTGCCCAGGGGCAACGCCTCCTTCGGCGGCGACCCCAAGCGGACCTGGGACAGGGGCGTCCTCTCCACTGGCCAGAAGCGGGGCCGGGGCACCGAGGAGGAGATGCGCACCCTCACCGGCACCGGGCCGGACCGCTGGAACCACGACGGCGGACCCTGGGGCATCGCGGACCTGAACGGGAACGTATGGAACTGGGTCTCCGGCATCCGCACCTTCGACGGGGAATTGCAGTTCATCCCCGACAACGACAGCGCCCTCAATGTGGACGAGGGAGAGCACAGCCCCCTGTGGAGGGCCGTGCTGCCCGACGGCAGCTTTGCCGCCCCCGGCACCTCCGGCACCATGAAATACGACGGCACCGCCCCCGGCACCGACTCCCCGGAGGACATCGGGGTGCGGGGCGGCTACCGGCTGAATACGACCCTGGAATACCCCAATTACACGGGGTCCGAGGCGGACACCGCCCACCGGGCCTATGGCTGGTGCTTCTTCAGCTCCCTGGCCCCCGCGGAGGGGGTGGAGGTCCCGCCCATCCTCCAGCGTCTGGGGGCCATGCCCGCGCCGGGCGAGTATAAGGACGGCTCCATCCTCTTCCTGCGCAACTACGGCGAGCGCGTGGCCGCCCGGGGCGGCAGCTGGTTCGACGGTCAGTTTGGCGGCGCCTGGGACCTCTACCTGCGGGAGACCAGAGCCTTTATCTATCCGGACATCGGCTTCCGGGCCTCCTGGATCGAGCCTTGAGGATCCTGGACGCCCACGCCCATGTGTTCCCAAGGGGCTTTGCAGGGAAGTTTGACGCGCGCAGCGGCGTGACCGTCCTGCCCCGGGGGAAGGTGCGGAAGCGGGACGGGGAAGTGGTCTCCATCATGCCGGAAAAGTATGCCGACACGGGCTTTCCCCCCGAGGAGCTGCTGGGGATGATGGACGCTGCCGGGGTCTCCCGGGCCGTGCTCCTGGCCAATTCCATCACGGACCTGGAGGAGAGTGCCCGGGCCGTCCGGGAATATCCCGGCCGCTTCGCCGCCGCCATGACCGTCTCCCAGGGCCCCGGGGCCCCCGGGGAGCTGCGCAGCGGGCGCAGCCGGGGCTTCACCGCCCTCAAGTTCGAGATGTCGGAGGGGCTGGGGTACACAAACCCCGGCTGGTATCCGGATTTCCGCCTGGACGACCCGGAGATGGAGCCGGTCTACCGTATGGCGGGGCAGCTTGGCGTGACCGTCGCCGTGGACCCCGGCCCCGTGGGAGGGAGGACCTATCAGACGGAGGCTCTGGAGCATGTCACCGGCGCTTTCCCCGGCACCCGTTTCGTGATCTGCCACCTGGGTTTCCCCCAGGTGCCCATGACGGACCCGGCCCGCCGGGAGGCCTGGCGGCGGATGGCCTCCCTGGCGGGGAGGCCCAACGTGTGGTTCGACTTCGCGGCCCTGACGGATTTCTGCCGGAAGGAAGCCCCGGATTTCCCCACGCCGCCGAAGCTGGTGCGCGCCTTTGCCGACGAGTTCGGGGCCCATAAGCTGCTCTGGGGCACCGACGCGCCCGGGGCCCTCTGCGCCGCGGACTACGGGCGGCTCCTGGGCCTTTACCGGGACAGCCCCCTGTTCACGGAGGCGGAAAAGACGCTGCTCCTGGGGGAAAACGCCCGCCTGGCCTACGGCCTGGGGGATTATGGATAAAACGCACAACTTGTCCCCCGGAATTTGTGCAAAAAGTCAAAGTGACAATTCCTGCCCATTATGGTAAGATAACGTGAAGAACAAGAGGTTGGTCCCAATAATCATTCAGGAGGTTTACCCAATGCTGACTGCAAAAGAAAACATGCGCCAGTCCATCATCAAGGGCGGCAAGCCCGACCGTTTTGTCAACCAGTATGAGGCCGTGAATCTGATGATGCATCCCCAGCTGATGCACAACGGCGGCGCCCCCTCCAAGGGCATCGTCAACAGCCTCAACGCCTGGGGCGTCACCATGTCCTGGCCCGACAACGTGCCCGGCGCTTTCCCCGTGCACACCGAGGATAAGATCGTCGTCAAGGACATCGAGCACTGGCAGGATTACGTCAAGGGTCCCGACATCACCTACACCCAGGAGGAGTGGGATCAGTGGGGCGAAATGTATAAGAACGCCCGGAACGACAAGGCCTTCACCTGTTCCTTCATCGCTCCCGGCATGTTCGAGCAGGTCCACTATCTGTGCAGCATGACCGCCGCCCTGGAATACTACCTGACCTATCCCGACGAGATCATGGACATGATCAAGTATATCAAGGATTGGGAGCTGGGCCTGGCGGAGAAGATCTGCTCCAACCTGCATCCCGAAATGATCCTCCATCATGACGACTGGGGCAGCGGCACCAACTCCTTCCTGCGGCCCAGCATGTTCGAGGATTTCTTCCTGGAGCCCTACAAGGAAGTCTATAAGTATTACCATGACCATGGCGTGGAGTTCATCCTCCACCACTCCGACTCCTACGGCGCCAACATCGTGCCCACCATGATCGAGATGGGCATCGACGTGTGGCAGGGCGCCATGGAGATCAACAATGTCCCCGAGCTGGTGAAGAAGTACGAGGGCCAGATCGCTTTCATGGGCAACATCGACAACAAGAGCTGCGACTTTACCGAGTGGACCGACGAGAACAACGAGAAGGTCGTCCGCCGCGCGCTGGACGGCATGACCCCCAACGGCTACATCCCCTGCATCGTCCAGGGCGGCCCCGGCTCCGTCTTCCCCGGCGTGTACCTGTCCCTGTGCAAGTATATCGACAAGGTCAACGAGGAGCGCTTCGGCATCTCCGTCGCCGATCAGGAAAAGCTGCGCATGCCCCACAACGTCATGTTCTGACGTCCTTATTCGCCGGGGCATTAGAGAACAAAGTAAACCGGGAGGCTTCGGCCTCCCGGTTGCTTTTGCGCTATCAGCCTCCCTCTTTGAGGGAGGTGGCTGCGGCGTCAGCCGCAGACGGAGGGAGTCAGGGTAATTCATAGCGTTTGCAGATTCGATGGGCTGACTCCCTCAGTCGCCTGCGGCGACAGAGGACCGCGCGCCCACCGCCGCGCGGCGGGGCCCCATTCCGCGCGCTACCCCATTCCGCACGAGAGGACCCGGCCATAGCTTGGCCGGGTCCCTGTTTTAATTTAGCCTTGATAGGTCAAGCAGCATATAGTTGAGTCGATGGTATAATAATCCAACCCACTTGTCACCATCTTTTCAGCTTGCTGAGGGAAGAGTAATAACCATTTATACCCCAATAGCAATCGCCGTTATCCATTTGTTGCAGGGTTGCTTTGAATAGTGAGGAATCATAAAGCCTCTTCAGTAAAAGGCTAAACCTCCGACGAGGGCCGGAACGCTCTGGGCCTGATTACAGTTTATACTCGCCCGGACGAGTTCTTGATACCATCAAGAGTATACCACTTTTGTTCCATCGTCATATGGCTCTATTGGAACAATCGTGATATCATTGTCTGTTTCGGTATCATCTGGAATTGGAACGATAGCCGGTGTGTCGTCCTTCTCACCCCATGGGATCAAAAACCCGGGATCTTGTTCCTGAGGATCAACAGGAATATCAAACTCAGGATCCATCTTTGCCCATTCCTCCGGAATATCCAATCCGAATCCACTCAAAAAAGATATGCTTTTCTGCCAGGTTTCCCTTATCGATCTCTGAACGCTTGTCCGCGCCTCCGCATTTGAGGCAAGCCAGGAAAAGGCAAGAAGAACGACGACAGCGAAGGAAGCCGCTGCTGTCCGTATCGTTTTACGGATTTGTTCCTGATGCCGGGCACGAACCAATACAGCCTCCATCTTCCGTTGAAAATCGGAAGAAAACTCATGCCCGATCATCTCTTCCTTCGCCAGTTCCTCCAACATGCTCGTTTCGAGCGTTGCCGCGGCAGATCGCAGTTCTTTAGGGGGAACCACCCGGTTCATCCTCAACACCCTCCATTCGGTTTTTCAGCGCCTGTTTTGCACGCCAAAGGAGTTTTTGAACAGAATCCCGCTTAACGCCCCACAGCTTTGCCAGCTCAGAAGTACTGTATCCGTGCTGATAGCGCAGCAGCAGTGCTTCCCTGTATCTCTGCGGCAACAGGGCCATAGCGTCCGCTATACCACTATCACCCGGTTGTTCGAGGGGAACATCTGAAAACTTCTCCAGCTCTTCGTCTGACAAGCGCTTTCGTTCTCTGAGAAGATCGATTGCTTTCCTCTCAGTAATAATAACGGAGTAAGCCCTCGTTTCCGGACAGTCGATGGTACGAATTTTCGAAAAATGTTGCAGGATCGCCAAAAACGCCTGATGTACGGCATCCTCCGCATCCATTTCATTGTGCAGCAGCTTCATGGCCACATGGTACATCAATCCGCGGTATAGAAGATAAAAGCGTTCAAAGCGGCTTTTATCTTCTTCGTTATCCAGCATCTGCAGATATAGTGAAAGCAACCTGTTCACCTCCCGCTTGATGAGGTGATTATATCAGCGCAAGTTGCTCACTGCAAGAAAGTAAACAGCGCCTACTTTTCAGCGCCACGATTCCGTTTTGCAGCCTCATTCGGCGGCGGGGGCTTCTTCGGACAGGCCTATATAGATGCCCCAAGTGAAAGACAAAGGGACGGTTCCCGGTCTTGAAAATCATTGGGCGCGCTGCTTCGGCAGCGCGCCTATGAACTATCCCAGCAGCAGCGGCTGCACTTGCCTGCCCTCCAGGGCGGCGGCGAGGGTGTCCCCCAGCAGGCTGAGGTCCGCCTTCAGGCTGCATGGCTTGGCTGCCGGGTCGTCCTGCCCGAAGGGGACGAAGTAGTAGTTTCTCCGGTTCAGCAGCGCGCCGATGTTCGCTGCGGCGGCGGCCAGGCCGTCGTTGGTGGAGACGGCCACCACCACGGGCCGGAGGTTCCGCAGGTGGGCCTTGCAGGCGAAGGT
This sequence comes from Oscillospiraceae bacterium, assembly GCA_902795345.1. Lineage (GTDB taxonomy): Bacteria > Bacillota > Clostridia > Oscillospirales > Oscillospiraceae > UBA1774. The sequence goes on from CADBKO010000011.1 coordinate 25,359, forward strand.
CACGGGCCCGTCTGCGATGCCTGCGGCGAGCTTTGCCAGGGTGTTGCCCGTGCAGGGTGCCACGGCCAGGATGTCCAGGGGCGCTTTCGGCCCCAGGGCCTCCGCCTCCTCGATGGTGATGATGGGCTCCCGGGCGCAGATGGCGCGCAGCTCCCGCACGAAAGCGGCGGCCAGGCCGAAGCGGGTGTCCGTCTCGTAGGCGGCCCGGGAGAGGATGGGCGTGATCTCGTAGTCTGCCGCCAGGCTCCGGACCCGGGGCAGCAGCTCGTCGAAGGTGCAGAAGGAGCCGCAGATGGCGAGCCCCAGCTTTTTCATGGCGTTTCTTCCTCCCTGATGATGGCTAGGATGGGGCCTAGCAGCGCTTCGGCAGCGCTGAGGGGGGCCGCCTTTCCCGGCAGCCCCCGGGCGATCACCACCCCCGAAGCATCCCGAAAGCCGCCGGGGGCGGAGGCCAGCTCGATATTGAAGGCCCCCTCCGCCGCCCCGGGCAGCAGGGGCGCGGGGACGGTGTTGAACAGGATGGAATAGCCCTCCGGCTTTTCCGGCAGGCTTTCCAGGGCGCGGCAGCCCAGACATTCCGCCAGGGCCCGCTGGGCTTCGCTTCGGGCATAGACCGTCACCTCCGCGCCCAGGGCCCGGAGCCGGGGGGCCAGGGCCCGGGCGATCCGCCCGAAGCCCAGGATCAGCACCCGGCTGCCCAGCAGCGTTTGCTCCCTGCGCTCCATGGCCAGGGCAATGGCCCCCTCCGCCGTGATGGCGGCGTTGCGCAGGAGGACGTCCTCCCGGTCATAGTAGTCCCGCAGCCGCAGCCCGGGGTGCTCCCCGGCTGCCAGGGCCGTCAGGCATAGGCTCCCAGGCTCCAGGGCCTTCAGGGCCGGATGGTTCCCGGTGGGCAGGGGAAAGAGCCAGGCGTCCGCCCTTTCCCCGGGGACATAGGGGCATACCTCCTCCCCGGCCTCGGTAAGCAGCCGCCCCAGGGCCTCCTGCCGGGCGTCCCCCGGCAGCAGCGCGATCTTCATGGGTCATCACCTCCCTGCATCCTATGCCCATGCCCCCCGGACGGTGCGGAGGCCATGCTTGCAAACTCTCCGCCTCTGCCATATAATCAAATCAAGAAGATCAGAAAACAGACGCGCGGGGATCGGAAAGCCATGCTCACCTATGCAAAGGCACAAAAAAGGCGGGTCGCCGCCTTCATCCTGGGGCTGGCGCTGGCCGTCAGTACCGGCCTGCCCCTGTTCAGGGCCCTCCATTCTCCCGGGGCTTTCCTGTATATGGGGCTGGTGCTGGCGTGGGCGCTGACGGTGCGCCGCCGCATCTGGCAGAGGCGCATCCGCCATCTGCTGCTGTGGTGCTGCACCCTCATGATCCTCTCCTTCGTCCTGCGCATCTGCCGCTACGACCTGTTCCGGGATCTGCCCCCCGTCACGGAATACTGCCTCTATCTCTACGGCGTGTGCTATACCGGGGCAGCCCTGCTGTCCTTCCTGGCGGCCCTCTGCGTCGGCCGGGGGGAGCGGGAAGAACCGCTGCGGAGCACCCTCCCCCTGTGGCTGGCGGAGGGCGCGCTCTGCGCCGTCATGCTCACCAATCCCCTGCACCATTGGTTCTATACCTTCGCGCCGGGGAGCCAGGACATCGCCCGCCACGGAAGCGTCTATATCCTCATGTCCGCCTGGTGCGCCTTTTTCGCAATCGCCACCATCGTCCTGGTGCTGCACCGCTGCCGCAACAGCGCGTCCCGCCGCTGGTGGTTCCTGCCGGTGGGGGCTTTTGCCGTGGGGGTGGGGCTGCTGGTCTGGTATTTCCTGGAAAACGGCGCGCCGAAGGCGGGGAATATCAAGCTCTTCAACATCCAGGAGGCCTTTTGCCTGACGGTCATCCTCCCCTTCGAGGCCATGTTCCGCATCGGCCTCATCCCCACCAACAGCGACTACGAGCTTTTCTTCCGCCGGGCGGTCATCAAGGCCGCCATCCTGGATGAGAGCGGCGAAGAAGCCGTCGTCTCCCCCTCTTACAGCCCGGAACCCGGCGAGGGGGAACGGCTGCGGCGCTCCGCCATCCCCGGCGGCAGCGTGGTCTGGTTCGAGGACGTATGGGAGCTGCTGCGCCTCCGGGAGGAGCTGACGGCCCTCAACGAGGAGCTGGACGCGGAAAACGAGCTGATCCGGGAGGAGAACCGGCTGCGGGAGGAGCATATCGCCTTCGAGACCCGCAACCGCCTGTACGACAGCATCTCCCGGGTCCTGCAGCCCCAGATCGGCGCCATGCAGGCCCTCATGGCTCAGGGGGAAGGGGCGGGCTTCCGGGAGAGGCTGGAGCGGGCCCTGGTGATGGGCGCGTATATGAAGCGCATGGGGAACCTGATGCTCCTGGGGGACGGGAAAAAGACTCTGTCCACGGGGGAGCTGGCCCTCTCCCTGGGAGAGAGCTTCGAATACCTCCGCCTGGCCGGGGTAGCCTGCGCCCTGGAAGCCGGCGGGGAGGCGGAGCTGCCCACGGGGAGACTGCTGGCCTGCTATCGGGTGTTCGAGCATTTCATCGAGGCAAACTACGGCGGATACCATGCCTGCCGCCTTGCCCTGACGCCGGAAGCGGGCACGCTCCTCCGCCTGGAGCTGGACTGCCCGGAGCTGCTTTTCGGGGAGGACCGGGCCCTTCGGGAGGTCCTGGCGGCCCAGAAGCTGCGTCTGGAGACCGCCCTTGCGGACGACACCTGGCGGCTGGATCTGCGGGCCGAAGCTGCCGGAGGCGGCGGGAAGGGGGCGGAGCCATGACCCTGTTTTCCCATATCCCTGCCCCCTGGCAGGGGGCGCTGTGCCTCCTGGGGCTGCTGGGCTTCTTTACGCTCCTCTATGATCTGCTGCGCTATCTCCAGCTGGGCAGGCGGAAGCACATCCTTCCCGCCGCAGGGCTGATCGCCCTGTCCTTTGCCCACCTGCAGGTCATGATCATGAACGCCTATTCCAACCCCTTTTATCCCTATGGCATCCGCCTCCCGCTGGCGGAGGTGATCGCCTTCTGCCTGGCGGTGCTGGCCGTGGCCGCCTTCCAGCTCCGGGGCATCGGGCGCTGGAGCAGGAGCCACATCTCCGCCATGTCGGTGAAGGAGGCCTTCGACCGGCTCCCCGCCGGGCTGTGCTACTATCTGCCGGGTGGCCTCCTCAAGCTGGTCAACCGCAGCATGGACGCCCTGTGCTATGAAGCCTTGGGCGCCCCCCTCATGGACCCGGAGGGCTTCTGGCGCGCCCTGGCGGAAAGCGGCCTGTCCGCCTCCCTCCGGGGCGGGGAACAGCCCGTCCTCGGCTTCCCCGGAGGAAGGGTATACAGCTTCCGCCATCGGGTGCTGGATACGGAGCTGGGGCGGGTCCACGAGCTGGTGGCCATGGACGTCAGCGAGGACTGGGCCCTGAACCGGGAGCTGGAGGACAAGCAGGCCCGCGCCAGGGAGCTGAACGTGCGCCTCAAGGCCCTGCTGGGCAGCATCGAATACCTGACCATGAGCCGGGAGCTGATGCAGCTCAAGAGCGAGATCCACGACCGGCTGGGACAGAGCCTGCTGCTGTCCCGCCGCTGCCTGGCGGAGCCGGGGAGCGTGGAGCCCGCCGCCGTGGAAGAAGCCTGGCGGAAGAACCTGAGCCTGCTGGCCAGCAGCCGGCCGGAGAGCTGGCAGGAGCCCTATTTCATCCAGGAAAAGCAGGCGGAGGCCCTGGGCGTCCGCCTGGAGGTGGCGGGCAGCCTCCCGGCGGAAAGGACCCTCATCCCCGTGGTGGAGACCGCCCTCAGCGTCCACACCACCAATGTGCTGCGCCATGCCCGGGGCAGCCGCGCCATGGTCCGCTGCACCCGGGAAAAGGACGGCTGGGAGCTGGAATTCACCAACGACGGCGCGCCTCCCGCCCTCCCCCTGCGGGAAGGGGGCGGCCTGGGGAACCTGCGCAGCCGGGTGGAGGCCCTGGGAGGAACGATGGAGATCGACCCGTCGCCGGTGTTCCGGCTGCGGCTCCGGCTGCCTTTGCCGGAGGAAGAAGGAGGAGAAGAATGAGCTGGAGCGTCGTGATCGCGGAGGATTACAAGATGGTGCGGGAGGTCTTCGCCGCCACGGTGCGGGCTTCGGACAACTACCGCCTGGCCGCCGCCTTCCCCACCGCCGCCGAGGCCCTGGACTGGTGCCGCGTCAGCCCGGCGGACCTGGTGCTCATGGACGTCCTGATCCCCGGCAGCATCAGCGGTCTGGAGGCCGCCCGGGCCATCAAGGCTCTCCGGCCCGAGACGAAGATCATCATCGTCACCTCCATGCCGGAGCTGAGCTTCCTGCGCCAGGCCCGGGAGATCGGGGTGGACAGCTTCTGGTACAAGGAGGTGCAGGAGCAGCCCCTCCTGGAGATCATGGACCGCACCATGGCGGGGGAGTCGGTCTATCCCAGCGCGTCCCCCGTGGTGGCCATGGGAAATGCCAGCAGCGCCGACCTCACCGAGCGGGAGGCGGAGGTGCTGCGGGAGCTGGTGAGCGGAGCGGGCAACCGGGAGATCGCCGCCAAGCTGGGCATCACGGAAAACACGGTGAAAATGCACATCACCAATATGCTGCAAAAGACCGGTTACCACAGCCGCCTGGAGCTGGCGGTGAAGGCCCGGCACCTGGGCGTTGCCATCCGGGAGTGAAACCGACGCAGATTTCTTTTTTCAATACCTACCTTTGGGTGTACCGGACCCCCCTTCGGAGCGTGTATCATATATCTTATGGGATGATATGCTTTCCCGAAGGGGGGCTTTCTGCGCCCCCATCCTGACGAAGGGACGGTATCAAGAATGAAGATGAAAAAGTGGCTCAGCCTGCTCCTGACCCTGGTTTTCTGCCTGGGACTGGCGCCCATGGCGGCGATCCCCGCTCTGGCTGCCGACGCCGGGACCGCCGGCTCAAGGCCAGACGTGGTTGAAGTGAAGATTGAAAAGGTCTGGGTGGATGCAGACAATCAGGAGGGTAAGCGGCCCGACAGCGTTACCGTGACCCTGCTGCGCTCCGATGATCCCTCGTTTTCCGAGACGATCACGCTGAGCGATGGGGGAAAGTGGACGTATTACAAGTCTGGCGTACTGGCAGAGGAGGCCGCGCAGTACTACGTGGAGGAAGAATTGCTCCAAGGCTATCAGTGCCATACGGATAGAGCCGTCGATAACGACGGGAACATCACCTTCACCATCACCAACACCCTGCAGCGGGAGATCGGAATCGCCAAGGTCTGGGACGATAACGGCAATCAGGACGGCCTCCGTCCGAACGCGGTGCAGATCCAGGTCCAGGGCAGCGACAAAAGCATTTACGATGTGCCGCTGTCCCCGAGGAACACTGCCGCCGGAACGAATCAGGCTGACCCGAACGTATGGATCGACACGGCCAGCGTGCCGAAGTATGATAGCAGCGGCAATGAGATCAGATACACCGTCCAGGAACCCAATGTGCCCGCAGGCTATCAGAGCGTTGTTCGGGACGACAGCGCAAACGGCGAATTGGCCTTTACCATCACCAATACCTATACACCGAAAACCGTCAACGTGACCGTCATCAAGGTGTGGGAAGACGGGAACAATGCGGACGGCCTCCGGCCCGATACCGTGAACTTCCAGCTGCTGGCCGACGGCCAAACGGTGGGGACCGCGACCCTGAGCGACAGGCAGGGAAACGCTAGCGGGACTGCCGCCACGGGCCAGACCGGAAGCCGGGAATGGATCTATATCTGGTCCAATCTGCCGCAGATGGCCGGCGGCCAGGATATCATATACTCCGTCGAAGAACGCAATGTGCCCACAGACTATCAGAGCGATGTTGAGGGCGAAAACGCAAACGGCGAATGGGTCTTCACCATCACCAACACCCTGCAGAGGGAGATCACCGTCACCAAGGTCTGGGAGGACGAAGACGACGCGGACGGCCTCCGGCCCAGGAGCATCACGGTCCAGCTGTTTGCCAACGACGAAGCATGCGGCAATCCTGTGACTCTGCAGGCTGCCGGGCAGAACGATGCCAACGGCACGACCAAGGCCGCAAACAATCGGGATTGGACCTATACCTGGCAGGTGCCGGTTTACCTCAACGGAAGAGAGATCGAGTACACCGTTCAGGAAACCGACGTGCCCAAGGGCTACACGGCCCAGGTCACCGGCGAAGCAGAGAGCGGTTTCACCATTACCAACATTCATGAACCTGACACCGCGGAGATCACCGTCACCAAGGTCTGGGAGGACGAAGACGACGCGGACGAGCTCCGTCCGGAGAGCATCCAGGTGAACCTGACCCTGGGCGGGAACACCTGGACGCAGGAGCTGAGCGAGGGCAACAAATGGACCTGCAGCTGGGAGGTGCCGGCCCGGGACGCCGACGTCTATACCGTGGCGGAGGACACCGTTCCCACGGGCTATACGGCTGAGGTCACCGGCGACGCAGAGAGCGGTTTCACCATCACCAACACCCATGTGCCCACCGGTATCGGCGGCGGCGAGGACGATCCGCCCCCCGCACCGGCTCTGCCGGAGGAGCTCCCCGACATGGAGGACTTCGTGCCCTTCCTGCCGCCCGCGGGCCATGCGCCTTCCGGGCCCTCCGAACCCGCTGAGCCCTCCGAGCCCGCCCTGCCCGCGCTGAACAAGGAGGATCACTTCGCCTACATCATCGGGACGGCCGACGGCTATGTGCTGCCGGAGGCGAACATCACCCGCGCCGAGGTCGCCACGATCTTCTTCCGCCTGCTGACGGACGAGAGCCGCGCCCAGATCTGGTCCCGGGTCAACAGCTTCCCCGACGTCAGCCCCGAGGACTGGTATAACAACGCGGTCTCCACCATGGCCAACGGCGGCATCCTGAAGGGCTATGAGGACGGGACCTTCCGGCCCATGGCCAGCATCACCCGCGCGGAGTTCGCCACCATCGCCATCCGCTTCTTCCGGGACGACGCGGCTGCGGAAGAGCAGTTCTCCGACGTGGAGGGACATTGGGGCGAAGCCTATATCAACATGGCCGCGGAAAAGGGCCTGATCAAGGGCTATCCCGACAGCAGCTTCCGCCCGGATGAGCCCATCACCCGCGCCGAAGCCATAACGATCATCAACCGGCTGCTGGAGCGCCACCCCCACAAGGATAAGCTGTCGGACGGCATGATCGTCTGGCCGGACAACGCGGACGACAGCGCGTGGTATTACGCGGAGGTCCAGGAGGCCACCAACAGCCACGCATACGAGATGGAAGACGGCGTCGAGCGGTGGACGGAGCTGCTTCCCGTCCGCGACTGGGCGGCCTTCGAGAAGGAATGGTCCACGGCGTTTTCCGCCGGAAATCCGGGCGACGTCGTGAGCGAGGACGTGGAGATCGACCTGGATGAACTCGGACCCGATGACGACGGGGAAGAGGCGCCGGAGGAAGCGGAACCGGATAACGGGGAAGAGCCGGAGGACGACCAGGACGAAGAAGATCAGGATAACCAGGATAACCAGGATTACGGCAACAACGGCGGGAACGGATAAGGCCGCCTTTGCTCGAAAACGAGAGAAAAGGACCGACGCGGCACCGCGTCGGTCCTTTTATAGTGCGCCCGGCGAGCCCGCGCCCACCGTTTTCGATGGTCCGCGCCGGGCTTCCGGTTTGGGGTCGGCTCCTATTCGCTCACGATTCGTTGACGATTTTCCCGGTCATATGCTCGGGGACGAGGCAGAATACACAGGTACCCGGGCCGCTGCGGGCGACCTCCGCTTCGATATAGGCTTCGTCGTCGGTGAATTTCCGGCTGAGGGCTCGGGCGATGGCATAGATCCGCTCCCGGTCCTCCACAAATTCCACCCGGCCGAAGACCACCACGCTGCGGATGTTCAGCGCCCATTCGCCGGGCTTTCGGAAGCCCCCGTCCATGACGCAGAAGGAGGCTTTGCCGTGCTTCCGAAGGGCGTCCAGCTTGTGGCCGGATTTCCCGCTGTGGAAATAGAGCCTGCCGTCCTCCTCACAGTACCAGTGGTTCATGGGGATGCCGTAGGGATACCCTTCGTCCCCCAGGACGGAAAGAACGCCCCGCTTCTCTGTTTTCAGCAGCTCCGCGCACGCCGCCTTGCCGAGCTGCTGCTTTTTTCGTACCATTTCCCGAAATGCACTCACGACTGTTCCTCCTTGTCCTCCAGCAGGGTACGGACGGCCCGGGCCATCCGGGCTTCCGGTTCGTTAAAGTGGCCGCCGGGGTTCCATTCCAGCGTGGTCTCCACGCCGGAAGCGCGGAGGAGCGCCTCCGTCTTCTCCGTGCAGTCCCCCACCCGGGCCATGCGGGGGTTCCGGGCCTTGGGCTCCTTCTCCCCCAGGGAGAGGTAGACCCGCTGCCCCCGGCAGGGATTTGCCTCCAGATATTCGCACCAGCCGTCGTACCACAGGGAGCCGGAGACGGAGGCCAGCAGAGGGAAATCCGCCGTCCGCGTCCCGGCCCAGAGGGCGAAAAGGCCCCCCAGGGAATAGCCCAGGAGCAGCTTTGTCCCCGGCCTTTCCGGCAGGGCGGCTTCCGCTTCCGACACGGCACCTTGCAGCGCAGCCAGGAAAGCCTCCGCCCCGCCGCCGAAATCCGGGTCCTTCAAGCGCAGGCCGGGGGCGGACCAGGGGGTCAGATCCCGGTCCCAGTCCGGGGCGGGGAAGGCCAGCAGGCTGCACGGCGGCAGCAGGGGCCGGAGCTTCTCCGCCGTTTCCCCGTCGTCCAGCAGCACCACCAGAGGGCCGCTGCCCGCGATCAGATCCATCCTTCTCACTCCTTTTCCCGCAGGGCCCGGAGCAGCCCGTAAGGCGCGCCGGCCCCGCCGATCACCCGGTCCGGACGCCGGGAGCCGTGGAAGTCGCTGCCCCCGGTGGGGCAGAGGTCATGCTTCTCCGCCAGGGCCAGGAGGGAGGCCGACTGGGCGGGGGTATAGCCGGAATACCAGACCTCGATGCCGTGGAAGCCGCTGTCAGCGCAGAACTTCACCAGCTCCGCCAGCCTTTCCTCGCCCAGCTTGTATTCGTAGGGGTGGGCCAGCACGATCTTGCCCCCCGCGCTGCGCAGCTCCGCCGTCAGCTCCGGCACCGACTCCCGGGCGATGGGCACATAGTAGGGCTTTCCCTCTCCCAGCCAGGCGTCGAAGGCGGCCTCCACCGTGGGAAAATAGCCCTTTTTCACCAGCAGGGCGGCGATGTGGGGGCGGCCCGTCACGCCCTTTTTCATGGCGTTCAGCTCCTCCATGGAGACGTCCACCCCGTCGGCGCGCAGCAGGTCGATCATGGCCCGGTTGCGGTCGTTCCGGTCCCGCTGCACCCGGGGATTTCGGCGCAGGACCTCCCAATCACAGTCGAAGCCCAGCACGTGTATCTCGACGCCCTCCCAATAGGCCTTCCGCTCGATGCCTGGCACGATCTCCAGCCCCGGCACCGGCGTCAGCTCCTGCAGGCCCTCCATGGTGTCGTGGTCCGTGATGGCCAGGGCCCGGAGGCCGATGCGCCTGGCTTCCTCCACCACAGCCCGGGGGCTCAGCTCCCCGTCGGAATAATAGGTGTGGCAGTGCAGGTCCGCCCTGCCCATAGGCGTATCTTTCATTTGATCCTCCGACATTCCAGATAATAGCGCTTGTCCCGGGCGGGGCCGATGGAAAAGCTCTTTTTCGGCAGGGGGCCGCTGCGGATGATGCTGGGGAACAGGTCGGATTTGTCCATCTCCGGCATCAGCAGGCCCGCCCGGTCCGCCTCCCGGCAGAGGGCGGCGGCCTCCGCCTCCCCGTGGATATAGTCGATGGAGCCGCCGTGCCTGGCGCGGTAGGCCTCCATAAAGCTCTCGCAGAAGCCGATGCACTCCCCGATGGTGCCATCCACATGGAGGGTGACTTCCCCACGGGAGGTGAGGCAGCGCAGAGACCGGCCCCGGCCCTGCCAGGGGGCGAAGGCGGCTTCCGCTTCCGCCAGGAAGGAAGCCGGGTCCGTGGCGAACAGTACCCGGTGGATGGGCTCAAATTCGATGGCCTGCTCGTGGAGGTCCACCAGCTCCGCCAGGGCGAAGCGGGCGGGGTGGGCCTGCCGCTCCTCCGGCGTCAGCGTGTCCCGCAGCTCCTCCCAGACGCGCTTTGCCGTGGCCAGACTGTGGTTCCCGTCCCCCACGGCGTAGAGCACCGGGGAGCCGGTCTCCCCGTAGCGGGCGCGGAGGTAGTCCTCGTTCCCCAGGGCTTCCAGGGCGGCGCGGACCTTGCCGATGCCGCTGCCGGTGATGCGCCAGCCCTTCACCCTGCCGCCCCCCTCCATGAGGGGCGTATCGTAGAGCAGGGGACCGGCGGCCTCCTTCGCGCTTGTCATGACGGTCATGGCCGGGTCGTCGCAGAAGACCACCAGATGGGGCAGCTCCAGGGCCGCCTGCTGCCGCAGCCGCAGCCGGGGGGGAAGCCGGTCCATGACCAGGCCCTCGGTGGCGTGGATGGGGGAGCAGGAATCCTCCCGGTAGTCGTAGTATTCCAGGTCCAGCAGCCCCAGGATGCCCCGGCGCAGCCCGCCCCCGGAGAGGGTGCGTTCCAGGTAGATGAAGCTGTCCGGCAGGGCCCGGAACAGCCCCCCGTCCAGATAGCGCTCCATATTCTCGATGATGGCCGCCTCCAGCCGGGATCGGTCCGGCCTGGCCAGCCAGGCTTCCGGCAGCATGAGGCGCAGGGTGCTGGGCTCATGCCCCACGTAGGCGCTGACCCGCTCCCAATAGGCGGGATCGGCGGTGAACTGATCGCAGGCGATGACGCTCCACTTCTCCAGGTCCTTCACCTGGGGCAGCAGCACTTCGCCGGGCAGGAAGCAATCGGAAAGATTCATGATCGTTGTGTACCTCAAGAAAAAGAATTTAAAATCACAGTCAACACGTGGAAACACGAGGCGATGAACGAAATGGCCATGTCCCGCCGCGGGGCTTGGCCCCCTTAGAGAGGCAATGTCGTAAACTTATGCCAAGCCTCCCCTATCCCGTCATTGCACAGCCGGCGCGCACACCGGCTGCGGCAATCCGTTACCCCCGTCTCTCGTCCCTCGTCTCTCGTCCCCCGTCCCTCGTCTCCCGTAAACCCCAGGGAATCCAATGGGGGCCGCAGCCCCCTTGGTCGTCGGGGAGGGATTCTTAAGGGGACCGCCTCGAAATAGGTCCCCTTAAGCGGTTTCTTTCGCCTCTTTCTTTGGCGGCAAAGAAAGAGGCCCGCCGGAGGCGACGGGACGAGGGAGCGATAAGCAGAGGCGAGCGGCGAATCCGCAGAGACCCGGAGGATTGCCCGCTGCGGCGGGGACGAGAGTTTGGACGAGAACGTTTCGCCTGCGGGCGACCCCATTTCTCATCGCGGAGAAATGGGGAAAAGACGCGCCGGGGGAACCTCGTCGGAGCGCACGTCGCTCGCTCCGTTTCCGCAGAACCGTGATACTGCGAAAACTCCGTATCGCTCGGTGGCTCCTCCTCTTCAAATCGAAACATATCGTTTCGATTTGAGAAGGACGTTTCGCCGGAATCTTCCAGCAGCGACCAACAGGAGCTGCGCCGTATTCCGGCGAATAAGGACGCGGCTCCGCCCCCATTGGATCCCCCACCTTTGGACGGGAGACGGGGGATTCCCGCAGCGGCGGGGACGAAAGACGAGAGACGGGAGTTTGGACGGGGATACGGATTGCCACACCCGCTGCGCGGGTTCGCAATGACGGTATGGGGAGGCTTGGCACTTTAGTTGATGACTTTGCTTCAGAGAGGCGGGCATGCGAAGATGAGCCTCGCGGGGTTCGCGCCCGCAGGCGCGTTTACAGCCTTTCGACCTTGCCCAGCTTGCGGTAGACGGTGAAATACATGGTGATGTAGCAGGCGCTGGCCCCCAGGATCTGGCTCACCGGCTCGGCCCAGAAGATGCCGTCGGCCCCCAGGCCGGTGATGGCGGGCATGAGGAGGATGAGGGGCAGCAGGATGATGAATTTCCGCAGCAGGGAGAAGAACACCGCCCGCTTGGCCAGGCCCAGGGAGGTGAACACATTCTGCCCCACCATCTGGAAGGTCATAAAGGCGAACATGGCGTAGTAGTGCCGCACCCCGTAGACCCCCACCCGCAGCAGCTCGGGATCGGAGTTGAACAGCCTCACGAAGAAGCCGGGGAAGAGCATGAAGGCCAGCCACATGCAGACGCAGTAGGCCCCCACCATGGCGGTCACCAGGCGGATGCAGGCCTTGCAGCGGTCATAGGCTTTGGCCCCGTAGTTATAACCAAGCACCGGCTTGGCCCCCTCCGTCACCCCGGAGGCAGGCATGAAGCTCAGCTCCCGCAGGGAATTGATGACGGTCATGGCCGCCACATAGGTGTCCCCGCCCAGGCGGGCCAGGCCGTTGTTGTAGAAGAAGCTGACGGCGGAGTTGGTGAAGGCCATGACGAAGCCCGCCACCCCCAGGGAGAGGATGCGCCCCACGATCTCCTTCCGGAGACGCAGGTTTTCCCGCCGCAGGGGGATCACCGGCCGCTTCCCCGTGAGGAAGCGGAAGACCCAGAGGGCGGAGCAGGCCTGGCTGATGACCGTGGCCAGGGCCGCGCCCCGGACGCCCCAGTGGAAAACGAAAATGAACACCGGGTCCAGAGCAATATTGAGGAGGGCCCCGATCAGCACCGTGAGCATCCCCGTCCGGGCGAAGCCCTGGGCGTTGATAAAGGGGTTCATGCCCACGCCGGTGAGGACGAACACCGTCCCCGCCAGGTAGATGTTGAGATAGTCGTTCGCGTAGCGGAAGGTTTCCCCCGACGCCCCGGTGAAGCGGAGGATGGGGGCCTTGAAGAGATAGCCCAGGGCAGTCAGGCCCAGGGCGAAGGTGAGCAGGAGACAGTAGGCGTTGCCCATGATGCGCCCCGCCTTTTCCTCGTTCCCCTCCCCCCGGGCGATGGAGAAGAGGGGAGAGCCGCCGGTGGAGCAGAGGGCCTGGAAGGCGCTGATGACCATGAGGATGGGGGCGGCGATGCCGATGCCGGTGAGGGCCAGCTTGCCCCCCTCCGCCATGTGGCCGATGTAGATGCGGTCCACGATGCTGTAAAGGGTGTTCACCAGCAGGGCCAGGATCATGGGGAGGGCCAGGCGCAGGATGTTCCCCGACAGGCTGCCCTGGGAGAAATCACTCTTGTTCGTTTGCTGCAAGGCTGTCCGCGCCTCCTTCCTCGTTGATTCCGTCTTTGTGTATGCTCAGGGCCAGCAGCACCCAGAACAGGGGGGCCGCGGCGCACATGGAGATGCCGAAAAGGGCCTGGAGGGCATAGCAGAAAGCGCCTCCGGCGCAGATGCGCTTTGCCCCCTCCCGGCGGAAAAAGCCCGCCGCGGCGCAAAGGGCCAGCCCCAGGTGGCACGCCGCCGCCCCCGGCCCGCAGCAGACCAGGGTATGCAGGTATTCACAGTGGGCCGCGTCGATCCGGAGGGTCACCTCCCGCCCCAGAGCCGGGTCCCATGCCGTGTAGGGCGTGAGGCCCCGGAAGGCCAGGGTGTCCGGCCCGCTCCCCAGCCAGAAGCGGTCCGGCAGGGCGCGCAGCACCTCTTTCCAGATGTAGACCCGGCCACTGCCCATCCCCTCCGCGATCTGGCCGTGGAGGAGGGCGGAGGCATCCCGAAGGGGGCCGTACCAGCCCCGGTAGGTGAAGGTGAGCAGGAAGCCCAGGAGGCAGAGCGCCCCCAGGAGGAGCCGGGCAACAAGGCGGCAGTCTTTTTCCCCGGGGAGACGCTTCTCCCCCCAGAAGCAGGCCCCGGCCAGGAGCAGGAGCCCCAGCACGCCGCCCCAGCCCAGGAGCTTCCGGAAAATCAGGGCCAGGGTCAGGGCCGTGAGGCCGCCCCAGCGGCAGAGGCCCCCTACGGTCTTCCCGTAGGGGAGGACGGCCAGGAGGACCAGGGCGCAGAGGGCCAGCATGGGGCCCGTCACGTCCATTTCCGAGAGAAGGAAGGCGTCCAGGGCGAGGAAGGGCAGCAGAAGGAAGGCCCTCCCACCCTTTTCCAGCAGGTAAAGCCCGCCCAGGGCGGCGCCGACGGCCAGCACCGCGCCGGTCTGCCCCGCATTGCCCAGGGTACCCAGGTAAGCGCCGGGGTAGCGCAGCCCCGCGTCCGCCCAGCCCAGGCCGGGGGGATAGAGGCCCAGAGCGTTGACGCCCGCCAGCTGGAGGAGGCAGAGAAGGCCCTGGAGCCCCAGAGCGGCGGTGAAGGCGCAGAGGAGGCCCCGCCGGGGGAAGGAACGCAGGCTCAGCACCAGAAAGCTGCCGGCATAGAGGGCCAGGTGCAGGAAGCCTTCGCTGCGGCTGCCGCCCAGGAAGGCCTCCCGCTTCCAGGGGGAGCAGAGGGCGCTGAGCAGGCAGAAAAAGAGATAGCCCAGGGCCAGGCAGCGCGCCGGGGAGCGGAAGAAGCCCTTTTCCCGCCGGAGGTCCGGGAGGCTGACCAGGAGGAAGGCGGCGGTGAGGACGGCATAGAGGGAAGCCTTGAAGCCGGTCATGCGGCCATAGCCCCCGCCGGGGGCAAAGAAGGGAGCCGCCAGGATAAAGACGCACAGGGAGAGCAGATAGAGCTTCGCCGTCCGGCTGCCCAGCGACATGACCGCCCCTCCCTCCACGATAATGTATAACTATACACCAGCGTCCCGCCGATGACAAGAAGCGAAATGCCGCCGCCCCCGATTTATCAAAAAGGAAGCGTCATTTCTTGACTTTGTTCCTCCCGGCAGTATAATGTTTGTATGGAACATTTTGCGGCGGGATTCGTCAAAGGGACAGGATTTGCAGGGGAGGTGCGCCTGTGGATACGGAAGAACTGCTGAAAAGAGCAAACGAGGGCGACATGGTCGCCCAGTATGAGCTGGCCGAGCACTATGGGAAGCTGCTGAAGCAGACCGAGGACGAGACCGAGATCTATCAGTATTCCCTGGACGCCATGCTGTGGCTGAAGAAATCTGCCCAACAGGGCTACGAGCCCGCCATGGAGGCCCTGACGGAGCTGAATGTGCGCCGTGCGCCGGACCAGGCCGAGCCCCCGGCGGGCGGGGAAACGGAGCCGGAGGCGGACGACGAGACCGTGGCCGCCGTGACCGCCGCCGTGCTGGAGAGCACCGCCGAGGTGGCAGACTTCGGGGGCGAAGGGCGCCGCGACCGGGCCGGGAACGAAGCCGGGGACAGCGGCGGGGAGGCGCCGGAGGAGGAAGGCCGGGGCGGCCTTTTCACCACCAACACCAGCACCGCCCTTTTCATCATGCTGATCATCAGCCTGCTGCTCAACGCCCTGCTGCTGGCCTTCCTGTTCCGCATGTCCAGGGAGAGCCGGAGCGTCCATCCCGCGCCCACCCCCATCCCCGTTGCGGAGGTGACGCCGGAGCCTACCCCCGCGCCTACCCCGACCCCCACGCCCACGGCCACGCCGGAACCCACCCCGGAGCCGACGCCGGAGCCTACCCCCGAACCCACGCCGGAGCCCTTCTGGCTGGACCTGAGCAAATATCCCAAGCTGGAGCTGAAGCCCAGCGAGGACAAGCTGTTCGAGGAGTATAAGTATTATATCGTCACCGCCAGCAGCACCCTGAATATGCGGAGCGGGCCCGACACCCGCTATGAGCGCATCACCACCATCCCCAGCCTGGCCAAGGTGGGGGCCGTCTCCCAGTACGGCAGCTGGATGCTGGTGGAATACGAGGAGGAGATGGGCTGGGTCCACGCCAATTATCTGACCGACGACCTGGATTACGGGAAGAACCACAGCTCCTCCGGGAACCTGAATACCTACTGAATCGCAAAACCGCCTGCCGATGCGGGGAGGAGCCGCGCGAAGGTTTTGTATTTTGCTTTCAGCTTTGAAAAAGAGTATATTCAGAACGGCGGAAACCCTTGAAAATAAGGATTTCCGCCGCTTTCTATGCTTTTTGTCCCTTGAATCTGCAAGCCGATATTAAAAGATAGTAGCTGGTATTAACAGAATGACTGTTGAGAAAGCCGAAGGGCGTGTTATAATAAATCATAACCGCGTCGTTTACTGATTACTCAATAATAGTATAACATCCAGATAAGGCGGCAGCATAGATGGCGCAAATAGAGATGCTTCAGATGGATTCCTCATTGGCACAGAAGTATACGAACACTTCACAGAAAACACGGGTTATAACAGAGGCGTGGGTAGAGAATGTTGGATTGACTAAAGACTCTATTGAGTGGGTTGAGTTTTAGAGACGGATTTCAAGCCTATTATTCAATCACATGGGTATAACGGTGGTGAACCCAGGAGGTACAGAGATGATGCTGTACCTCCTGCTGTTTGTTTACTTCGTTGCGGCACCTCCGCGACGCGGCAGAGCGGTTTTGTTTTCGCCTGGCGGAAGCACCCCCTAACCTTGACATCGGGGCGGGAATAGTATATTCTTAGAAGCTGGATGGGAGGCGGAAAAATATGAAAATCCTGCTTCTGAGCGGCTTCCTCGGCTCCGGAAAAACCAGCGCCCTCTTGCAGCTGGCTGCCTATCTGGTGCGTTCCTCTCAGCAGGGGGGCACCAGCGTCACGATCATCGAAAACGAGATCGGCGAGGTGGGCGTGGACGACAAGGTGCTGAAGGCCCAGGGCCTTCAGGTGAGGGAGCTTTTCGCGGGCTGCGCCTGCTGCACCGGCGGGGCGGACCTGCTGGCCGACATCCGTACCATCCGGGATACCGTCGGCCCCGAGTGGATCATCATCGAGGCCACCGGCGTGGCCTATCCCCGCCAGATCAAGGAGAGCGTGGAAGCCTGCTTCCGCATCCCCGTGAAGATCCTGGCCCTGGCGGACGCCAAGCGCTGGAAGCGCCTCCATGCCTATATGGCCGAGCTCATCGAGGGCCAGGTGGAGTGCGCCGACTGCATCCTGCTGAACAAGGTGGACCTGGTGGAGGAGGCGGAAGCCGACGCCATCGTGGAGGAGCTTCGCCGCTATAATCCCGCCGCCGCCATCCACAAGGCCGTCGCAAACAAGCCCATGGACGAAAGCATCTGGTCTTTCGTGCAGGATTGAGGAGGGCGAAGATGACCACCGTACATATCAACGCCCGGGACCATGAGGAGGCCCACGTCGCCTCCGCGAAATTCCTGCTTCCCGCCGCCGACCTGCGCCGGGCGGAGGCGGAGGTCGCCCGCCAGCTGGCCGTCACGGTCCGCTGGGCGGAGGAAAAGGACATGCTCATCGGCCACGCCAAGGCCTATCTCAGCTGGGGCGGGGAGGAAGCAAGGATGCTCTCCACCACCGGCGGCGAGGTGGAAGCGAAGGGCAGCGCCCTGCCGGAAGGGGACCGGGACGCGGAAGTGGGCGTCACCGTCATCGTCTTCGGCGGCGAGCTGGAGGATGCGGAGGACCGGCTGGAGGGCCTGGCCGCCGCCGTCGTCGGCCAGTTCGGGGACTGGTGCGTCTATGACCATGAGTGCGAGCACCATCACCACGACCACGACCATCACGACCATGGACACGAGCACGAACACGAACACCACCACGATCACGACCATGACCGCGGGCATCACGGCGAGGACGAAGACGGGACATGCAGATGATGTGGAAGCAGCGCCCGGTATGGCCGCCCGGCCCGCCGATACCCCCGATCCCGCCGAGAAAGCCGGTCCGCATCCTCGCGGTCTCCGACGAGGAGAGCAAATTCATCTGGGAGCATTTTGATCCGGAGCTGTTCCGCGGGGTGGACCTGATCCTCTCCTGCGGCGATCTGAAGGCCTCTTATCTCAGCTACCTGGTGACCATGATCCCCGCGCCGCTGCTCTATGTCTACGGGAACCACGACGGCGCCTATGACCGCAATCCCCCCCTGGGCTGCCAGTGCATCGACGGCGCCGTGACGGAATTTCAGGGCATCCGCATCGCCGGGCTGGGGGGCTGCATGGGGGACGACCCCGCCAATCCCTATCAGTTCACCGAGGAAAAGATGGAAAAGCGGGTGCGCAAGCTCCAGAGCGACCTGCGCCGGAGCCGGAAGCTGGATATCCTGGTGACCCATGCCCCCGCCGCGGGGGTGGGGGATACAAGCGCCTTCCACCAGGGCTTCCGCTGCTTCCACCAGCTCTATCGGGACAACGTTCCCACCCTCCATCTTTTCGGCCATCTCCACCGGCAGAACCACCATGGGCCGGAGGCGAGGCAGGGGGTCTTCCAGGTGGGGGCCACCCGGGCCGTGAACTGCACCGGCTACCGGCTGATCGAATTGTAACGGAAATACCGGGCAATACCGTATAAATGACGCAAGTCTTTTATAAATCAAAAATCATATAAGGAGGAAAACTACCATGGGCATTTTCAAGTACACCCAGCTGAACCCCGTCATTTTCGGCGCGGGCGCCATCGGCTGCGTGGGCGAAGAGCTCAGCAAGCTGGGCTGCAAAAAGCTGCTGTTTGTCTGCGGCCCCAACGTGACCAAGGCCGGCAACACCAAGAAGGCTGAGGAGAGCCTGAAAGCGCACGGCATCGACTTCGTCTACTGGAACGACGTCAAGCCCGACGCCCCCTCTACCCTCATCAACAAGGCTGCCGAATTCGCCATCAAGGAAGGCTGCGACAGCGTCCTGGGCATCGGCGGCGGCTCCTGCATGGACCTGGCCAAGGCCGTGGCCCTGCTGCTGGACCTGAAGGAGACCAAGATCGAGAAGTATCTGCCGCCTCCTCCTCCCACCATGCAGCCTGAGAAGGTGCCGATCCTGCTGGCCCCCACCACCTCCGGCTCCGGCTCCGAGGGCACCATGGTCTCCGTCATCACCGACGATACCACCGGCCAGAAGCAGGCCATCTTCATCCATGCCACCATCGGCATCATCGACCCCGAGCTGACCCTGACCTGCCCGCCTCACGTCACCGCTCAGGCCGGCTTCGACGTCATGGCCCACTGCATCGAGTCCATCACCGCCCGGGACCGCAACCCCCATTCCGAGCTGCTGGCCCTCAGCGCCCTGCGCCGCGTCCGGGACAACCTGGTGGAGTGCTTCAACAACGGCTCCAACCTGGAAGCCCGCAGCGAGATGGCCCTGGCCTCCAACTGGGCCGGCCTGGCCTTCGTGGACACCGACATCCAGCTGGGCCACGCCACCTGCGACTCCATCTCCGCCACCTGCCATACCCCCCACGGCATCGAGTGCGCCTGGGTCACCCCCGAGCTGCTGAAGATCATGGCGGACTATGTGCCCGTGGAGATCAAGAAGATCGCCGAGGCCATGCGCGTGGAGCTCACCGGCAAGGAGACCAACCTGGAAGTGGCCGAGAAGATCGGCGACGTGATCCATGACATGATGCATCAGTGCCAGGTCAAGACCCTGGCCGGCTACGGCGCCACCAAGGAGCAGGTCGTCGCCGGCGCGCCCCTGATCGTGGCCGCCCGTCACCTGTGGCCCAAGTGCCCCGTCTATGTGGACAAGGAGCTGACCGTGGAAGACGCGGCAAAGTTCCTGGAAGCCATCTGGGACGGCTACAAGGGCTGATTAGACCCAAGCTGAACTGCCGGGGCGCATATTCTATATGCGCCCCGGTTTTTAAAGGAGAACGACATGAGAGTCCTACTTGTCAACGGCAGCCCCCATGAGCACGGCTGCACGGATACCGCCCTCCGGGAAATCGCCTCCGCCATCGAGGCCGAGGGCCTGGAGACCGAATTTTTCTGGATCGGCAATAAGCCCATCAACGGCTGCATCGGCTGCCGCGGCTGCCGGGACGGGCACTGCCTCTTCGGGGACGGGGACGGGGTCAACGCCCTCATCGACCGTATAAACGCCTGCGACGGGGTGATCTTCGGCACGCCGGTCCACTTCGCGGGCCCGGCGGGCAACCTCCACAGCATGCTGGACCGGGTGTTCTACGCTAAGAAATCCTTCGCCGGGAAGCCCGGCGCCGCGGTCCTCAGCTGCCGGAGAAGCGGCGGCACCGCCTCCTTCGACGTGCTGAACAAGTATTTCACCATCTCCTCCATGCCCGTCGTCTCCAGCCGCTACTGGAACGTGGTCCACGGCAACAGCCCGGAGGAAGTGAAGCAGGACGAGGAGGGCATGCAGGTGATGCGCACCCTGGGGCGCAACATGGCCTGGCTCATCAAATGCATCGAAGCCGGGAAGCAGGCGGGCGTCGCTTTCCCGCCCCCGGAAGAGCATATCGCGTTCACAAATTTCATTCGTTGAGGCAGGATAAGATGACGGATTTTGAGAAGAAGTATTACTGGGACCGGCGGGGCTCCGGCTGCGCCAAGTGGGACGGCATGAAGATGGGCTTCGGCTCCGACGACCTCATCGCCATGTGGGTGGCGGACATGGACTTCCGCTGCCCGGACAGCGTGCGGGAGGCGATGGTGAAGCTGGCGGAGATGAACACCTATGGGTATACCTTCCCCTCGCCCGCCTATTACAAGGCCTTCATGGACTGGGAGCTCAAGCGCCACGGCTATCAGGTGGAGCAGCCCTGGATCCGCTACACCCCCGGCGTGGTCTGCGGCATCTACCGCTTCCTGGGGGCCCTGACGGAGCCGGGGGACGCCTGCATCATCCTCAGCCCCTGCTACTATCCCTTCATGAGCGCCGTGGAGGACACGGGGCGCAGGCTGGTCTGCTCCATGCTGAAAAATGAAGGCGGCGTCTACACCCCCGATTATGAGGATTTCGAGGCGGTCATTGTCCGGGAGAAGGTCAAAGCCTTCATTTTCTGCTCCCCCCACAACCCCGTGGGCCGGGTTTGGAAGAAGGAGGAGATCGCCCGGCTGCTGGCCATCTGCGAGAAGCACGGGGTCTACGTGATCTCCGACGAAATCCACCACGACCTGGAGCTGACGGGGAAGCATGTGCCCACCCTCAGCGCCTATCCCTGCGAGAAGTTCACGGTGATGCTCACTGCCGCCAGCAAGACCTTCAACATGGCGGGGCTGAGCCATTCCATCGCCGTGGTGCCGGACGAAACGATACGGAAGAAATACGACGCCTATGTGAAGCCCTTCACGGGGATGAATTCCAATATGACCGGCTATGTCGCCATCGAAGCCGCCTACCGGGGCGGAGAGGAATGGCTGGAGGGCTGCCTGGAGCTCCTGCGCGATAACGCGAAGTACGCAGAGGAGACCCTGAAGGCCGCCCTGCCCAAGATCGTGGTGAGCCCCCTGGAGGGCACCTATCTCCAGTGGGTGGACCTGGGGGCCTATCTGAAGCAGTCGGAACTGAAGGCCGTGGTGCAGGACGAGTGCCGCATCGCGGTGGACTGGGGCCACCAGTTCTTCCCCTCGGAGTCCCGGTGCGAAGGGGACCGCCTGGCCGTGGAGGCCGGGAAGACCGACGCCCACATCCGCCTGAACCTGGCCACCTCCCGGGCCAACGTGGAGTTGGCGGTGACGCGGCTCATCGAGGCGATCCGGAAACGGGGATAACAGCCTCCCTCAGTGAGGCAATGTCATCAGCTTAAGGCATAAAGCCTCCCCTTACCGTCATCGCCATGAAATGCCTCCCTCTCTGAGGGAGGTGGCATCGCCGCGAGGCGATGACGGAGGGAGTCAGGGTAATTCCTGGCTGATGCTACCACTGATAGCTACAGCTTATCCACCGCTGACTCCCTCAGTCGCCTGCGGCGACAGAGAACCGCGCGCTCACCGCTGCGCGGCGGGTCCCCATTCCGGGCGCGAGGGCCCCACGCTGGGACGCGCCTGCTACCCCTCGCGCGAAGATGCTCCCTCAGAGAGGGAGCCGAAAAGGTATTGTTTGAAAGGATGTGACCGAGATGGCGAAGACCCTGGTGCTGGCGGAGAAGCCCTCCGTGGGCAAGGAGCTGGCCCGCGTCCTGGGCGCGGGCAAGGGGGGCGAGGGCTATATGGAAGGCCCCCGGTATATCGTCACCTGGGCCCTGGGCCATCTGGTCACTCTGGCCGACCCGGAGGAATACGACCCCAAATACAAGACCTGGGAGATGGAAGACCTGCCCATGCTGCCGGATAAGCGGAAGCTGGTCGTTATCAAGGAGACCTCCCGCCAGTACCGGGTGGTGCAGGGGCTGCTGAAACGGCCCGACGTGGGGGATCTGGTCATCGCCACGGACGCGGGCCGGGAAGGGGAGCTGGTGGCCCGCTGGATCCTGGAAAAGGCCGGGTGGCGGGGGAAGACCAGCCGCCTCTGGATCTCCTCCCAGACGGACCGGGCCATCCAGGAGGGCTTCCGGGACCTGCGCCCCGCGAAGGACTACGATAACCTCTACCGCTCCGCCGAGGCCCGCAGCCAGGCGGACTGGTTCGTGGGGCTGAATGTGACCAGGGCCCTCACCTGCCGTTATGGGGCCTCCCTCTCCGCCGGGCGGGTGCAGACCCCCACCCTCAGCCTGCTGGTGGAGCGGGAAAAGGAGATCCGGGAATTCGTACCCCGGGAGTTTTACGGCGTCTCGGCAAAGACCGCCCTGGGCTTCGACGCCCTGTACCGGGATAATAAGGGCCAGAGCCGCCTTTTCGACAGGGCCGACGCCGAAGCCCTCTGCGGAAAGCTCAGGGGGAAGACGGCCCGCATCGTCTCCCTGAAAAAGCAGGTGAAGCAGGTGCCGCCTCCGGCGGCCTACGACCTGACGGAGCTGCAGCGGGACGCCAATAAGAAATACGCATACAGCGCCAAGGAGACCCTGAACCTGATCCAGAGCCTCTATGAGCGCCACAAGCTGCTGACCTATCCCCGGACGGACAGCCGCTATATCTCCGACGACGTGGTGCCCACCCTCCCGGAGCGGCTCCAGGCCATGCGCTTCGGGGACTACGCCCCTTTGGTGAACAAGCTCCTGCGCAGCCGCCCCCTCCAGACGAAGTATCTGGTGAACAACGCCAAGGTGACGGACCACCACGCCATCCTCCCCACGGAGGAACCGGCGGATTTCCGCTATCTCAGCGGGCCGGAGCAGAATATCTATGACCTGGCCGCCCGCCGCTACCTGGCGGTGCTGCTGCCGCCCTGCGCCTACGAGGAGATCGAGCTGACCCTGACCTGCGAGGGGGAGACCCTCCATGCCAAGAGAAAGCGGGTCTTGGAGGAAGGCTGGCGGGCCGCCTACGGCAGCGCCCTCCCCGAGGACGAGGAGGATGAGGAGCGCAGCCAGAACCTGCCGGAGATGAAGCAGGGGGTCGCTCTGCCCCTGCGGGACGTGCGCCTGACCACGGGGAAGACCGCGCCCCCCGCCCGCTATACGGAGGCCACCCTGCTCACCGCCATGGAGCATCCCAATGCTGCGGGCGCGGACAAGAAGACCCTGGAGGAGACCGGCGGCCTGGGCACCCCCGCCACCAGGGCGGACATCATCGAAAAGCTCCTCAGCTCCTTCTATGCCGAGCGCAGCGGCAAGAGCCTGGTGCCCACCTCAAAGGGCACCCAGCTGGTGGGCCTGGTGCCGGAGGAGCTGCGCAGCCCCCTCCTGACGGCCAGGTGGGAAAACCGCCTCAGCGCCATCGCCGCGGGGAAGGAAGCCCCGGAGACCTTCCTAAAGGAAATGAAGGACTATGCCGCCCGCCTGGTGACGGAGGTGAAGGCCGCCGAAGGCCAGTACCGCCACGACAACGCCACCCGGGAGCGCTGCCCCGACTGCGGCCAATTCCTGCTGGCGGTCACGGGGAAGAAGGGCAATAAGATGCTGGTCTGCCCGGACCGGGCCTGCGGCTACCGCAAGAGCCTCAGCGTGGTCACCAATGCCCGCTGTCCCAACTGCCACAAGAAACTGGAGCTGCGGGGCGAGGGGGATAAGCGGATGTTCGTCTGCGTCTGCGGCTACCGGGAAAAGCTCTCGGATTTCGAGAAGCGCCGGGAGGACAAGGGCGCGGGGAAGCGGGACGTGCAGAAGTTCATGGCCTCCCAGGACCGGAGCGGGGGAAATACCGCCCTGGCGGAAGCCCTGAAAAAATGGCAGGAAAACGCCGACTGAACGAGGAGAGAACATGGATCTGGAAGAAAAACGGCTGAGCCGGGAAGAAGTCTATTCCGGCCCGGTATTCACCGTCACCAGGGACGAAGTGCTTTTGCCCGATGGGAAAAAGGGCCGCCGGGACCTGGTCCACTCCAGCGGCGGCGTGGTGATCCTGCCCCTGGACGGGGAGGGGAACGTGACCCTGGTGCGGCAGTTCCGCTATGCCCACGGCCGGGTGCTGCTGGAGGCGGTGGCCGGCAAGCTGGAAAAGGGGGAGGAACCCTTCGCGGCGGCGCAGCGGGAGCTGCGGGAGGAGACGGGCTTCACGGCCGAGAAGTGGGATTTCCTGGGGGCCATCGAGACCAGCCCGGGATTCCTCACGGAAAAGCTGTATCTCTATCTGGCCCGGGGACTGACGGGCGGGACCATGGACCTGGACGAAGGGGAATTCCTGGAGCCGGTGCGCTGTCCCCTGGAGGAAGCGGCGGCCATGGCCGCCGACGGGCGGCTGAGCGACGCCAAGACCCTGGCGGTGCTCCTGCGCGCCGGACGCCTCCTGAAAGGAGAGGTTTGACATGGCAAAGAAGATCCTGGTGGTAGACGACGAGCCCAATATCGTGGACATCCTCCGCTTCAACCTGCAGCGGGAGGGCTACGAGGTCCTGGCCGCCTACGACGGGCAGGAGGGGCTGGACAAGGCCCGCAGCGAGGGGCCGGACCTGATCCTGCTGGATGTGATGCTGCCTGAAAAGGACGGCTTCCAGGTCTGCGAGGAGCTGCGGAAAACGGACAGGCTGACCCCCATCATCATGCTCACCGCCCGGGAGGAAGAACGGGACCGGGTCATGGGCCTGGAGCTGGGGGCGGACGACTATGTGGTCAAGCCCTTCTCCGTGCGGGAGCTGCTGGCCAGGGTGCGCACCAATATCCGGAGGACGGCGGTGATGACTGAGGAGGCTTCTCCCGCGGTGGAAACGAACCTCCTGCGGGCGGGCAGGATCACCGTGGACCCGGACCGGCAGCTGGTGCTGAAGGACGGGCAGAGCGTGGACGTGAGCCAGCGGGAATTCGAGCTGGTGCGCCTGCTGGCCGCCAGCGTGGGCACCGTGTTCTCCCGGGAACAGCTGCTGAGCCAGGTGTGGAATTACGATTACTACGGGGACACCCGGGCCGTGGATGTGGCGGTCCGGCGGCTGAGGGAAAAGCTGGAGGACGACCCCGCTTCCCCCAGCCTCCTCTGCACCCGCCGCGGCGGGGGATATTATCTCAGCGGGGAATAGCGCCCTCATTTGCCGGATTCCAGCGCATTACCGCGAGCGGAGCATCAAAGTATTCGGAAATCCATTTGACAGGAGGTGATGCCCCATGCGAAAAAGAGGACTGCATTTCAAGGTGGTTCTCATCATGCTGCTGCTCATCGTTGCCCTGATGCTGGTGGTCAGCGCCTTCCTCATCCGGGGCGTCACCCGCTTCTACTTACAGCAGTTCTATGACCAGATGCAGAGTGCCTTTGCCGACGCGGGCTTCGTGCAGGAGCTGCGCGCCGCCGCCGACCAGGAGGGGGAGGGCAGCATGGCGGAGATCCTCAACGCCTATTCCGGCGCCCTGGGCATCGAGGAGAACACCCGCGCCTTCTACATCCTCACCGGCGACACGGGGCGGCTGCTCTATGCCTCCGACGGGAGTGAGAGCCTCAGCCTGACCCCCAACATCATCACCGCCCTCACCGGCACGGAGGGCTATGCCAGCAGCATGGCCGCCGACTATATGGACGTGGCGGTGCCCATCCGGGGGGAGACGGGCAGCTACGTCGTCTGCGTCCGGGACAACCGGCAAACGGCGGCGGCCCTGACGGGGGAAATGCTCACCGTCATCCTGGAGGCCCTTGTGATCGGCCTTGCCATCAGCGTGCTGCTTTCCTTCCTCCTGGCCAAGACCATGGTACGGCCCATCCAGAGCCTGACCCGGGCGGCCCGGAACATGGCCGCCGGTGATTTCTCCCAGAAGATCGAGGTGCAGGCGGAGGACGAGATCGGCACCCTCACCAGCACCTTCAACGACATGGGCACCCGCCTCCACGACACCCTGCTGGATATCGAGTCGGAGCGCAACAAGCTGGCCACCGTCTTCCTCCATATGACAGACGGCATCGTGGCCTTCTCCGGGGACGGGGAGGTCATCCAGGTGAACCCGGCGGCGGAGCGGCTGCTGGGCCTGGACCTCACCCGCCAGAGCCGCCATTTCGGGGACATCTTCGGGGACATCGCGGAGCCGGAGCGGGCCAGGGCCATGAAGAACGACGAGGTGATCGCCGGGGAAAAGGAAATCGAGGGCCGCAGCCTGGACATCTTCCTGGCCCCCTTCTACGGCGAGGGCGTCCAGGGGGGCATCCTGGCCGTCATCCATGACGTGACCGCCCAGCGCCGCAGCGACGAGCAGCGGCGGGAGTTCGTGGCCAACGTCTCCCACGAGCTGCGTACCCCCATCACCAACGTCCGCTCCTACGCCGAGACCCTGGTGGACGCGGGGCAGGACATGCCCCCGGAGACGGTGCAGAATTTCCTGGGGGTCATCCTCTCGGAGAGCGACCGCATGACCAAGATCGTCCAGGACCTGCTGGCCCTCAGCAAGTTCGACGCGGGGGAAGTGGATTTCCGCATGGAGCCCTTCGACGCCTGCCAGAGCGTGCGGAAGGTGTACGAGGCCATGCGCCTGGACGTGGCCAAGCACGGCCTCAGCCTCAATCTCAGCCTGCCCGCTGCTCCCGCCTGGGTCCTGGGGGACCGGGATCGCATCGAGCAGGTCATCATCAACATCACCACCAACGCCGTGCGCTACACCGCCAAGGGCGGCAGCGTGGAGATGTCCGTCTCCCTGGCGGGGGAGGAGGTGCTGATCGCCGTGGCGGACACGGGCATCGGCATCCCCAAGGAGGATATCCCCCGCATCTTCGACCGCTTCTATCGGGTGGACAAGGCCCGCAGCCGTGCCCTGGGCGGCACGGGCCTGGGCCTGAGCATCGCCTTCGAGATCGTCCGCCGCCACGACGGGCATATAGAGATCGAGAGCGAGGTGGGGAAGGGCACCACCATGACGGTGCATCTGCCCTGCCTGCCGGAGGAAACCAGCGATGAAGCGGTTTAAGGAGCCTCTCAAAACCCTGCTGATCCTGCTCCTGACGGCCTCGGCGGTCTTCCTGGCCTGGAAGGGCAGCCTCTTTGCCGCCTTCTTCCCGGAGCGGAAGGGCGGTGCGGTCAGCCCCACGCCGGAGCCCTCGGAGCTGAGCTACACCGCCTCCGCGCTGCCCCTGGCCGCTGCCGTCACCGGCCCCGGCGGCCTCTGCTGCGGCCTGGCATACGACGCCGAGGCCATGGCGGAGCTGTTCGAGGGGTTCAGCGCCGTCCTCTCCGAGGCCCTGGGCAGCGCGGAAGCGCCGGCCAGCATCGGCCGCTTCACCTGGCAGGACCGGCTGGAGGAGGAGAGCCTTTATCTGGATTATGGATTCCCCCTGCCTATCACCGCCCTGGCGGCCTGGGTGGGAGTGGAAGCGGCCTGGGCCGGGGCAGAGACCGGCACCGCTTATCTGCTGGACGACAACGGTTCCGGCAACGTCCGCCTCAGCTATCGGGCCGGGGACGGGCGCTATTACGAGTGCGACACCGCCGCCTCCTGGACCACCCTCCGCGCCCAGCTGGAGGAATACCGGCCCAACGGAGCCGCCTTCGCCTTCACGCTTCCCGCCCTGCGGGAATGTGACCCCTGCCTGCTGGTGCTGGAGCAGCTGCCGCCCGTCTGCCGGGTCTATGCTTCTTCGGCGGGCAGCTCCGCCGCGGCGGTCTGCGGGGAGCTGTTCGGCATCAACCTGGGAGGCCAGAGCCGCTATACCGAAGGGGACGGCACCCTGGTCTACCCCGGCGAAAAGGGGGTCCTGCGCCTCTGGACCGACGGCGGCGTGGGCTACACCGCCTCCGAGGACAGCCATCGGGCCTCCTCTCCCGCCGACCAGATCGAGGAGGCCCGGCGGCTGCTGGAGACCATCCACGCCGCCTATGCCGGGGAGGAAATCCTGGCCCTCCGCAATGTGGAAGCGGATGAGGCGGGGGACCTGAGCCTGGAATTTAGCTATATGCTGGGCGGGCTGCGGCTGGACCTGGCCGCGGGCCCGGCGGCCAGAGCCGTCTGGAAGGACGGGATGCTCAGCGAGCTTACGATCCATCCCCGCAGCTACCGCCTGGGCGAGGAGGTCTCCGGCCTGCTGCCGGAAAAGCAGGCCGCGGCAGCGGCTGGCAGCCTCCGCCGGGGCGCGGCGCCGGAGCTGGCGCTGCCGGACGGGGGAGAGGAAAAGCTGGAGCCCAAGTGGATCGTGACCGTGGACGGGAGGGACCTATGGAAACAGGAAGACTGAAAACCATCGTCATCCTGATCCTCCTGTGCGTGAACCTGGCCTTCGGGGGCATCCTGCTGAGCGAAAGGCTGGGCGCCGCGGAGGGAAACGCCCAGACCCGCAGCGAGCTGCGCTCGGTCCTGGCCGGGCTGGGGATCACCGTGGAGGAGGAACAGATCCCCGCGGGAAGCGTCATGCTGCGCCGCAGCGTCGCCCGGGAACGGGTGACGGAGGACCGGCTGGTGACGGCCCTGCTGGGTCCCGCCGAAGGGCAGGATCAGGGCGGCAACATCTGGTATTATGAGAATGCCAGCGGCTGGGCCTGGTGCCGGGGCGGCGGCAGCTTCGAGATCATGGTGCTGGCCGGCGTGGGCTCCCTGGAGGAGCAGCTGGAAAAGGGCGGCGTCCGGGCCCGCCGGGAGGGGGAAAAATACATCTGCCTGGCGGGAGACGAGCCGGTGTTCAACTGCCGCTTCACCATCACCCAGCGCTCCGGCGGCATCTATCTCTCCGGCCGCTGCCTCCTGGGAGAAAGCGAGGAGGGGGAGAGCGTGGACTGCACCGACGTGGCCACGCTGCTGCTGCGCTTCTGCGACCGGATCCGGGATGCGGGCGGCGTTTTCAGCCGGGTGGAGGAGATCGGGGACGGGTATGTGCTCAATGCCACCGCCTCCGGCATGGAGCTCGTCCCCGTCTGGCAGATGAAGACCGACGGCGGCACCTGGTATATGGATCTTTCCGCGGGCCGTCTGGTGACGGTGGCGGCCTGAAAAATTCTGCTTTACAATTGGAATAATCTTCTATATAATATATGCTTGCGTGATGAGGCTGCGGGCGGGATGAGCCCGGAAGCCGGCACAGGAGGTCTTACTGTGACTCAATTCGTGATACGCGGCGGCAAGAAGCTGCAGGGCGAAGTGGAGATCAGCGGCGCGAAGAACGCCGCCGTTGCCATTCTGCCCGCCGCCTTCCTGGTGGACGGCGAATGCCGCATTGAAAATATCCCCCAGATCAGCGATGTGACGCTGCTGCTGGAGAGCATGGCGGACATGGGGGCGGACATCCGCACCGTGAACCGCACCACCATGGACATCTGCTGCCGGGGCCTGAGCTATCGGGAGCCGGGGGATGCCATGGGGGAGATCCGCGCCTCCTATTATTTCATCGGCGCCCTGCTGGGCCGCTTCGGCCAGGCCAGAGTGCCCATGCCCGGCGGCTGCGACATCGGCGTAAGGCCCATCGACCAGCACCTGAAGGGCATGCGGGCCATGGGCGCGGAGGTGACGGTGGAGAGCGGCTATGTCAAGGCCAAGGCCCGGAACGGGCGGCTCCACGGGGCCAACATCTATCTGGATGTGGTGAGCGTGGGCGCCACCATGAATATCATGCTGGCCGCCGCTCTGGCCAAGGGCAAGACCGTCATCGAGAACGCCGCCCGGGAGCCCCATATCGTGGACCTGGCCAACTTCCTCAACGCCATGGGCGCGGACATCCGGGGCGCGGGCACCAGCGTCATCCGCGTCTTCGGGACCGACCGGCTCCGGGGCGGGAGCTATACCATCATCCCGGATCAGATCGAAGCGGGCACCTATCTGGCGGCTGCCGCCGCCGCGGGGGGCGACGTGCTGGTGAAGGGCGTTATCCCCAAGCACCTGTTCTCCATCACCGCCAAGCTGGAGGAGATGGGCTGCGAGATCCTGGATATGGGGGATATGGTGCGCATCCGCTCCGAGGGCAGGCTCCATACCGCCAATGTAAAGACCATGCCCTATCCCGGCTTCCCCACGGATATGCAGCCCCAGATCGTCACCTGCCTTGCCAGGGCCGACGGCACCAGCGTGGTGACGGAGGATGTGTGGGACAACCGCTTCAAATATGTCTCCGAGCTGGCGAAGATGGGCGCGAAGATCCAGGTGGACGGGAAAGTGGCCGTGATCGAAGGGGTGGAAAGGCTCACCGGCGCCACCGTGAAGTCCTGCGACCTGCGGGCCGGGGCCGCCATGGTCATCGCCGGCCTGGCCGCCGAGGGCGTGACGCGGATCACGGAGATCCACCATATCCAGCGGGGCTACGAGGACCTGGTGCAGAAGCTCCGGGGCCTGGGCGCCGACATCTGCGAGGAGGAGACCGCCGAGGAATCGGAGACGGCCAAGAACCTCGCGTAACGAAACCACAGAGAGGAAGAGGCGCATTAGAACAGAATGTTTTA
This sequence comes from Oscillospiraceae bacterium, assembly GCA_902795345.1. Taxonomy (GTDB): domain Bacteria; phylum Bacillota; class Clostridia; order Oscillospirales; family Oscillospiraceae; genus UBA1774. The sequence goes on from CADBKO010000011.1 coordinate 55,842, forward strand.
ATGCGCCCTTTTGGCATATGGACTACATCTGCTTTGCCAGCGGTTCCAGCGGGAACTGCGCCCTCCTGCGGGGCGGCGGGGTGAACCTGCTCATCGACGCGGGCATCTCCATGAAGCGCATCCGCATTTGTCTCCGCGGCCTGGGCCTGGACCTGGGGGACCTGCGGGGCGTCCTGGTGACCCATGAGCACACGGACCATGTTTCCGCCCTAGGTATGCTCTCCAAGTATACGGATCTGCCCTTCTTCCTCAGCCGGGGCACCGCCGAAGCCCTGCTGCGGGATGGGAAGTGCGCCGGGAAGAACCTGCGCCCCCTGGGGGAGGACCTGACGATAAGCCTGGGCGAGCTGCGGATCCTGGGCGTGCCCCTGATGCACGACGCGGCCCAGCCCCTGGGCTGGCGCATCGAGGGGGAAAAGAGCGCCATTGCGGTGCTGACGGACCTGGGCAGGGTGACGGAGGGTGTCCTGGCCGCCGCCGGGGGCTGCCGCTTCGCGGTGGTGGAGTGCAACCACGATGTTGAGATGCTGCGCCGGGGGCCTTACCCGCCCCAGCTGCAGCGGCGTATCCTGGGCGACAGGGGCCACCTCTCCAACGAGGCGGGGGCCGAGCTGGCCCGCCATCTTTTGGAGAACGGAGCGGAGGAAGTGATGCTGGGGCACCTGAGCCGGGAGAACAACCGGCCCGACCTGGCACTGGAGGCCGTGCGCAGGCAGGTGGGGGACGCCCTCCGCCTCAGCGCCGCGGCGCGGGACATCCCCATGCCCCCGGTCCGCCTGGAGTGAACGGAATGTTGAATATAAAGATCATCTGTGTGGGAAAACTGAAGGAGAAATTCTACACCGCCGCAGCCGCAGAATACATGAAGCGGCTGAGCACGCTCTGCCGCCTGGAGGTGGAGGAACTGCCGGAAAGCCGCCTGAGCGCCCAGCCCTCCCAAGCCGAGGTGGAGGCCGCTCTCAAAAAGGAGGGGGAGAGCATCGCCCTGCGAATCCCCGCCGGGGCCCTCACCGTGGCCCTCTGCGTGGAGGGAAAGCAGCTCAGCAGCGTGCGCTTCTCCCAATTCCTGGAAGCCTGCGCCCTCAAGGGCCGCTCTAAGCTCTGTTTCCTCATCGGCGGCTCTGAGGGCCTCAGCGAGGAAGTGAAGGAGAAGGCGGAGGTGCGCATGAGCATGTCGGAAATGACCTTCCCCCACCATCTGGCGCGGATCATGCTGCTGGAACAGCTCTACCGCGCATTCCAGATCCGGGAGGGTTCCCGGTATCACAAGTGATTTCGATCAGGAGGCGATCCCATGGCTTGGTGTACAGCGTGTAAAAAGAACTTCCCCGAGGGGACGGAGGTCTGCCCCGACTGCGGCGATCTGCTGGAAAAGGCCGCCCCGAAGCCCGAAAGCTGCGACGGCAACTGCGCCGGCTGCACCCTCCACTGCGACGAGGAGGAGTGCGGGGACTGCGACCAGGGCATCTGGCCCAGCTATGAGGACGGCAGCCCCGTGAAGCCGGTGCGGCTCATGACCGTGACGGGCAACCAGCTGGATTACCAGATGGTCATCACCCAGCTCCAGAGCTTCGGCGTGCCCGTGGTGGGCACCTTTACGGCGGACGGCACCCTCAGCAAGCTGATCTTCGGCTTCGCCGGCAGCGGCATGGACGTGATCGTGCCGGAGACCATGGCGGACCTGGCCCGGGAGCTGCTGAAGCCGGTGGAAGGAGAGGACGAAGAATGAACTATCGGGCGGAATATGACCGCTGGCTGGGTTGCGAAGGGCTGACGGCGGAGGAACGGCGGGAGCTGGAGGCCATCCGCGGCGACGACAAGGAGATCCGGGAACGGTTCTTCGCCCCCCTCAGCTTCGGCACCGCCGGGCTGCGGGGCGTCATGGGCGCGGGCATCCGGCGCATGAACGCCCGGGTGGTGCGGCAGGCGACCCGGGCCCTGGGCAGCCTGATTCTGGCCCAGGGAGGCGAGGCCGCTTCTGCGGGCGCCGTAGTCTGCCACGACTGCCGCAACCACAGCCGGGAATATGCGGAGGACGCGGCCCGGGTCCTGGCGGCCATGGGCATCCATGTGCGTCTGTTCGAGGCCCTGCGCCCCACGCCGGAGCTGTCTTTTGCCATCCGCTGGTACGGGGCCGCGGCGGGCATCAACATCACCGCCAGCCACAACCCCAAGGAATACAACGGCTACAAGGTCTATTGGTCCGACGGGGCCCAGCTGCCCCCGGAGCACGCCGACCAGGTGGCGAAGGCCATGGAGGGGATCGACGTGCTGGCGCCGCTGCCCATGGCGGAGCTGACGGACCGGAACATCGAGCTGGTGGGCGCGGAGGCGGACGAAGCCTTCCTGACCTCGGCCCTTGAGCAGTGCGTCCTGCCGGACAGCGTCCGGAAGGCGGGGCTGAAGATCGTCTACACCCCCTTCAACGGGGCCGGCGCCGCCCTGGTGCCGGAGGCCCTCCGGCGACTGGGGCTGGAGAAGCTCCTCTGCGTCCCGGAGCAGATGGACCCCGACGGGGATTTCCCCACCTGCGCAAACCCCAACCCGGAATTTGAGGTGGGCTTTGAGCGGGCTCTGGCGCTGGCGAAGCGGGAGGATGCGGACCTCATCATCGGTACCGACCCGGATTCCGACCGGCTGGGCCTCATGGTCAGGACGGCTCCCGGGGAGTACCGGCTCCTCACCGGCAACCAGGCGGGGGTCCTGTTCCTGGACTACCTGTTCCTGGCAAAGGGGGAGACGGGGACCCTGCCCCGAAATCCCGTGGCACTCAAGAGCATCGTCTCCTCCGAGATGGCCCGGGCCGTGGCGGAGCACTACGGCGCGGGGATGGAGGACACCTTCACCGGCTTCAAGTTCCTGGCGGAGCGGATGAAGTATTATGAGAACGGGGAAAAGACGGTCATCTTCGCCTTTGAAGAGGCCATCGGCTATGCCTTCGGCACCGCCGTCCGGGACAAGGACGCCGTGACCGCCGCCGTCATGGCTGCGGAAATGGCCTCTTACCACGCCCTGCATGGCCGCAGTCTCCTGGACCGGCTGGCGGAGCTTTACGCCCTCCTGGGCCAGTATGAGGAGGAGACGATCAGCCTGGTGATGCCCGGCGTGGACGGGCTGGAGAAGATGCGCGGCCTCATGGCGCGTCTCCGTGCCCAGCCGCCCAGGGAGCTGGGAGGCAGGAAAGTGCTGCGCACCCGGGATTACCTCTCCGGCGGGGCGGTCACGGCATCGGGCGAGACCGAGGCCCTGCCCATGAAGGGGGCCGACATGCTCTATTTCGACCTGGAGGGCGGCAGCGCCTTCATCGTCCGGCCCAGCGGCACGGAGCCCAAGATCAAGTGCTACCTGCTGGTGCGGGGCGCGGACAAGGCCGAATGCGGCGCGCTGCGGCAGGCTTTGGGCGGCTATGCCCGCAGTCTTGCGGATTGACAGACAGGGGAGGGAAACGGTATAATCAAATATACCGTTTCCCTCTTAGTTCATAGGAAAGGAACATATCGCCATGGCGCCTGAACTGACCGGCTACGTTTACGACATACAGAAATTCTCCGTGCACGACGGTCCCGGCATCCGGACCACCGTGTTTTTGAAGGGCTGCCCTCTGCGCTGCCTCTGGTGCCACAGCCCGGAGAGCCAGCGTTTTGAAAGCGACCTGGCTTTTATGGAGATGAAGTGCATCGGCCTGGAGGACTGCGGCCTCTGCATGAAGGCCTGCGAGATCGGGGCCATCACCCCCGGGGAGCGGAAGACCTCCCTCTCCGAGAACAAGGAGATCGTGGTCCCGGTGATCGACCGGGCCAAGTGCGTCACCTGCCTGAAATGCGCGGACGCCTGCCCCAGCGGGGCCATGTACGACCCCAAGAAGCCCATGACCGTCTCGGAGGTCCTGGAGGCGGTGGCCAAGGACAAGAAGTATTACGAGAAGTCCGGCGGCGGCGTCACCATCTCCGGCGGCGAGCCCATGAGTCAGTTCCCCTTCACCCTGGCTCTGGCGAAGGCCTGCCATGAGGAGGGCATCAGCGTTGCCCTGGACACCACCGGCTTCGCCCCCACGGAGAAGTTCATGGAGATCCTGCCTTATGTGGACCTGTTCCTGTATGACCTGAAGCACCTGGATTCCAAGGCCCACAAGAATTTCACCGGCGTCCCCAACGAGCTGATCCTGGCCAATGCCCGGGCCCTCACGAAGGCGGGCGGGCGCTTCCAGGTGCGCTTCCCCATGATCCCCAAGCTCAACGCCACCCCCGAGAACATCCGGGCCACGGCGGAGTTCTGCGTGGAGATCAAGGACGGCATCGACGTGGTGCAGCTGCTGCCCTATCACAAGTTCGGCGCCACGAAGTATGACCGCCTGGGCATCAAGTATAAGCTGAGTAACGTGGAGCCCCCCAGCGACGAATTCATGCAGGATGCCCTGAAGCTCTTCCAGGGCATGGGCCTGAATGCGATGATACATTGAGGACATCGGCGAAAAAACAAGGAGAACCCATGAGTAAGATCTATACACTCGCGGAGCTGCAAAGCACGCTTGACCCGGTTTTCAGGCAGTATGGCGTGAAAAAGGCGGTGCTGTTTGGTTCCTATGCCAAAGGGAAGGCCACCGAAGGCAGCGACGTGGACCTGTATGTGGACAGCGGTCTGCGTGGCTTAGCTTTTTTCGGCCTTCTGGACGGTGTCGCCTCCGCTCTGGAGGTGCCCGTCGATCTGATCGACGCCTCTCAGGTGGACCATGGTTCCCGGATCGAAGACGAGATCGCCCGGAGTGGGGTGCTGATTTATGGATGAAAAAAACGCCGCCGTTCTCCGAAAGATCGTCAGGCACGTCAATTCGATCATGGCCTATTGCGCCGACTGTCCGACCAGACAGGCATTCGAGAGCGATCCAATGCGGGTGGAGGCAACGGTCTTCAACCTGATGCAGATCGGAGAGCTGGCAAAGGAATCCCTTGGCGACGATGTGAAGAAAGAGATCACGACGGTCCCATGGCAGCAGATCTACGGTCTGCGGAACCGCATCGTCCATGGCTATTCCGGCGTCAATATGCAGATCGTCTGGGATACGATACGGGAGGACCTGCCCGTACTTCGGGAAGAAATCACGGCATATCTGGAGCAGACTTGATAAATATCAAAAACGACCGCCCGGCCCTTCCATAGCGGAAGGGCCGGGTTTGTATATATGATCCTATGAGGTCAAGTTACTCCTTCTTATCCTGCCGTTCCTCGACCATTGCAAAAAGCTCACTGGGGCGAAGATCGAACGCCTGAGCGATTTTGCATATCGTGTCGATGGTGGCTTTCATCGTGCCGTTTTCGATCATGGAGAGATGGGTGCGGGCGATTCCGGCCAAGCCGCTCAAAACCTCCTGAGAAAGCCCTTTCTCCCTGCGCAGCGCACGGATCACTTTCCCAAGCTCTGCATACTCAAACAGCACATAATCACCCCAATCCCTGCTTTAGTGTAAGGGATAGAAAATGTGAACATGTCTAATGAGATAGACAATTGCTGGTGTGTATGCTATAATTCGACAAAATTAGATGTTTCATTGGAACAATAGTGAACGGAGGCTAGAGCAATGAAGAAAAGACCCGGAATAGGTTCAATAATAATAGCTATTGGAGGGATCGTTGTACTCTTTTATCTTTTAGTTCTCGTGACTGCTTGGCTATAAGCAGGAATAAACGATTCTCCTACGAGGAAATTGCAATGGAAAAAAAGAATGAAAAGTCTTGGTTAGTGATTGTCCGAATACTCCTTACAATTACGGTTTTAATGGTGGCTTTTGCCGCTGGTTTTTTGTATTGCAAAAACAAAGGATTTGTCGTAACAATGAGTTCTGCCCAGGGGAACGAGTATGATTTGACTTTGCCGAAAGAAACCGAGCGTCGAATAATTACAGTTGATGAAATCAAGGTTCTTCTTGCCGATATAGGTGAATTCTCTACGTATTCAGGTATTTATTCAACTACCAAAGAGGCCGATTATACTAGATTCTTGCTCGATAAAGTGCCAATTCCAGGGACGACTAATGTAATCCATATTGAATGCCAAGGAATTGTTAAAGTGGGCTACAATATAAATGAAATCGGCATTAGGATCAACAATGACAGCCATGTTATTTATATTTCAGTGCCAAATGCAACTGTATTAGATAACTACTTGATTTGGGATACGGTTAACGTATCAGAGAAAAACAATATCTTGAATCCAATAGATTTTACGCAATATCAGGAATTGATAGATGAAATCGAAGAAGATGGGCTTCGTATAGCGACGGAGGAAGGCATTTATAAAAAAGCAAAAGACAACCTAAAACAACTTATAACAGGCTTCCTCATGGGAATAGAATATGAAATCGATTTTCTAAATTGACAAATTGAATTAAACTAATTCGATTTCTCATGAACAACAAGTACCTTCAAATCAGTCCCCCGTAAACCCCCGTCTCTCGTCCAAAAGTGGGGAATCCAATGGGGGCGGAGCCGCGTCCTTATTCGCCGGAATACGGCGCAGCTCCCTTCCCAAATGGAACGCGCGCCCACCGCTGCACGGCGGGTCCCCTCGCGCGCGGAATGAGGAGGAGCCACCGAGCGATACGGAGTTTTCGCAGTATCACGGTTCTGCGGAAACGGAGCGAGCGACGGGTGTTCCGACGAGGTTCCCCGGGCGCGTCTTTGCCTTCTTTCGCCGCGCTGCGAAAGAAGGTCGCTCCCGCAGGAGCGAAAGAACCTTCGTCCTGTCCCCGTCCCCGCCACAGCGGGCAATCCTCCGGGCTTCTACGGATTCGCCGCTTGTCTCTACGCTTCGTTTCCCTGTCCCGTCGCCTCCGGCGGGCCGATTTCTTTGCCGCCAAAGAAATCGCGAAAGAAACCGCCAAAGGGAACCTATCCCGAAGGCGGTTCCCTTTGGAATCCTTCCCCATCGGCCAGGGGGCTGCGGCCCCCTTGAGATCCCCCGGGCGGCCAGGGGGCTGCGGCCCCCTTGAGATCCCCCGGGGTTTACGGGGGACGAGAGACGAAGAATGTGAGACGAAGGACGGGAGGAACGGATTGCCACACCCGCTGCGCGGGTGCGCAATGACGGGGGAGGGGCTGTGGTGCGCTCTTGCCTTTCCTCGTAGGCGATAGGCTATTGCGTCTTTTCCATGTCAAATCTCGTACATCCTACGTCCCCCGTAAACCTCCGTCCCTCGTCCAAAAGTGGGGAATCCAATGGGGGCGGAGCCCCCTTGGTCGTCGGGGAGGGAGTCCAGAGGGGACCGCCTCGAAATAGGTCCCCTCTGGCGGT
>CADBKO010000012.1 GCA_902795345.1 Oscillospiraceae bacterium
CTTCGGCTACGCCTGCGGTTTGTCTCCGAAGAGTACAGCGCATCCACGTAAATCCGGAGCACTTCATTTAATCAGCGGTTTCTAAAAACTCCTGCCTATGGTCAGGTTTTAACCATAGGCTGTGCTGTTGATCAGGGAGTTGGTGGGACTGGAAAAGAGAAATTCTGAGCAGAATTCCAGGAAAGGATCTTGAGCTTGTCATACTCATTCGTGACTGCGACAAGCTTGAGCCAAAAGGCCAGATGAAGCGTGGCGACATCTGAAAGCAAATAATTAGGACCGGGGATTACCCCGGTTCTTTTTTTACCCTCTGACAGCTCAGTGTTTTTCAGCCAATCATAATTAACATCCAAATAGAAATCATCTTTCAGATTGTGCTCCGTATCATCTCTGACCATACCGTATGTAACGGAGTTAAGCCATGGCGTACCGTAACTTGCGGTAACCTTAGCGTCAGCCTCATTAAAATACTCTCTTCCGAATGGAGTCCATCCGCTGCAGGCCCCAGGTATAGAGAACGTAGGGCAGCACCGTGCTGATGACGCCGATGCCCAGACAAAACAGGAGCAGGATCGGGGTGCCTGCCACCGTCGAAGCCGTGTCCGCCGCCTTTCCCAGGGGCAGGGAGCCCAGGGCCCCCAGCAGGAAGGTGTAGGCGGTGACGGTCGTGGAATCGTAGCGCCTCAGAGCGAGGCGGGCGAAGATGGTGTAGAGGGCGTAGAAAAAGCCGGAGCCCAGCCCCGCCAGCAGGACACGCCCGGTCAGCCGGTAGCTGGCCCCGAAAATGCCCCCCACCAGGGCGCAGCCCAGCACGGTCATCCCCAGGCAGAGGAGCTTGAGCCGGGTGATCTTCTCCTTGAAGATCAGGGCGGAGAGGAGCAGCACGAAGGCGGGAGAGGTATAGAGCAGCACCACCGCCACGGAGGCCTGGCTCTGCACCGTGGTATAGAAATACAGAGAATTGAACAGCACCACGCTGACGATCCCGGTGCCGACGAACATCCACAGATCCCGCAGCCGGATGCGGAGCTTGGCCGGGTCCCGAAGGGCCATCAGGGGAAAGAAGCACACAGTCGAGGTGACCATGCGGATCAGGGAGATCTGCAGGGGGCGGAGGCCCGCGGCGGAAAGGGCGCGGACGAAAAGGCTGATGACGCCCCAGGCAACGCCTGCACACAGCACCGCCAGGGCCGGTTTCGAACGGTTCATGGGCATACCTCACTGAATGGGAAAGCGTCCCCGCGCCGAAGGCGCGGGGACGTTGGTCAATTGAGGGAAAGGCTCAGCTTTCCACGACCTCCAGGATCTCCATGGGGCAGGCCTTGGCGCAGATGCCGCAGGCGATGCACTTGGAGGGAGGCAGGTCGGGAGCGGTCTGCACGATCAGCCCGAAGGGGCACACTTCCACGCATTTGCCGCAGTGGACGCAGAGCTTCTTGTTGATCATGTAGATGCCCTTGGCATTCTGGGAGATGGCGCCGGCCTCGCAGTTACGGGCGCACTTTCCGCACTGGATGCAGGAGCGGACGGCGATGGTCTTGTCCGGTTTTTCGGTGATCTGGATGCAGGACTTGGACACGTCGTAGTCCTTGTAGAAAGCGGACGCGCAGGAGACGGCGCACTGGAGGCACGCCTTGCACTGACCGGCGTCCTTCACTTTGAGACGTTTCATTTGGCAGGATCTCCTATATTACCGATTTATTTGAATTCGCGCAGGAAGCGGACCAGCTGGATGGCCTCGGTGGTGCCCACCACGATGCGCCAGTTGGGGAGCCGGGCTTCCAGCTCGCCCTTCAGCACGGCCACCTTGCCGGGCAGGATGAGGACTTTGTTCTTATACTTGGCGTCGATGTCGAAGTCCTTGAAGAACTTCTCGATGGTGCCGGCGGAGAACTTGCCCGCCGCCCAGCTGGTGAGGACGCTGTAACCGCCGGCGTCGGTGATGAACATGTTGATGGGCACGCCGGAACGCTCCAGCTCGCCGGAGACCACGAAGTAGGTCAGGGCGAAGTCCACGGTGACGCAGCAGATGCTGTTCTCGTCGGCGCCGTTCAGCGGATACACGCCCGGCTCCACCTTCATGGGCTTCTGGGGGTCGGTGAAGATGTTCTGCCGCAGGCCGTAGAGAGGCAGGGCCTCGGCGTAGCTCATGCTGTCCAGCACCACGATGGAGCCGTAGCGCAGGGTGAACATGGAGGCCAGGGCCGCCTGCATGTGGCTGTCCCCACGGGCCAGACGGGCGGTGTTGACGATGGAGGGATAGCCGAAGGTCCGGTCGCCGCCCTTGAGGGCCGCGCGGCGCACCTGCATGGCGTTGGAGAAGGCTTCCTTGATGGAAGCGCCGGTGACGTCGAGGATGAGGTTCTTGTTGCCGGCCCCTTCCAGCTTCTCCACGGTGTCATGGATCTCGCTGAGGTCGGCGCCTTTGACGCCCAGCACCAGCTTGCCGGCGGCCAGGGCGTTGAAGGCTTCCCAGTTGGCGGCGTTGGCGCCCGCCAGGACCTTGGCGGCGTCGCCGGAGGCTTCCAGGGCGGCCTTGGCCCGATCCGCGTCGGCGGCCTCGATCACCAGATCGCGGCCCGTCTCGGCGGCCTTCTTCGCCAGGGCGGCGCAGCGCTCGGGGCTCTGCTCCGCGGGGGCGTTGACATAGATGACTTCCACGAACATGCGCTCGCCGATGCGCTCGTAGTCCACGGCCATGGATTCGGCGATGCGCTTGTCGATCTCCGCGTCGTCCATGTTGGCGCAGAGGAAGATGCCGTAAAGGTTGCGGTTGACCAGGGTCTTCTCATGCCGCAGCATGACGGTCTCGCCGCCCAGCTTGTGCTCGCCCACGGAGATGGTCTTCATGGGGGGCTCGGTGGCGGCGGACAGCTTGGACAGAGCCTCGGCGGACATGTGCGGGCACTTGTCCAGGCTCAGCGCGCCCTGGGCGACCTTCATGGAGAAGGCCATGCAGGTGGGGCAGCCGCATTCCTTGCAGTTGGTCTTGGGGGAGAGCTTGAAAATATCCAGTCCTTTGAGTGCCATAGGTCTGCCTCCTTACGCCAGGGCGGCCAGCATGGCCGCGATGGTCTTCACAGAAGTGGGATGCCGCAGGATGACGGCGTCGGAGCCGGAGGTGAGGCAGGCAGAAGCCGTCACGACCTCCATATCCACGGCGCGTTCTTCCTTGTCGCCCCACTCGGGCATTTCCGCCTGGCTCATGATGGATTCCTTCACGCTCCAGGTCTCCAGGGCCACGGGGGTGATGACGGGCATCTGGAGCATGGTGTCGTTCTGCTCCAGAGCGGCGGCCTTGACCCGGTCCATGGTGGAGGCCACGTACTCGAAGCCGTAGCCGGCGGCGGCGGAGCCCAGGTTCATGACGATGCTGGTCGGCGCGACGCCCAGCTGGGTCATGAGGACGTTGAGCTGCTTGGCAAGGTTGATGTCCACGGCGCTCTCGGCGCCGACCTTATGGCCGTTTGCCATGGCGCAGGCGGCGCCGATGGTCTTGTAGTCCTCCTCGCGGGCGGACATGAAGAGGGGATTGCGGTCGCTGAGGGCATCGGAAACGGCGGTGAAGATGGCCTGGTCCTTCTCCACGTTCTTGCAGCCGGTGATCACCAGGGGCAGATCGGTGGCCGCAGCGGCTTCCTTAGCCAGCGCGACGATGTCTTCCACGCTCTTGTTCTCCCCGCCGGGATCGGCGCCTTCGAAATGCAGGCACACGAACTTGGCGCCTTCCATCTCGCTGGCTCTCTTTACCCGGTCGCCGAAGCTCTCGCAGCCGGCATAATACTCGGCCAGCACGGGGAAACCCTCGGTCTCAAAGGGAATGTCGGATACCTCGACCCCCACGGCGGGGGCATTTTTCCAGGTCTCGTCGAAGGAGCACAGCGGCTGCGTCCTCGCGCCGCCCAGCGTGAGCGCCTTGTCACCGACACCCAGGACGGTCTCCTGGATGGCGGCATTGTAGACCTGGGCTTTCGCAGTGAATCCCATAGCTAATTCCAACCTCCTGTTCAGTGTCTAGGGAATATCAAAACGGAAATCTCCTTGTTCGATCACATCATGGGCTCCAGACCCAGGGCGGGATGGCCCTTCTCGGTCAGGAACTCCACCAGGGCTTCGGGATCGCCCTCGGGGGTCAGGGTCTCGTCGGCGATCATGTCCACAAAGCTGTCGATGCCGTAGAGCTCCTTGGCGGTGGCGTTGAGCCGCTCGGCCACGGAGTCCTTCAGGGCCTTGGGCATCCAGACGATGCGCTGGACGCCGCCCTCGGCCTTCATGAACTTCTTGGAGGGGATGAAGTGGCGGCCATGGCCCATGAAGCCGGGGGTCTGCACGCCGCCGCCGGTCTGGGAGGCCAGCTCGGAGAAGCTCATGCCCAGGGGGGTCAGGCCGGTGTGCTCGCGGTTGACGATGACCACGCCGTTGGAGAAGGGCTCGATGCCGCAGATGCACTCAAAGCAGCCGCAGGAGGTCATGGGGTCCATCATGATGGAGTAAAGGCTGACCTGTTCCAGCGCGCCGTGAGAATACTTGTTGACGGCCTCGTTCACGTCCTCCCAGATGCCGATGTTCTCGTCGATGACCCGCTCCTTGGGCACGATCTGGCAGGGCCCGTTGGGGTCCAGCTGGTTGGTGGCCTTGGCGTCCATCCAGCTGACGGCGCCGCAGAGGCCCAGGCGCTCGGGGGTGATGATGCAGACATGGCTGGGGGAGAAGGACTGGCAGAGGATGCAGGTGTAGAACACATCCACGCTCTCGTCGGTGAGCTTGCTGACGCGGGCGTCGCGGGCGTCGTAAATCTTGTTGGCCTCGACGCGCAGCTCGTGGACCTTCTCGGGCTCGGTGTAGATGGTGACCTGGCACTTGTCCACAACGGCGTCGTATTCGTTCTTGATCTTGGCGTAGAGCAGCTCGCCGAAGTGCTTCATGCGGAAGCCGGCCTCGAAGGCGGCCTTGCTGACGCGGATGCGGATCAGGTCGCGCTGACCGGTGTGCATGATGCCTTCCAGGCAGTTGATGAAGGAGTGGATCTTACGCTCCATGACGGGCTCGAAGTCGGGCTGCATCTTCACGCCGCCCACTTCCACGATGGTGGCCATGCAGATCTTCTCGCCCACGCCGAATTCGTCGATGTCCTTGCCCACGAGGGTGATCTTGTGGTCCTCGATCTCGTGGACGTCCTTGGTGCGCACCAGCTCCAGGCAGTCCTTGCGGGAGCCGTCGGCCTCCAGCTGCATGTCGCCCTTGCGGATGATCTCGCCCTCGAAGGCGGAGGAGCAGGCAATGGGGATGTCCATCTCGGTGACTTTGATCTTGATGCCCCGGGCCTCCAGGCTGCAGTCGATCCACTGGTCCACATCCTCGTTGATGATGAGGGACTTGGGGACCCGCCAGTTCATATCCTTGGTCTCGTTGGTGATGACCGGGAAGCCCATGGCGATGGCGCCCGCGCCGCAGGCCACGGTGATGTCGCTCACCGGGGTGAAGGCGTTGACGAAGGCGAAGATGCGGTCCATGGTGTAGGTGTTCATGTTCACATAGTCGCCGGGCTGGATGTTGCCGAAGATGAAGGCGGCCCGGACCACCAGGGAGATGATGTGGCTCACGGCGATGATGTCGGGACCCACGGGCACCACGCGCACGGGGAAGCCCATCTTCACGCCCTTGCGCACGGCCTGGTCGATAATGCCGCCCAGCAGGAACACGAAGATGCCCCGGGACTGGTAGCCCTTGATGAGCGCCACGGCCTGCTCGTCGGTGGGGGCCTCGTCGATCAGCACCACGAAGCCGGGGATGTCCCGGGTGACCAGGGGCACGCCCAGCTCACGGACCTCGGCGTCGGTCATGTGGCCGTGGTATTTGTTGTCGTTGGGGTTGTCCGCTTCGCCGTAGGGCTTGGGGTTCACGGCGTATTTGCAGGCCTCGATCACTTCGGCGGCCATGGCGGTGGCGATGCCGGAGTGGAAGATGTCGGCGGTGCGGTTGTTGCGGGTCATCATGGCGCGGATGGGGACCAGAGCGTCCCGCAGCTGGGCCATGTTGGTGACCTCCAGGGCGGTATAGGCCTTGATGCAGGCCAGATAGTAGGCGGTGTTGCCGAAGGACACGGGGGCGTTTTCCCCGATCTTTTCAATGGTTTCCTTAACAGCGGCTTCCGCTTTGAAATACATTTCGTCGGAGCCGTGGTATACAACGTCAAACAGTCCCAATGTGTTTGCCTCCTATTTCGTGTCGATGCGGTCCTTGATCCGGCGGATCTCCGCAACGGTCTCATCGCTGTACTCATAGGGCGAGCGGCCCGCCCGGTCGGCGTCGGCCACCGCCTCGCTGAAATGGACGATGCCCAGCAGGGCTTCGGCGGGGATGTTTTCCCGGATGAAGGCTTCATCCGCCTCCGTCCGGACCTTGTTGGCCACCACCCGCACCCGGGAGATGCCCAGGTCGGCGGCCAGCCGGACGATCTGCCGGTAGGTCTGCACGCTTCTCGCGCCCGGCTCGATGACGACGATGAACTGATCCATCCCGTCCGTCGTGCCCCGGCCCAGGTGCTCCAGCCCGGCCTCCATGTCCATGATGACCACGTCCTCCTGCCGGAGGATCAGGTGGGCGATGAGGCGCTTGAGCACCACATGCTCCGGGCAGACACAGCCGCTGCCGCCGGTCTCGATGGTGCCCAGCACCAGCAGGCGCACGCCGTTATGCTCCTTCGCCACCAGGTCCGGGATGTCGTCCACCTTCGGGTTGATCTTGAAGAACTTGCCGTAGGTGTCGGCTCCGGCGCCGGTGCGCTCGGCGATGAGCTTGCGCATCTTGGAGATGGGGGTGATGCCCGCCAGCTCCTCCTCGCTGAAGCCCAGGGCCGCGCCCAGGTTGGCATCCGGGTCCACGTCGGCGCAGAGGACCTTGCGGCCCTCGTCGGCATAGAGCCTGGCCAGAATGGCGGCGACGGTGGTCTTTCCCACGCCGCCCTTGCCCGTGACTGCGATCTTCATGGGTCGTTTCTCCCGCTTGTCAGATGCCCAGGGCCGCGCGCTTGGCTTCGATGCCGTCGATCATGGCCTGCACCAGCTGGTCGCAGTCGGTGTTGATGATGTAGCCGGCGCCCACCATCTTGCGGGTGCCCTCGGTGATGAGCTCCATCATCTCGGCGCTGCCGCTGACCTGGGGCTCCACGCCCAGATAGGTGTCGATGCCGGTGGCGACGACATAGTTGGCGATGCTGACGGCCTTCTCGCTCATCCATTCGGGGGCGCAGCCCACCACAGGCACCTGGGGAACGTCGATGCCCCAGTCCTTGGCGATGCCGGTGGCCAGCAGCATCATGCGGCTGATGTCCACGCAGGAGCCCATGTGCAGCACGGGGGGGATGTCCGCCAGCTTGCAGACCCGCTTCAGGCCCTCGCCGCAGTACTGCACGGCATTTTCCTTGTCCATGAGGCCCGCCTTGGCGGCCGCCTGGGCGGCGCAGCCGGTGGCCACGATGACGATGTCGTTGGCCAGCAGCTCCTTCATGATCTCGATATGGGCGTAGTCGGGACGAACCTTGGGATTGTTGCAGCCCACGATGGCCACGGCGCCGCGGATGACGCCGGACTTGATGCACTCGATCAGGGGCTTGTAAGTATCCAGCTCATCCACAAAGCTGTTGGTGACGGTGTCCAGGCGGCTCTTGATGCCCTCGCAGGAATAGCCGACGGTGGCCTTCTGCTTGTTCTGGGGCACGAAGATCTTGCCGGGGTTCCGGTTCTCGAAGTTGTCGATGGCCATCTTCACCAGGTCGCGGCCCTGCTGCCGGGCAGTCTCGGCACTGAACTGCACATAGATGGTGCCGGGGATGCGGGCAATGGGGGAGGTGGTGATGACCTTCGTGTGGAAGCACTCGCTCAGGGGGCCCAGAGCGGGGAAGATGCACTGCACGTCCACCGCCATCATTTCCACCAGGCCGGTGAGCATGGCCTTCTCCTGCTGCAGGAAGTTGCCGGCCATGCGGATGCCGTGGCGCATGGCGACCTCGTTGGCGGTGCAGCAGAGGCCCGCCACGTTGATGCCCTTGGCGCCCTTGGAGCGGGCATATTCGATCATGTCCCGGTCCTCGGAGGCGGCCACCACCATTTCGCTCATGGCGGGGTCGTGACCGTGGACGATGATGTTGACCATGTCCTTTTCCAGCACGCCCAGGTCGGCCTCGGTGTCGTTGGGCATGGGGGTGCCGAAGAGGATGTCGCTGAATTCGGTGCCGGTCATGGAGCCGCCCCAGCCGTCGGCCAGGCCGGTGCGCAGGCTCTGGCGCACCAGGGCTTCCGCGTCGGCGGTGTTGCCCATGTGGGTCATGTGCATGGCGGTGGCGATCTCCCGGTCCACGGCGCGGGGGGCGATGCCTTCCCGCTGCCAGACCTGCTGCCGCTCCTCGGTGGCGCGGGAGAGGAAGCGCTGGAAGCCATAGGGCTTGCCGTATTCGTTCAGAGCGGCCTCGCCCACCTCATGAGCGACCTCGTAGATGTCGCGGCCTTCCGTCTCGAAGCCCCATTCCTTGGCCAGACGCAGCAGCTTGTCCACATCGGTGATCTGGTAGCTCCCGTCGGGCTTGGCGGCCAGCATGGTGTGGCAGATCTCGCGGCCGTGGTCGGAGTGGGCGGCGCAGCCGCCTGCGGTGAAGCGGAGATAGTTGCGGCCGGCGATGGCGCCCGCGTCGGCGCCGCAGATGCCCCGGGGGGCTTTCGGCGTGATGCGGCAGGGGCCCATGGAGCAGATCCGGCAGCAAATACCGCCTTCACCGAAACGACACTGGGGAGTCTGGGCCTTTTTGCGGTCCTCCCAGGTCTCGGCGCCGGCGGCCTTCGCCATCTCGCGGAGCTTTTCCAGCTCAGCTTCCAGGCGTTCGTAAAGGGGGTTCTGAGTCAGATCCATAGCGCGAAGTTTCTCCTTATATCAATGATGTTTTCAGATTCGAGATAGAAAAAATCCAACTTGTATATACATGTCAACCTTTTGGATTATAACTGTTTTCAGTGCGGATGTCAATGCAATCGGGACAGTTTCATAAACTGGAAGAAAAACTTGTAAAAAGTGACAAGGGAAGGGGAACGGAAGGGGGAAGATACAGGCAGTTTTACTTCTCCGGAGCGGGGCCGGAGGCGGCCAGCAGGGGCCCGTATCGGGGGGTCAGATATTCCAGACCGAAGCCGAGGCGTTCTCCCTCCGGGGAGAAGATCAGCTTTTCCAAAGTGATGAGCTTCTCCCCGCCGCAGCCCAGGGCGCTGCGGGCCCGCTCGGGGGGGGAGGAGGTGAGGATGCGCAGCTCCGTGCGCAGGGAGACGGAGGCGAAGCGGTCGGAGAGCAGATCGGTGAATTCGCTGAAATTCAGCTCCCTCTCCACGATGGGCCTGCCCCGCTCGTAAGGGATATACTTTTCGTCATAGGCCACCGGGGCGCCCTCCCGTTCCAGGACGCGGCGGATGGCGATGACCAGCTGCTCCGCCCGGAGTCCCAGGGCCTGGGCTACCTCCGGCTCCGCCGGAAGGATGCTGACTTCCAGACAGCGGAAGCGCCCGGAACCGGCTTCCTCATCGAAGATCATGGTGTAGACGGTGCTGCGGGGCGGCTGTACGATGTAACCCTTGCCCTGCTTCGCCACGACGAGGCCTTCGCTCTCCAGGATATGGAAGGCCTTGCGCACAGTGACCCGGCTGGTGCGGTAAGCCCCGGCCAGCTCGTTTTCCGAGGGCATCACGTCCCCCACCGCATGGCCGCCGGAGAGGATGCGCTGACGAAGGGAGGCGGCGATCCGCTGATACAGTGCCTGGCTCATATTTTGTCCCCCGCGGCCTGGGCCATGAACTCGTGGCAGATGCGCAGGCAGTCCAGCACGCTGTCGCTCCGGGCGTCGGCCCCCAGCAGGCGGGGGCTCCGGTCCTTCACCGCCTGGCCGCCCACCAGGATGCGCACCGTTTTCCGCAGGCCGCTGGCCTCCACGGTGCGGATGGTGCCCCGGATGCTCAGGGCGGAGGCCTGGATGGTGCCGCTGAGAATGAGGATGTGGGGCTTGTGGCTGCGGATGGCCTGGACCACCGTGTCCGGCGCGGCGTCCACCCCCAGGTCGGTGACCTCGAAGCCGTTGTGCCGCAGGACGTCCGCGATCACCAGCTTGCCCAGGTCATGGATGTCCCCCTGCACGGTGCAGATGAGCACCTTGCCCATGCTGGGGAATCGCTCCTCGCCCGGGGTGCGCAGGGCCGTTTCCAGGACGCTGCGCATGATGTGGGCCGCCATCAGGAGGTCCGCGATGAAATATTCCCCGGCCTCATAGCGCTTGTCCACCCGGCGGATGCCTTCCACCAGCGCCTCATAGATGGCATAGCCGGAGGCGTCGCTTTCCGCCAGGTCCAGGGCGGCGGTGAGGGCTTTCATTTCATTCAGCTCCCCCACGGCGGCGCTGAGGGCCTCGAAACGCGGAGCATCCACGGCGCACACCTCCCTGTAACTAAGCCTTAGTTGCGCGGGCCATCCTCTTGTGCCCAAATGACAATTATAATATAAACAGCGCTGTGCGTCAAGGTTTGGGGATGGCGCGGTTGTGCTTTGCAGAAGGCCGCGTCTGTGCTACAATCGGGACAGAGAAAGGATGTGTCGAAATATGGATCTGGCCGCTTTTGATGGAAAAATGGTGCGCATCAAGGCCGTATGGGGGGAGATCTTCGAGGGGGAGGCCGTCCACGACTCCCGGGATTATTGCGAACACGAATACGGCTGGGCGGAGGAGTGTCTGAATCTGAACCACTGGCTTTTCCGCCGCAGCGATATTGAATCCGTGGAACTGCTGGAGGGGAAACCCCGGATCTGGATGAGCCGCCGGATGCACTTCATGCATCTGGACCATCCGGCCTATGACCGCGTGGAGGACGGGCGGAAGACCATTGAGCTGCGCCTGAACGACCCCAAGCGGCGGGAGATACAGGTGGGGGACATCATCTGCTTTGAAGGCGTCGAGGAGGATAACGAATATCTCCACATGGAGGTGAAGGAGCTGCTGCCCTTCCCCTCCTTCCGGGAGCTTTATGCCGCCCTTCCCCTTTCGGAGATGGGCTATTCTCCGGAGGAGGAGAAGAACGCCTCCCCGGCGGACATGGACAAGTATTACACGCCGGAGGAGCAGGCGCGCTGGGGCGTCCTGGCCATCCGGGTGGCGGAACCTTGAAAGGATGGGGGCGCTGCTTTAAATGCGTGTGTTTGCACTGGAACTGGATAACGGCCCCAAGGGGGCCGGGGAACGAAAAGGCTATATCGAGGGGTTGATCGCCCGTCTGCCAGCCCCGGAGCTGGTGGTGCTGCCGGAGCTGTCCCTCTGCGGCTATATGGCCAGCCGGAAGATATGGCAGTATGCCGACGAGGGCGGACGGGAAGCCGCTGCCTGGGCGACGGCCATGGCCGGGAAATACGGGACTTATATCGCCGTGGGGTATCTGGACCGGGAGGACGGGGATTACTATAACCGCTACCTCATCGCCTCTCCCGACGGGGTCTGCGGCACGGTCACCAAGTCCGAGGGGGAGGCCGCCGTATTCAAGCGGGGGTCTTTCGGCAGCACCATCGTGACCCCCTTCGGCCTGGTGGGGGTCGCCATCTGCTACGATTCCCGGCGGAAACATTTCTACGACAATGTGAAGGACGAAGCCCTGACCATGATCCTTTTCCCCCACGGCGCGCCCGCCGATCCGGCCAAGCAGAACAAGGAGCGGCGGGAGAACGACCTGCGCTGCGGCCTCTATGCCGACGCCTTCGGCGTGCCGGTGGTCTATGCCAACAGCGTGGGGGACCTGGAGGAGATGCCGGGGAAGATGGGGGAACTGATGGCGAAAAAGGGCTTCCGCATGAACGGCGGGACGAAAGTTTATACCGCCGAGGGCAGGCCCATCCCCACGGAGGTAAAAGAGGCCGTGGGGATGGAGGTGCCGATCCACTCCAAGCGCCGCGTCCGGGACATCCCCTTCCACGGGCAGGACATCCTGCCGGGCAATTTCTTCTTCCGGCAGTTCATCCTCAAGCCGGACACGGCGGCGGGGATACGTTCCTATGAGGAAAACCATTTGAAGGAGGAGAAGGAATGATCTTATCCGATCAGACGATCCGGCGGATGCTGGAGGAAAAGAGCCTGGTGATCGAGCCGCTGGAAGCGCGGCAGATCCAGCCCGCCAGCGTGGATATCCGCTTGGGAAATACCTTCAGCGTCGTGGAGGACAGCTCCGCGGGCATCATCGACCTGGAGCGGGAAATCCGGTACAAGACCATTGAGACGAACAAGTATCTGCTGCTGCCCGGGCAGTTCGTCCTTGCCACCACCATGGAGTACATCGCTCTGCCGGAGGACCTGACCGCCTTTGTGGAGGGGAGAAGCTCCCTGGGCCGTATGGGCCTCTTCATCCAGAACGCCGGGTGGGTGGACCCCGGCTTCCGGGGAGAGATCACCTTGGAGCTGTATAACGCCAACCGCTGCGCCATCGAGCTGACGGCGGGCCGCCGCGTCGGCCAGCTGGTCTTTGCCCGGATGGACGCCCCGGCATTGCGGCCTTATGACGGCAAGTATCAGGGCCAGCGCGGCGCTACCGGTTCGAGAGTGTATTTGGATGCGGAAGAGGGGAGGAAAGAATGATTATCCGTGAAATCAGAATGGATGATCGGGACGGATTGTTGGAACTGTATACCCATCTTCACGATAAGGGTATTCCTGACATAGATGAAAAGCTGGTATCGCTCTGGAAGCGGATCGTGGAAGACAAGGACTATCATATCATCGTGGCCGAGGCGGAGGGAAAGCTCGTTTCGTCCTGCACCTGCGTCGTCATTCCCAACCTGACGCGGGGGCAGAGCCCTTATGCTTTTGTGGAAAACGTCGTTACCCATGCAGATTATCGGAAGCAGGGCCTGGCAACTGCCTGCCTGGAAAGGGCAAAGCAGATCGCCGTCAGCGAAGGCTGCTATAAGATGATGCTGCTGACAGGATCAAAAGAAGAAAGCACTCTGCGTTTCTATGAAAACGCCGGGTACAACAGGAAGGACAAAACGGCTTTTATCCAGTGGATTTGAGGACGAAGAACGATAAACCGGTACGTTTCCTGCCCTCGTCCATCGCCCCCCGTTAACCCTCGTCCCTCGTCCAAAAGTGGGGAATCCAATGGGGGCGGAGCCGCGTCCTTATTCGCCGGAATATGGCGCAGCTCTTTTTCCCAAATGGAACGCGCGCCCACCGCTGCGCGGCGGGTCCCCTCGCGCGAAGATGCTTGAAGATTCCGGCGAAACGTCCTTCTCAAATCGAAACGAACCGTTTCGATTTGATGAGGAGGAGCCACCGAGCGATACGTAGTTTTCGCAGTATCACGGTTCTGCGGAAACGGAGCGAGCGACGTGCGCTCCGACGAGGGCCGCCGGAGGCGACGGGACAGGAAAACAAATCGCAGAGGCGAGCGGCGAATGCGCAGAGGGCCTATGGATTGCCCGCTGCGGCGGGGACGGGGACAGGACGGGAGCGTTTCGCCTGCGGGCGACCCCATTTCTTTTAGCGGAAAAGAAATGGGGGAAAGAAACCGCCAAAGGGAACCTATCCCGAAGGCGGTTCCCTTTGGAATCCCTCCCCATCGGCCAGGGGGCTGCGGCCCCCTTGAGATCCCCCAGGGGTTCACGGGGGACGATGGACGAAGGACGGGGGGGTTGGACGGGAGTTGCGGATTGCCACAACCCCTTGCGGGGCTTCGCAATGACGAGAGACGGGGGATGAGAAACACAGCGGGGCCTGTCGGTCGGTTTGACCGGCAGGCCCCAATTCATTGGAATCACACTACCTTATTTTTCCCTTTACCAAATCGCAGCCCGTCGGAGCGGGTGAGATTTGGAGACGGCGTTATCCCAGCTTCCAGTCCTCGCCCTGCTCCAGGCCCCAAAGCTCGAAGAGCTTGTTGTAGAAGGGAGGCCGGGGGAAGTCCAGCTCGCAGTCCAGCATGGCGTCGCTGAAGCCGCCGAAGGGGGAGCCCAGGTTCAGGCAGTCGAAGAACTCCTCCAGCCGCTTGCCGGGGACGGTGAGGATCACGTCCTCGTCCCGGGTCCGCGCCCGCTCCCGCTCGCCGGGATCGGGGAGGGTGATGCGGTACTCGTTCTCCAGGAAGGAGGGGACGGTGCAGTAGACGCAGCTGTCGATGCCGTCGAAGATGCTGCGGACATAGTCGCCGGTGACGCCCTTGATGGAGCGGACCATGCTGTTCACCTTGGCGGGTTCGGCGTAGATCATCACCACGTCGGGCTGGAAAGCGGCCCTTTTCAGGGGGGCGATCACCACCGCCTCATACTTGTGCAGAGGCAGACGGGGGAAGTGGGCGAAGAAGGTTTCGGCCTTGGCTTTGTCCCGGATGCCCAGGTACTTCACCACCTCGTCGAACTGCTCCTGGCCGGGGACACATTCCACGTTGCCGAAGCCGATCAGGGGGTTCCAGCACCAGTGGTCCTGGGTGGTGAGGCCGATGGTCATGCCCTTCATGCGGGCATAGGAGAAGGCCTGGCAGAGAGCCATGTGCTTTTTCATGTCCCGCAGGGGGAAGGTGGTGCCCTGGGGGGCGTCCGCCGCCTTCTCCAGGAACTTGACACCGATGGGCATGCTGCGCAGCTTGTAGGCGTCCTCGAACTGTTTCGCTTTTTCGTTGATGGTTGCGATCTCCATGTTTCCGTCCTCCACTATCTCAATTTATAATAATCCGCTCATTCCATCCCCATGGATTCCAGGGGGATGCCGTATTTGTCCTTCAGGGCCTGCATGGCTTCCTTGTCCCCCAGCCGGGCGGGGTCGTAGGCGCGCACGGATTCATAATCCTGCAGGAAGGCGAACCACCTGGTCTGGCCGCCCACGTCGTAGACCTCCGCGTCCTCCAGGGCTTTCAGGCTGAAGGGGGCCAGCTTGGGCACGTTCACCAGGCAGGCCTTCCCCGCGATGTGCTCCTCCCCGAAAACGGTGAGCTTCACTTTGCCGCTGCGGACATAATACTGCTCCCGGGTGGGGTGGTAGCCCCAGCGGAAGGTGAAGCCGGCCTTCATTTCCGCCAGGGTACATTCCGTCACGCCGCCGTTATCCCAGCGGGGGATCAGGATCTTGGCGGTCATGCCGTCGAAAGCATAGGTAGCCAGAGGCCGGGCGGGGTTGCGCACAGCCCCCATCTCCTCGGGAGGCACGTCCCGGTAGACCGGCTGTTCGCACTTGAGGAAATCTCTCGCGCCCCGGGCCTTCTGGTAAGCCGGGTCGTCGGCGGCGGAGGGGATGCGCTGGGTCACGGCGGTGGACTGCCAGCCGTCGTCGAAGGAATCCAGGTCGTGGAAGAAGCCCCGCCACTTCACGTCCTCGATGGAGGCCATGGCGTGCATCTGCCCCGGCTGGAGGTGGACGATGTCGCCGGTTTTGACGATGGTGCGTTTCCCGTCGGCATAGAGGTACATGCTGCCGCTGTCCACGAAGAAGGTCTCATAGCCGAAGGCGTGGAGGTGGGCCATTTTGCTGGCCTCCTCCGGGGTGACGCCGGTGGGCATCTTGCACATGACGGTGTCCGTCACGTTGAACAGACCGTGGGGGCCCTCGCCGTCCATGACGGGGCTCATCTCCTCTTCCCGCTCGCCGTTTGCGTGGTAGCGGATCAGGGTGGGGATGCCGCTGCCCTCGTGGTCGTCCAGATCGATGACATAGGGGATGGTGATGGGGATGTTTTCCATGCTGCTTCTCCTTTCTGCCCCGAAGGACCGGACCATATGCTTTGCTTCCAGAATATCACAGAAACGCCGGGAAAGCAACCGGAGCGCGGTCCGTTCAGAGGGTGATGATCTCCGCACTCATGGGGCCCTCCCCCAGGCGGAGCAGCCCGTAGGAGGGGGGCCAGCCCCGGCCCACGCTGCCGGGGTTGAAGAATTCCACCTTGCCCTCCCGCTCGTGGAGCGCCCGGTGGGTGTGGCCGAAGAGCACCAGGTCTGCTTCGGATTCCAGAGCTGTGAAATAGAGCCGCTCCAGGTCCTCCTTCACTCCCTGCCGGTGGCCGTGGACCAGGAGGAGGGTCGCGCCCTCCAGGGTCAGACGCAGGCTTTCCGGGCTGCCGGGGGCGTCGCAGTTGCCCCGCACCCCCTGCATGGGGATCTCCGGGAAGCGGAGGTGCAGCTTCACCATGTCAGAGAAGTGGTCCCCCAGGTGCAGCACCCGGTCGGGCCGCCAGCGGGCCGTCAGCTCCGCCATCACGTCCACGTCCCCGTGGGAATCGGAAAAGACAAGGATGTTCATATCGTGGGACCTCTTTCATATACTCGGAATAGAATGCTTTTGGAGTGCCGTCGAAGGGAGGTGCTGAGGATGCGCAAGGAGGAAGAGAAAGCCGCCGCGCTGCTTTCCTCCGGCAAGCTGGACGCCGAGCAGCTGCGAAAGCTGACGGAGAGCCGGGACGGGCAGAAGGTCCGCAGCCTGCTGGGAGATGAAAAGGCGCTGGCCCAGGCCGTGGAAAAGGGGGACGCCGCCGTGCTGCAGGGAGCCCTGCAGACGCTGCTGGCCTCCCCGGAGGGTCGGAGGCTCTTTGCCCAGCTGGGCGGAATGATGGGGAAGCGCTGATGGACGGCCTGGAGGAAAAGCTGGGCAGCCTGCTCAGCGACCCCACGGCCATGGAAAAGCTGCGGCAGCTAGCGGGGGCCCTGTCGGGCAACATGCCCGATCTCGGCCCCGGTTTCGGAAGCGGCCCGGAGCCGGAAGGCCCGGGCGGGCTTTTCAGCGGGGGCGAAGGGAAGCTCACGGAGATGCTGGGGAAGGTGATGGGGGCTTACGGCGCGCCCTCGGAGGCTACGAAGCTGGTGGCGGCCCTGGGCCCCTGGCTCCAGCCGGAGCGGCGGGAGCGGCTGGAAAAAGCCCTGCGGGTGGCCCGTTTCGTCCGGGCCGCCCGGAGCGTGCTGCCGGAGCTGCTGCCGGGCACGGCCCGGCAGGGGCCCGGGTCCCCCGGCTTGGGAGGACAGGATGTATAACCGCTATCTCCGGGCCCGCGGGGAGCCGCCGGAACCCGGCGCGCCGCTTCCGCCGCCTCCTCCGCCGAAGCCCGGCGGACTGAACCTGCCGGGGAAGCTGGAAACGGGGGATCTGATCCTGATCCTCATTCTGTTCCTGATCTGGCTGGAAAAAGAGGACGAAGAGATCCTGATCCTTCTCTCCGCCCTTGTGGTTATGAGTTTGTGAGTTCTTCCCCGGGGAGCAGGAACATTTCGTCCCCCGGCGCGGCCAGGTCCGCCTGCTCGGAGGTCAGGCGATAGATGACCTTGTCCCCGTCCCGCCGTTCCGCGGCCTCCAGAAGGCCCGTGTCGATGGAGATATAATAGACCATCAGGTAGTCCGTCGGCTTTTCCCGGACGGCGGCCATGATTCGCCAGGTGCCGTAGAGGTTGACGTAGCCCGCGTCCTCGATCTGCGCCGGGTCGGTTTGCAGCAGGTCCTCGTAGCTGGGGATCATCTGCAGGATGTCCGCCGACAGCTGCTGGGCCGCCTCGGAGCGGAACACCTCCGGCCCGTCGCCGTACCAGATGCACAGCTCCCCGTCCCGCAGCAGGCAGTTCTTGTCCGCGTCGCCGGTCTCCGGGGAGGTGAGGCGGATGCGGGTGGCCTCGTTTTTCTGCCAGACCTGGATCAGCCAGGACTGACCGCCGTCTTCCCAATAGCTGCTGACCAGCAGCCTGCGGCTGTAACTGTCCGGCCGGGCCAGGGTGCGCACCACGGCCTGCACCGTCTCCGGCGTCACTTCCGCCAGGGTAGCCCCGCCGATCCCGCCCTCACCGGCGCCGGTGGGGAGGGCGGTGGTGTCCGGCAGGATCACCGGGGCCGTGGCCGTGCTGAACCAGCCGAAGCGCAGGGCCAGCAGCACCACCGCGGCGACCAGCACCAGCGCGCCAAGCACGCCAAGCAAGCGTCGGGCTTTCATGGGGCTTTGTCCCCGCCGCCGTCCTTCGGCGCTTCGTCGGGCGCGTCCTTCGGCGCTTCGCCGCCGGGGTCATGGTGCCGGTGGCTGCCGGAGTAGACGAAGGCGGCGATGGAGATGATGAACATAAAGGCCAGGGCCACCACCAGGGCTTTCACCCGCCCGTTGGTGGCCAGCACCACAGCCGCCAGGCCGAACACGGTGCTGATGCAGTAGAGGATGGCCACAGCCTGCTTCTGGCTGAGGCCCATGTCGATGAGCCGGTGGTGGACATGCCCCCGGTCCGCCTGCATGGGGTTCTGCCCGTGGCAGATCCGGCGCAGGATGGCAAAGATGGTGTCGAAAAGGGGCAGGGCCAGCACCAGGAAGGGGAGCAGGAAGGAGATGATGGCGTAGGTCTTGAACATGCCGATGACGGACATGGTGGACAGCACATAGCCCAGCAGCAGGGCCCCCGTATCCCCGGCAAAGATCTTGGCCGGGTTGAGGTTATAGGGGATGAAGCCCAGGCAGGCGCCCGCCAGGGCCGCCATGATGATGGCTACGTTCCCTTCGCTGACCAGCAGGGCAATCACCAGCATAGCCACGCTTCCGATGCCGCTGACCCCCACGGCCAAGCCGTCCAGCCCGTCGATCAGGTTGACGGAATTGGTCACCAGAACGATCCAGAGGATGGTGATGGGCACGCTGAGCCAGCCCAGGATCAGCCAACCCTCGGAAAACAGGTTGGGGTTGGTGAAGACCTCGATGCGGATGCCGTGGCCCACGGCGATGCCGGCGGCGACCAGCTGCAGGATGAGCTTCGTCCACCACTTGAGGGGGCTTATGTCGTCGATGACCCCGGCGGCCACCACCACCACGCAGCCCAGCAGCATGCCTCGCACCTGGACGTCGATTTGGGAGAAGATCAGGGTCGCCAGCAGAAAGCCCAGGAACATGGCCAGGCCGCCCAGACGGGGGATGGGATGGTCGTGCATCCGCCGCCCGTCCTTGGGCACGTCCATAGCGCCCACCTTCTGGGCGAAGATCTTCACCAGCGGTGTGGCGGCGAAGCTCATCACCAGGGCGGTCGCCAGGGAGGCCAGGGCCGTCACCAGCAGCCTGATGTCAATGGGTGTCGTCATACGTTACTCCATTTCGCGGCGCTTACCGCTCCACGAAACCGACTTTCTTATAGACTTTCCGCAGGGTGCGGTTGGCGACGGAAGCCGCTTTATCCGCGCCTTCCCGGTAGACGGCGGTCAGGTAATCCTTGTTCTTCATCAGGTCCTCGGCCTTCTCCCGGATGGGCCGCAGCAGCTCCACCACGCTCTCGCCCACCCTGGTCTTGAAGTCGCCGTAGCCCTTGCCCTCGAACTCGCGCTCGATCTCCTCGAAGCTGAGGCCGGAGGCGCAGGAATAGATCTGCATCAGGTTGGCCACGCCGGGCTTGGCGGCGGGGTCGTAGCGGACGCAGTTGACGGTGTCGGAGTCGGTCTTGGCCCGCTTGAAGGAGCGGAGGATGTCCTCCGGCTTCTCCATGATATAGATGCAGCCGCCGGGGTCCTTGTCGGATTTGCTCATCTTGTTCTCCGGGGTGGTGAGGCTCATGATCCGGGCCCCGGTCTTGGGGATGAAGGGCTCCGGCAGGGTGAACACGTCCCCATAGACGCCGTTGAAGCGGATGGCGATGTCCCGGCAGAGCTCCACATGCTGCTTCTGGTCGTCCCCCACGGGCACCAGGTCCGTCTGGTACAGCAGGATGTCCGCCGCCATGAGAGCGGGGTAGGTGAAAAGGCCCGCGTTGATGTTCTCCGCGTTCTTGGCGGACTTGTCCTTGAACTGGGTCATGCGGCTCAACTCGCCGAACATGGTATAACAGTCCAGCACCCAGCCCAGCTGGGCGTGGGCGGGCACATGGCTCTGGATGAAGAGCGTGTTTTTCTGGGGATCCAGGCCGCAGGCGATATACTGGGCCAGCTGGCTCAGGGCCCGCCGACGCAGGTCCGCAGGGTTCTGCCGCACGGTGATGGCGTGCTCGTCCACGATGCAGTAGTAGCAGTCATAGGTCTCGCTGAGCTCCACCCAGTTGCGGATGGCGCCCATATAGGAACCCAGGGTCAGTTCGCCGCTGGGCTGGATGCCGCTGAATATGACTTTTCTTTTCTCGTCCATGGTTATTCCCTCGTTTCCGCAATTCGGAATTATCGGCACTGATTAGGCAACACCGCATAATCCACGGCACGCATCTTGCTTGCATAATAATCCGTCACATCGCCCAAAAATCCTCGGTAATACACAAAGTATTACCTGCGGTTTTTGGCCAATCTGACGAAAATTCTGACTGCGCAATCTGCGCACCAGGATTATGCGGTGTTGCCTTTACCGATTTTAGGAATCATACCACAACGGCAGGGGATTTTCAACTGATTTCCGGCATGGCAAGCCAGAGCGGGCATTTACGGGGACGCTGCATTTCTCAGCGTCCCCGAAGCCGCGTCATCGGATCACAGCGCGTAGGCGATGAGGAGACGGAGAGTGTTTTCCGCCCCGTCCCGGTGGCTCCGTTCATAGCCGTGGGAGGCGTAGACCCCCGCGCCGATCAGGCCGTGGCGCAGGTCGTGGCCCGCCTCCAGCGTGGTCTCCACGTCGCTTCCGTAGTGGGGGTAGACGTCCACGGCGTAATCCGCGCCGCTGCGCTTCGCCGCCTCGATCAGCCCCTTCACCACCGGGTAGCTGTAAGGCCCGCCGCTGTCCTTGGCGCAGATGGAGACCTGCTTTTCCGTGCACGCCAGCCCCTCGCCCACGCAGCCCATGTCCACGGAGATGGCCTCGGTGCAGCCCGCAGGCACAGTGCCGCTGCCGCCGTGGCCCACCTCTTCGAACACCGTGATATGGGCATAGAGGGCCCGCTTCGGCGTGATCTGCTTCTCCCGGATGTACCTGGCGAAGCCGAGAAGGATGCCCACGCTCAGCTTGTCGTCCAGGAAGCGGGATTTGATATAGCCGGATCTCGTGATCCGCACATTCGGCTCGAAGCAGACGAAGTCCCCCACGGCGATGCCCAGCTTTTCCGCGTCCTCCTTCGAGCCCACGTCCTCGTCCAGCACGACCTCGCAGGTGTCCCAGTCCCGCTTTGTGCTGTTGTATTCGCCGTTCACATGGATGGAGGCGTTGCACAGCTGGAAGGTGCCCTCATAGACGCCGCTGAATTTCGTCACGACACGCACGTTCTCCGTCTCGGCGTTATTGGGATTCATGCCGCCGAGATTGGTGAGCCGGAGCCGCCCACTGCCCTTAATCTCCGCCACCATGCCGCCCAGGGTGTCCAGATGGGCTTCCAGGAGCAGGCCGTTTTCCCGGTCCGCGCCGCCGAAGGAGACCAGCACGCCCCCCTTGTTGGTGCGCTTTGCCTCAAAGCCCAGCTTCCGGAATTCCTCCAGCACCCAGGCCGCCGCCTCTTCCGTGTAGCCGGTGGGGGAGTCGATGTTCAGCAGGGTCTCGGTTTCCTTCATAAGGAAATCCGTGTACTTTTTCAGAGACAGCTTGTTCATTTCCGCAGTTCCTTTCCTGTCGCTTGTATTCCGCGCCTATTCTAGCACAGGAAAAGCATGGGGACAAGCGGAGCGCGGGAAGCCCCGCCCGGGCCGAAGCCGGTGGACTTTCCGGCGGTTTTATGCTATCCTGAAAGCAAATCAAAATGAAAGGAAAGGAGCAGATACCACATGGTACCGATCACGGAAGAAGAAAGAAACGGACCGCTTTACAAGTATTTCATGAGGGATATGGTCGAGCCGGATCCCGCCAAGTATGCGCAGACCCAGGAACCCGTGGATTTCCCCGAGGAGGAGAGCGCGCTGCATCTGGACAATCTCTTCGACCCCGGCTATATGCCCGTGGAGCTGGGCTACGGCTATCTTCCCGACGGCTGCGCCATCCTTGCCAACCTGACCGAGTTCCCGGGGGCCACCGTGGAGATGTTCGACTTCTGGTTTGCCTGGCACCCCATCGAATCCATGCGCTACAAGATCTGGAACCGGGATCAGCACTACTACTGCCAGACCATGAATCCGGAGATCGCCCTCAACAAGTCCCTCTCCCTGCGGGAGCGCCTGTGGAACACCACCCATGACATCGAGGAAGACTGCAACATGGGAAAGCAGCCCTTGAAGATCACGTTCTGCAACCCCGCGGACATCGGCTTCAGCAAGGAGAAGCTGGCGAAGTTTGACGGCACCATCGTCTGTTCCGCCGCAGGCAACATGGTCCATTTCTTCCGCCCGACGCCCGGCGGCTGCGAGCTCCGCACCCGCTTCTTCTTTGGCTACAAGGTGGAAAACGGGAAAATGGTCAAGGCCCTGCCCGACGGCATGAAATTCCCCACCCTCGCACCCGTCAAGGCCCTGCTGCACCACAACATCAAGGAATTCACGAACCTGGCCGCCATCCTTCCGGAGGTCTATGCCGAGTTCTACGAGGATTTTGTGAAGTGATACCCTCTGCCCATAAGGAAAGCCCGGCCCATCAAGGCCGGGCTTTCCCTGCCTGCGGCCCTTCTCCCGGCGGAAGGGCGGGGTGAAGAAACCGGCGGAAAGACGGTTCCATCTGTTATTTCCCGCCCGAATATGATATGATGGAGTAAAAAGAATGGGATTCTTCCCGCTGGAGGATCTTGCATGACACTGCAAACACTGTTTGAACAGAATAAGGAGCGCCTCATGTCGGCGGTCAGCGGCGCGGATGCTGCGTCGGCGGTCCGCGCCATGAATGCAGAGCTGGACCGCATTTTATACACCTTCAACGATCAGGAGGAGGATGCCCGCGTCCGGGCGGCGGCCGACAGCATGATCCAGACGGCGAAAGCGGCCTGCTCCCTGGCGGACAGCGCCGGAGAGACGAAGATCTACGGCAGGACGGAATACGGCAATACTTCTCCCGACAAAAAGCGGGTGTCCAAGGGGGGCCTTCTGCTCCTGGCCCTGGGGCTGATCGCCGCCGCCGTCACGGTGGCCGGCGCGCTGCTGCTGGCCTCCTACGCGTCGCCGGACTCCGGCGGTCTGCCGCCCCGCTGGGTGCTGGCGGGCGTGCCGCTGCTGGCGTCTGCGGCGCTGTTCTTCGCGGGCATGCTGCTCCGGGGCGGGAAAGGGGCGGCGAAGGAGACGCTGCACGCGGAGGTAGCGCTGGACGCGACCCTTATATACAACCGCCTCCTGTCTGTGATCCTGGTCATGGACAAGCAGCTGGAGGAGGTCCGAAGCGCCGCCAGGCAGGAGGAAAAGGCGCGCCTGAGAGAACAGGCCTCGGCCCTGGACGGCGCGGAGCTGGAGCTGCTGGCCCGGCTGCTGGAGGACGCTTACGGCAGGCGGGGCGAGGACGACCAGGCCGAGGAGGAGATCGCCCAGATCCGCTTCTACCTCCATAAAAAGAATGTGGAAGTGGTGGACTGGACCGCGGACGTCCTTCGGCGAAGCGGGAGCAAAGAGACCGAAACGGTCAGCAACAGCGGCTGGTTCGATATGATGCCGGCTTTTTCCGGGGGCACCATCCGGCCCGCCCTGGTGGCGGACGGCAAACTCCTGAAGAAGGGCATGGCTTCCGCCGGAAGGGATGCATGATGGAACGATTTTACGGATTTGACCTGGGGGACGCGGAAAGCGCCGTCACCAGGATCATCAAGGGGGAGGGCGCTTCGCCGGAGGTGATACCCGTCCGGGAGGCCGGCAGCTTCATCACGGCCTATGCCATGAAGCGGGACGGGCAGCTGCTGATCGGGGAGGGCGCCTGCTACGATCCGGAGGTGCTGGTCCGGAAGCTGCGGTTCAAGAGCCGCTTCCTGACGGAGAGCGGCGCGAGGAACGACATCAAGAGCTTCGCGGCGGGGGTGCTGGGGGAGCTGCTCCTGACCGGGGACCTGGTGCGGGGTGACGACCAATGCTTTTATGTCGGCTGTCCCGCCGGGTGGGACAAGGCCGCCCGGGAGGAATACCGGGGCATTTTCGAGAGCGCGGGTTATCCCCCGCTGAAGGTCGTGTCGGAATCCCGGGCCGCCCTGGTGAGCGCCTGCCGGTCGAAGCACCTGCAGGTGGGCTACGATATCCTGTCGAAGCCGGTGCTGGTGGTGGACGTCGGTTCCTCCACCACCGATTTCGCCTATATCATGAGCGGCAAAGAGGTGGAGCTGAAGACCGGGGGCGAGGTGGCGCTGGGAGGCGGCATCATGGACGAGATCCTGCTGGAGGAGGCGGTCGCAGCTTCGCCGGACCCGGAGAAGATACGCCGGGTCTTTGCGGAAAACGAGGCCTGGCGCACCTACTGTGAGTTTGCCGCCCGCCGCCTGAAGGAGAAATACTATTCCGATGTGGAATATTGGCAAAGCGAACCGCTGACCCAGACGATCAGCCTCCGCACCCAGCTCATCCCGATCAAGCTGAAGCTGACCATGAGCCCCGCGATCGCGGACAGGCTCCTCAACAAAAAGGTGGACCGCCTGGACGGCAGATCCTTCCGCAGCGTGTTCACCGACAGCCTCCGACAGGTCCGGGAGAGCATCTCCGAACGCCAGCCCGAGCTGATCTTCATGACGGGGGGCGTGTCCCGCATGGAGGAGCTGCGGCAGTGGTGCCGGGAGGTGTTCCCGGAGGCGGTGGTCATCTGCGGCAGCGAGCCGGAGTATTCCGTCGCCAAGGGGCTTGCGCAGTGCGGGCTCATTGATGAGGAGCTGCGGGATTTCAAGTCGGAGATCGCGCAGCTGATCGAGTCAACGGCGGTGGAGGACGTGGTGGAACGGCATATCGACGAGCTGTACCGGAGCACGGTGGACAGCATCGTGGACCCGATCCTGGAGCATGTGGCCATTCCGGTCATAGACCGCTGGCGGGACGGCTCCATTGAACGGCTGGAGGAGATCGACGCGATCCTGGAAAAGGATATCGACGCCTATTTACATTCGGACGAGGGCAGGGAGCTGCTGGGAAAGAACGTGGCCGCCTGGCTGAAAAAGGTCTCCGCCGGCCTGGAGGAATACACCATGCCCGTCTGCGTCCGCCATAACGTGCCCTTCACGGCCCTGAACCTGACGTCCTATCTGTCCCTCTCGGACATAGATATCCATGTGGAGGCAAAGGACCTCTTTGCCATCCGGGAAATGACCTGGCTGATCGACGCCATCGTATCCGTGGTGGTGGGGCTCCTGTGCGGCGGGGGAGGCCTGGCCCTCATCGCAACCGGCGTGCAAGGCATCCTGATCGGCTTTGTGGTATCCGCCCTGGTGCTCGCCCTGGGCAGGGAGCAGATGCAGGGCGCTTTCCTTCGGATGAACGTGCCCAAGCCCATGCGAAAGCTGATGCCCAAGAGCTATCTGCGCACCAGGGCAGACCGCATCAGCAGGGAGGTCAAGGCCGGCCTGTATGAAAAGCTGGAGCAGGAGAAGAACGAGGACATCACGGAGAAGCTGGTGGAGGATATTTCCGGCCAGATCGAGATGTGCCTGACCAAAATGGCGGAGGTCGTGGAGCTGCCCCTGGGCTGATCGCCTCCGGCGCCGTCAATCCTTGCAAGATCAATACGAATAAAATATAGAGGAGGTATTTCCATGAAGATCGCAGTCATCGGCGCCGCCGGGAAGGCGGGCAGTCTCATCGCCAAGGAGGCTCTGGACCGGGGCCACGAGGTCACGGCCATCGTGAAGCCCGGCAGCGAGGACCGTGTCCCCAAGGGCTGCGCCGTCCTGGCAAAGAGCCTGTTCGATCTCACTTCCGCCGACCTGAAGGGCTTTGCCGCGGTGGTGAACGCCTTCGGCACCCCCTACGACGTGCCGGGGAAGGAGAAGGAGCATATCGACGCGGCGAAGCTCCTCATCGCCATCGGCAGGGAGCTGCCCGACGTGCGCTTCCTCACCATCGGCGGCTATGGCAGCCTGTTCACGGACGAGACGAAGACGAAGCGCGTGGTGGACGGCATCCCGGAGCCCTTCCGGGCAGTGCCCCAGGCGGCCAAGGAGGCCCTGGACCTCTTCCAGGCCTCCGATATGAACTGGACCTTCTTCAGCCCCGCCGGCAGCTTTGACCCCAACGGGGCGCGCAGCGGCAGCTACACCCTGGGCGGGGACGTGGTGATCCTCAACCGGATGGGCCAGAGCTACATCTCCTATGCGGATTTCGCCATCGCCATGGTGGATGAGATCGAGCAGGCCAAGCACATCCGGGAGCGGGTGACCGCCGTCTCCTGCGACCCCTTCTTCCGCAACGCCCCCCAGTATTTCCCCGTGACCACCTACAAGTTCTCCCGGGCCGGGGCTTTTATGGCACTGAGCATCGACAACGTGAAATACGGCAAGGGCACCCTGACCCTCACCACCTGCCGGGGCAACCGCGTCCACAGCCAGACGGACGACGGGAGCAGGCTGTTCCGCATCTACGCCACCTTCGAGGGCAGGCGGGTGCCCTTCGCCACCCAGCAGATCGGCCCCGCGGAGCTGGTGCTCCACACCCGCCACGGGGATATCCGCTTTACCTGGGCCAGCGCCAGCCGTCTCATGTCGGAGGGCGATCCGGGCATGGGCCTGGAGTGGACCCGCAGCGCCACCAACTATGAGTCCCTGCGCCCCCGGCAGGACGGGGCCTGGGAGAGCATCCCCCAGAGTTCCTCTCCCCTGTGCTTCAAGGGGCTGGAAGGCTCCGGCTTCACCTTCAAGAACAGCTGGAACTGGTACGACTTCCGGGTCGCCGGCATCGACGGCTTCACCACCCCCGGCCCGGACGGACGCTTCACCCTGGCCGTGGACGAATTCCCCTATATGGTCACGACGCCGGCGCCTTACGGCACCTACGCCCAGGGCAAGGCGGACATGCTGGCGGACTGGGAAGCCTTCTGGGCCAAGTATCCCAAGCTGGCGGAGCCCTATGCCCGCAAGGCGGAGGAGACCGCCTATGACCTGTGGACCATGCTGGTGGCGCCCACGGACCTCACCCCCCGCTGGATGATGCAGATGTTCCCCGGCATCATGGTCTCCCAGTGGCAGCTGGTGCAGAACGGCGTGGCCCTCCAGGATATCCCCGACCTGTCCCGCAGCCTGCTCATGGCCCCCCTGGAGCGCCAGGGCGCGGACGGTCAGCTGGCGGACGGCTACGACGAGACGCAGCTGGCCACCGGCGGCATCAAGCCCCCCATCTACGGCTGGGCCCTCAAGAACGTCATGTCCCATCACGACATCGGCAGGGAGTGGCCCCGGGAGGACCTGGAAAAGCTGTATGAGGGCGCCGGGAAGTGGGCCATGTGGTTCATGAAATACCGGGACGACGACAAGGACGGTCTTCCCGGCTTCGACACCGGCACGGGCACCGGCTTCGACGAGATCACCGCTTACATGGACGGCGTGCCCATGGCCACCCCGGATCTCTGCGCCTACGAGGTGCTGAACTTCGAGGTCCAGGGCGACCTGGCCAAGCTCCTGGGCAAGCCTCAGGAGGAGATCGACGGCTGGTATAAAATGAGCAAGGACCTGCTGGACAGGATGCTGGACAAGATGTGGACCGGGGAACACTTCGTCTGCCTGAAGCAGTACACCCACGAGCCCGTATTTACCGGCTCCAGCCTCTTCTATATCCCCCTGATCCTGGGGTCTCGCCTGCCCAAGGACGTGTTGGACAAGCTCACTGCGGACCTGATGCGGGAGGACCACCTCCTGACCCCCTACGGCATCGCCAGCGAGGATATCCAGAGCGACTACTTCGAGATGATCGGCACGCGGATGGGCTCCGGGGCCATCAGCCCTCCGGGCGAGGTCTTCATCCTCACCGGCCTCTGGGAGGGCGGCAAGAAGGAGGAGGCCAAGCTCATCATCGACCGCTACCTGGGCGCTTTGATGGAAAAGGGCTTCCCCCACTACCTGGATCCCATCAACGGGGACGGCAGCTTCCCCGGCGGTACCTGGTGCCGCAACGCCTTCACCATTCTGGCGAGGATGGTCTCCGAAGGCTGAGATCGATCAAAAATGAAAGAGCGGGAATAATACCGCATGGCTGACAAGTGCCCGCAAACCCTTTATTCTCAAGGGCTTGCGGGCATGTTTTTGCCGATCCGTCTTTGCAGCACGCTTGCAACGCGCTTTCCCGAAATAGTGTTTTGCAACAGAAGGAACAGTACCGGGTGGCTTATAGGTACTGAGTGTGAATGGTGCGCTTCTATTTCGCATTTTTGAAAAATTATTGATTTTGCGAAATAGGCTGTGGAATAGTTACGAAAGAGCCAGCTTTTAGGGTAAGTTTGTCTTTTTGCGCGAAATCTTTTTTAGGTATGTAGGGACAGAGGGAAAACTCTTTTGCCCCTATACAATTCTGATTTTTAGGAAATTGAATTATGATGGCTCATATGCTATACTGAATATTGGAATATAGTTTGTATTAATTATCCTTTCTGATATTGCGAAAGATGCTTGATTGCTCTATCACAAAGAGAAGTATCTCACATTTCCAATTTGGAACGCACTGCGTACCGAATTGACCTGGACGCACTATCGCGCACTTCTCTGTGTGGAAAACAAAGCGGCCAGAAACTGGTATATTCCTCAAAGCCGCCCGCTATCATTCCGCGCGGTGATCTGCAACACAAGCCCGGATAGAATGTAGAACGCAGAGAAATACGACCTGTTCTTTGAATATATGCCACTATAAACAGCAGGTAGGAGAAAATGGAAATAGAAAAGGAGTGAGAATCATGTGGAACAGCAGACGGGTGTTTGAATATGAGGGCATGATCGCGGAGACGGTGGGCATCACCGGCCACGACGGAAAGCCCATCCACGCCTACTATTCCCGGCCCCTGGGCGTGGAGAAGTTCCCCGGCATCGTCCTGATCCCCCACATGCCGGGCTGGGACGAGTGGTGCCGGGAGACTTCCCGCCGCTTCACCGCCCATGGCTATGCCGTGGTGTGCCCCAACATCTATGAGGAATACGGGGACGGGACCCCTGCCGAGGTTTCCCGAAAGGCCATGAACGACGGGGGCGTGTCCGACAAGGACGTGATGGGCGACGTGGACGCCTCTCTCCGCTTCCTGCGCAGCCAGGCCAATGCCAGCGGCAAGGCGGGCGTCATCGGCATGTGCTCCGGCGGGCGGCATACCTTCCTGGCGGCGGCCACCCTGAAGGGCGTGGACGCGGCGGTGGACTGCTGGGGCGGCGGCGTGGTCTGCCCGCCGGAGCGGCTGAATCCGAAGCAGCCCGTGGCTCCCGTCGATTATGCGGATGGGATCGAGTGCCCCCTGCTGGGCATTTTCGGCAACGAGGACAAGTTCCCCACCCCGGAGGATGTGGACGCCCTGGAAGCCGTTCTCAAGGAACAGAGGGTAGATTATGAGTTCCACCGCTATGACGGCGCGGGGCACGGCATCTGGTATTATGACCGGCCCATGTACCGGCAGGAGCAGGCCATGGACTCCTGGAACAAGGTGCTGGACTTCTTTGACAAGCATCTGAAGGGGACCTGACATGCGGTCGGAAGTGCCGGAGACGCCCCTGGCCGTCATGGCCAAGCCCGTGGGCTCCCGCTGCAACATGCGCTGCGCCTACTGCTACTATCTGGACAAGGGGAAATACTCCGAGAACAAAAAGCAGACCCGCATGAGCTTCGACCTGCTGGAAAAGCTGATCCGCCAGACCGTCGCCGCCTCTCCCGGGCCTGTCGTGTCCTTCACCTGGCACGGCGGCGAACCCACCCTGGCCGGGCTGGATTTCTACAGGAAGGCGCTGGAGCTGGAAAAGAAATACCTGCCCAAGGGCTGGGAGGCCTGGAACAATCTCCAGACCAACGGCCTGCTCCTGAACGAGGGCTGGTGCCGCTTCCTGAAGGAGAACCGCTTCGACGTGGGCCTGAGCATCGACGGGAGCATGGAAGTCCATGATTTGAACCGGCGTCTCCCCAATGGGGCGGGGACCTTCGAGCGGGTAAGCGCCTCCATCCGGCGGCTGCGGGAGACCGGCGTGGAGCCGGACCTGCTGTGCACGGTGAACGCCGTCTCCCAGGAAAAGCCCCTGGAAGTCTACCGCGCCCTGCGGGATACGGGGTGTATCTGGGTGCAGTTCATCCCGGTGGTCATCCGCGACGCCCGGGGCGGCGCCGCTCC
Organism: Oscillospiraceae bacterium; assembly: GCA_902795345.1. Classification (GTDB taxonomy): domain Bacteria; phylum Bacillota; class Clostridia; order Oscillospirales; family Oscillospiraceae; genus UBA1774. Next base: position 30,057 of record CADBKO010000012.1, read on the forward strand.
CGGCTCCGTGACCCCGGAGGGCTACGGGCGTTTCCTCACGGCGGTGTTCGACGAATGGGTGAGGCACGATCTGGGGGTCCTGGATGTGCAGCTCTTTGCCGAGATGGCCCGGATCATGGCGGGCGGCCAGGCCAGCCTGTGCTGGATGAGCCCCACCTGCGGCCATGTGCTCATCGCGGAAGAGGACGGGGCGGTGTATTCCTGCGACCACTTCGTCGATCCGGAGCACCGGCTGGGGACCCTGCACGAGGGCAGCCTGGCCCGGATGGCTGGGGGAGAATTCCAGCGCGCCTTCGGGCTTGGGAAACGGGAAAAGCTGACCGACGAGTGTCGGGCGTGCCCCTATCTCCGCTTCTGCAACGGGGGCTGCCCCAAGGACCGCTTCGGCCTCAGCGCGGAGGGGCAGCCGGGGCAGTATTGGCTGTGCCCGGGGCTCAAGGCGTTTTTCGCCCACGCCCAGCCGGTCCTGGAACGGGTGATGGCCATGAGCGCCCAGGGCAAAACGAGCCCGGAGATCATGGCGGCGCTGTGAAGCCGGGCAGCCGCAGCATAATAAACGTCCTGAGAAATCGAGAGATTTCTCAGGACGTTTGATCCTTCTGTATGTTATTTGCCGCCCAGGAAGCCGGCAAGCAGGGAGTTGACGTCCACGTTGCCGAACATGCTCCCCACCATGCTGCCGAGGGGGTTGGCTCCTGCGCTCTGCTGCGGCTGCTGGGACGCTTGCTGCTGCGGCTGCTGCCCGCCGCCCAGGAGACTGCCCAGCAAACCACCCAGGCCGGAGGCCTGGGGCGCGCTCTGCTGCGCTGCGCTGGGCTGCTGCCCGCCGCCCAGGAGGCCGGCGAGGAGACCGATGCCGGAGGGAGCCGCCTGCTGGCTGCCGAGGGGCTGCACATTCTGGGACTGGGGCTGGGCCTGGGCTGCCTGGGTGAACTGCTGGCCCAGCAGGCTCATCAGCAGGGGAGCCGCAGCGCCCAGGATCTTGCCGGTGGCTGCGTTGCTGAGCCCGGCCTTGGTCGCCGCCGCCTTGGTGGTGGCGGCCTTATCCCCGCCCAGGAGGTGGCCGACGATCTTTTCCCCGTCTTTGATGTCCACATGGGAGAGGAAGGCGGAAATATCGCTGGTGTCGTCCTTCGCATGGGAATCCAGCGCGCCGGCAAAGCCCGCCACGGTTTCCTGGTTGTTGGCCTGCCCCTGGACGCCGCTGAGCATGGCGGGCAGCGCGGAAAGCAGCACGGATTTGACCTCGTCTGTGCTGGTGCCGGTCTTCTTGCTCATCTGTGCGATGCTGTCCGAGCTGAGCATCGTCTTCATCAGAGAAGTTAAATCCATTTTGGAACATCTCCTTCATATTGATATGTTTATTATAGAATCCGTAGGGAAGAAAGTCAATTAAAGTCGTCTGCGGAAAGCTCCCAGCAGCTGAAAACAGCCGCCGGATCCTCTAGCCTCTTGACTCCCGGGGCTGGAGTAAACTAGAATAAAGAAAAGCGGCGCAGCCGGAAACGATCTCTTTTTCCGGAAATACAAAGGAGGCATATATGGGCAAGGTCAATCGAAAATTCTATGGGCTGAGTCAGTATAAGGGTCCCTACTGCTATGAGCTGGCAGGAAAAGGCTTCCGCCTCGTCATGGATAACGGATCGGATTATGCGCTCAGCTTTTCCGATGAAAAAAGCCTGCAATGGTCGGAGGGCGGAAAGCCGCCCAGGACGGACGAATATCACTGCCTGAAGGGGGACGACACCACTTATCTGGTGAACGTTTGTCTTCCGGAGGAGGATGGCCGGGTCTCCTATAACTGGATCCTGGACACGGAGCAGCGGCTGGTCACGGTGGATATCATGGAGCGGCGCTATGATAAGGACTTGGAGCGTCTTGTCCGCAATACGCCTTCCTTCGGGGCCATCGACGTGCCCGGCCTCCCGCTTCCGGCCTTCCGGCATCATCTCAGCGCCCGCATGGTGGGCGGCCATATCTTCTGGCACTATAATCCCGGCCATGTCCTCCAGCATATCTACCACACGCCGAAGGCGATCCGCGCCAGCACCGGCGATGGCCTGACGCCGGTGGAGACGCAGCGCAACCGGATGAAATACCTCCTGGAAAGCCCGAATCCCGAAGACCGGGCGGAAGCCGAAGAATCCATTGAAGCCTTCCGGCAGCGGGAGACCTATTATCCCATCTTCGAAGAACCCTGCTTCCACGTGTGGATCAAGGAGAATCTGAACCTGTTCTGTTTCGCGGAGGAGATCATGTGCCGCCGTTCGCCGGGCCACGATCAGGGCGGCGGCGGGATCCTGCTGCTCCAGGACATCGAGCGCCTTCTGGAAGTCGGCGTCTGCTTCAACGTCCGTGAGAACTACATGGTCTCGGCCTATGGCGACAGCAACGAAAAGGGGGACCCCTTCGACACGCTGCCGACCCCCTATGAAGAGGAATGGAAGATCCTCACCAGCATGCCCAGCATCTATTGGGACATCCCGGAGGAATAAGGGCAGCCCCCGACGGAACCGTTCACCGGGCGGCGGGAGGAGCCGCCGGAAGAAGAAAGGAGAAAGAACATGCCTTATATGCGCGTGAGCCTGTCCAAAAAGCTGACGGAGGAGCAGCGGCAGAGCCTGTATGAGAAGCTGGGGGAAGCCCTGCGGAATATCCCCGGCAAGGAGCCCTATATGCTGATGGCAGAGATCGAGGACGGACGGCAGTTTTATGCCTTCGGGGCGAAGCAGGAGAATTTCGCTTTTGTGGACGCCCGCTATTTCAGCCGCGTGGAATACCATGCGAAGAAGGAGTTCGCGGTGGCCGTGATGAAGGCCATCGAGGAGGTGGCGGGCACAAAGAGCACGAATATCTCCATGAATATCTTTGAGCTTTCCACCTGGGCCGGCTTCGGGGACCTGAACGACGAGTTCTACAAGGACCCCGGCGCAGACTGAGAGAAAATGAGAATGAAAGCGGTCAGCAAAGGAGAAGCCTATGGATAAAGTGGAAGCGTCCCGGGAAAAAACCATCGTAAAGACCAGCATCATCGGCATCATCGCCAATGTGTTTCTCGCCGGATTCAAAGCCGTGATCGGCCTGATGACCCATTCCATCGCCATCGTTCTGGACGCGGTCAACAATATTTCCGACGCGGGAAGCTCGCTCATAACCATCGTTGGTACGAAGCTGGCGGGCAAGGAACCGGATAAAAAGCATCCCTTCGGCTACGGGCGCATCGAATACCTGAGCGCCATGATCATTTCCGTGATCGTGCTGTATGCGGGCGTCACCTCCCTGGTGGAATCCGTCAAGCAGATCGTTCACCCGGAAACGCCGGAGTATAACACGGTCTCCCTGATCATCGTGGCCGTCGCGGTCGTGGTGAAGATCCTGCTGGGGCGCTATGTGAAGGGCGTCGGCGTCAAGGTAAATTCGGATTCCCTCATAAACTCCGGCCAGGACGCCACCCTGGACTCCGTCATTTCGGCGTCCACCCTGGTCGCGGCGGGCGTTTTCCTGCTTTTCCATATCTCCCTGGAAGCCTGGCTCGGCGCGATCATCTCCCTGGTTATCATCAAATCCGGCATCGAAATGCTGCGGGACACCATCTCCCAGATCCTCGGGGAGCGCAACGACGTTGAGCTGGCCTCGGGGATCAAGAAAACGGTCTTGAGCTTTCCGGATGTGCAGGGGGCTTACGACCTGGTATTGAACAATTACGGTCCCGATTCCTGGAACGGCTCCGTCCACATCGAGGTCCCGGATACCTATTCGGCGGCGCAGCTGGACCAGCTGCTGCGCGAGATCATGACGAAGGTATACCAGGAGCATCATGTCATCCTCACGGCGATCGGCGTGTACTCCGTGAATACAAAGGATGAGGAGGTTATCCGGGCAAAGAAGCAGGTGGAGGAGATCGCCTTTTCCCATGAATTTGTCCGGCAGCTCCACGGTTTTTACCTGATAAAGGAACCGAAGACCCTGCGTTTCGACATCGTGATCAGCTTCGACGCCCGGGACCGGAGAGCCGTATTCGAGGAAGTGCTCGCCGACGTCCGGAAAGCGTTCCCGGACTATGCCCTTCAGGCTGCGATGGACACGGATTTTTCGGAAGAATAACAAAAAGAAGCGTTGGGTCTGCGACCCGACGCTTCTTTTGCCGATCCCGGCAGGCAGGGAATCGCTCAGCCTTTTTTCTTCCGCTTCCGCTCATGCCGGTTCATGGCCTCGTGGGCTTCATCGTCCCAGACCACTCTCTCCGGGCCTAGGGTGCCGTACATCGTGTTTTCAAAGGAATAGGCCATTTTGGCTGTTTTGATCAGCCTTTCGTTCTCTATGTCGTCCTTGAATGTGCCCAGCCGGTTGTACATATCCTGCGTGATCTCGTAGTCATATTGTTCGCGGCCTTCGCGGCTGGTGTACATGATCTCCGCGTAGTATTTCCCGGTATCCGGATCGTAATATGCCGTCCAGTTGCCGCCTTTCTTTTGCATGGTATGCTGACCCTCCCGTATTCAATCCGTGGTTTTTCCGTATGTAAAACCGCCTGTCTGTCGTTCTCTCCCATGCAGCGCAGGCTTTGCTGGCGTCCGCCCCTATTATACAGGGAGATTCCGCAAAGGAAAAGGCCATTTTGGATGATTGCAGCATAGGAGGTTGCCTGCGGGTCATTCGGCTGATATAATAATGACCGCCTTGCCTCACAGGGCAATCTGTTTTCAAAGGAAGGACCGCCATGCCGAACGATACGAAACATAGACCCAAGGGGGCCTTGCGCATTATCCTTTCTCTGCTCCTCATCCTCTCCCTCTGCCTTGCCCTGTTTGCCGGGTGCGGCATGGAGCCGGATGAGCCCGCGCCCACAGCACAGCCCACGGCTGCGCCCAATACGGAACCCGGGGTGATCGTGAATCCCGTCAACGGGCCCTCCCCGGAGGACATCAACGACACCCTGAAAAACCTGTCCGAAAACGGCGTCGTCGCTCCCTCGGAGGGCGGCTACGTCTACACGGACGAAGAGGGGGACGTGACCATCACCGTCACCGACCCGGCGGAGGTCCGGGAAGCCCTGGAAAACCAGCCCCTCTCCGGGGAGGAGGACACCCCCTCCGTCGTCACCGGCACCGTGGGCGGCGTGAGCTATATCGCCGTCAGCGCAGACGGGAACGTCACGGTCTATATCACCGTGGGGGACCAGACGTTGAAGGCGGAGACCGGGGCAAAGAACGGGAAGACCGACGTCAAAGCCGTGAAAAAGGCCGCTTCGGTGGCCGGTTCCGTGGCCAAGGCCTCCAAGGTGAAGGAGCCCTACGAGCGGGGAAGGGACGACTACGACCACAACAAAGCCGCCTATTACATGGACGCGGCGGACTGCCTCATCTTCTACCCCGCCCAGCTGACGAAAAAGACCGCCTTCGAGGACCAGAGCGTTATCTTTTCCGACGCGCGCAGCAGCGTGACCTGCTCCGCCCGGCTGGAATTCAACCCCTATAAAGACATCGACGAGCTGGAATCCCTCATGAAAAACACCCCCAACAACACCGTCCTGGGCTGGGGGGATAACTGGCTGACCGCGGAGCATATCAAGGACGGCATGGTGACCTATACCTACATCGGTTTCGGGAAGAAATACATGGTGACGGAAGAGCTCTGCTACCCCCGCAAATACAGCTTCGTCTTCGATGAACTGCGGGAGCTGATGTCCGTCCGCTTCCTGGAGGGAAACAAATGGGTCAACGGCAACCGCAAGCCCAAGCCCAAGCCGGAATACGGCGCTCCCCCCTATGGCCTGCAGGAATGCTTCTACCCGTATTTCGACCTCTTCCTGGTGATCCCGGATACGCTGCGGGAAATGTCCGTGCAGGAAAACCGGATCACCTTCCACGACGACCACCGGGACAGCGACGTGACCTTGGAGCTGTTCGAGATACCGGAATCCCAAGGGGACAACCTCTTCCAGATCTTCCACGTGGCTGCCAGGGACGGGGACATCGTCCTGGGGGACGACTATATCCACTGGCACAATTCCTACGGCATGTACCTCGGCGCGATGTCCGGCTCCACGGCAGCCCTGATGCGCTTCGAGGGGGGAGACGCCTTCTCCGTATATGAGCCGGTCTACGACGAGCTGATCTGCCAGCTGATCGACCAGTTTTTCGAGCCGCAGCCTCTTTCCGACGGGAAAAAGCCCGCGGAGGAGCCCCTGGAGCCCCAGCCCACCGGCGAGCCCACGGAGGAACCCCTGGAGCCCCAGCCCACCTCGGGCCCGGAGGTGACCCCGGAGCCCCAGCCTTCCTATGAACCCCAGCCCACCGCCGCCCCTGCAAAACCGGCGCGCAAAAAGGCCGCACCGAAGACGGAGCCCAATAAGATCGACGAGGTCGTGGAGAAGCAGGTGACGGAAACGGCGAAGGAGGATTATCCCCCCGCGCCCGACTACGGCAACGACCCCCTGGAATACTATTCCGACGCGGACTGCCGCGCCGTGAACACCAGCCTTGAGGATTATGTGGACCTGTATCCCCTTGAGGAGGAGATGATCCTCAGCGTCATCCTGAAGGTCCTGGCCTACAACGGCTACACCGAAGCGCAGTGGGTGGACGCCGGGGAACTGATGCTGGACCTGGCCATGCTCATGGAGGACATCGACGACGCGCTGTTCGATTTTCGCCTCTTCGGCACCGACGCACGGCTGCCGGAGGACCTCTTCCCCTATGTCTGCGAGGCCTTGTATATGGATTGGATCCCGGACTACCGCGTCCGGCCCGAATCCGATCCTCCCGCGCCGGAATGGCTGGAGGATTGGCGGCAGTACGAGGACTTCCGGGAGGAGGACCTGGACTGGGATGAAGTGCGGCGGCTCCTGGACCTGGATGAGCCGATGCCGGATCCCTATGAGGCCATCTATGAAAATGCTTACCCGGGACTCTATTTTACCGACGGAACCTGGACCTATGATCCGGAAGACCCCGACGATCCCTATGATCCCGACTGGCCGGATGATCCGGAGGAGCCCGACGGCCCGCAGCCCGGAACGCTCGCCGTCGAATCCAAATCCTGGCCGGAATACGGACTGTATTTCGACGAGGAAACCGTCCGGGAGCTGGCAGAGCAGACGGAAAGCGACTTCCTCTATTATCTGGACCTTGCCTGGCAGGAAGACCATGAATACTGGGACAACAGCCCCATGCACGGATACGAGGACATGATCCTGCGGGTTGGGCCGGACTTTGACAGCATCGGCTGGTTCAGCGAGTCCCGGACCGGCATCTACTGCACGCCGGGATCCGGCGAAGAGAACGGTTACGATTCTCCCGAGTACACGTATTATATGGCGATCTCCGCGGACGGGATCTGGGCGGTGTTTGACCCGGACACCGGGGACGTCTATGACTACGGCATCCTGATCCCGGACAAGGACGGCTATGATCTCTGGTATACCGTCACCGCCTATGGAGAGTTCATGACCATCTGGGAATTTGACTACGGTTATCTGGTCACCAGCGAGTATGGGTCGCTGGAATATGTATACGACGACTGACGCTTTGCTCCCCGGGCTGGTCCCGGGGGCGGGGCCTGCGCAGGCTTATCCTTCCGGGCCCCGGGTAGCGATAATAAAGTTTCAGAGGAGAGTTTAAATGAAAAGGATTTTTGCGGTTCTCTTAGCGCTCCTGCTGGTGCTGGGAGTTTTCGGCTGCACGAAGCAGGAACAGCCGCAGCAGCCCACCCAGCAGCCCACACAACAACCGACCCAGCAGCCTACCCAGCAGCCTGCGCCGGAGCCGACTGCGGAGCCGACGCAGGAACCGGCCCCGGAACCCGCGGTGGAGGAATGGGACTTCACCGTGCTTGTGGAGCGCTCCGAGCAGGAGTATACGGCGGAGGACGGCACGGTGATCGCCAAGGAGAGCGTTGAGCGGCCGGTTCTGGCGCTTGTGAACGCCGGCGGCGAGGCCTACGCCGACACCGAACCCGGCCGGGGCGTGACGGCACAGCAGCTTGCCATCTGCCAGACCTTCAACGACGCGGCGGCCAACCTGGGCGTCTGGGACATCGACATCGAGGAAGAAGGCCGCACGATCTACGAAATGCGGAAGGAGTCCGGCGACGAGATGCCCCCCGTAGGCAGAGAGATCACCGTATCGGAGATCTACCGGAACGGCGGCCTGCTGAGCGTCCTGGAGGGGGATTATGCCTATCTGGGCGGCGCGCACCCGGACTACGGCCTGCGCGCCTGGAATTATGACCTCAGCGGCGGAAGGTTCTTCGATCTGATGGACCTGACCGACCGCCCGGCGGAGCTGCGGGAAACCATCGCCTATGAAGTCGCCGCGCAGATCGCCGCCAGCGAGATCCGGGAGGGCTATTATGAGGACTGGTTCGACCGGATCCTGGCAAAGGAGAGCTTTGAAGCCTGTTTCGGCGCGGAGGGCATGACGGTCTTTTTCCAGGAATATGACATCGCGCCCCATGCCGTGGGTGTTCCGGCGTTTTTGATCCCTTACAGCTCCATCAGCCGGTTCCTGAACGCCTACGGGGAACAGCTGCTGGATCTGCCTTTGGAAGCGAAGGTGATCGGTGACTTCCATGAGGCGCAGCGCCTGTGGAGCTGGCTGGAGGCCGGCGCGCCTGTGGATTATAGCGACAGCCGCACAGAGGGCGATATCTGGTACTTCCGCGTCGATGATCCGGTCGTCCGCACCCTTGCGGACGTGAAGGCGATGCTGTCCGGGTACGTGGACGAGAGCTTCGTAGAGGAACAGCTTGCCGGAAATGGCGTGCTCCGCGAGTTTGACGGCGTGCTCTATGCGGCCTCCGTGGGCCGGGGGGACGATCTCTCCATCGCCTCTGTGGATTATGACGCGCAATTGAGCGGCGAGGGCGGCAAGGTCATCGTGACGATCCATCGCCAGGACTATGACGACGCCGCGGGCGACTGGGTGCCGACCGGCGAGTCCGACGTCCACGAGTTCCCCTTCACGCTGCGCGCCGGCCACGCCGTTTTCAGCACGATGGAGAACATCTATTGACGGAAGGTTCCCCGGAGCGTGATCGCCAAGACCGCCCACACGGGATCAGCCCGCTATCCTTCCGCGGCGAAACCGGGAACCGGATAAAGCCCGGCGCTGCCGCTCCCGGCTCTGAACAGCAGCGGAGGCTCTGCTTTTCCGGGATGGCCTCCGCTGTTTTCACCGGAAAAGCATAAGGCTGCTTTTCAGCATGCGGTTCACAAAGGCTGTGATCGTTTCCTTGTCGTACTTGGCATAACCCTCCACGAATACGTGCAGCAGCCCGTTGGAAAGGTGGGTATACAACAGATCCAGATCGTCCTCCGTGGCTTTGGGCAGCTGCTGCCGCCAGTGGGCGAGGCTTCTGTCCCGGGCGAGGGAGATCATCCTCCGCAGCACGGAGGAACTCATGTTGCCGAATATGAGCACGTCGCAGGCGTCGCGGTTATTTTCGACAATGCCGTAAAACGCTTCGATCATGGATGAGACATGGAAGGATCTCTCAAGGATCAGAGCCTGCCCGAAAGCGTCTACCAATTCGTTCTCGATGCTCTCCAGGAGGGCAAAGCAGTCGCTGTAATGGGAATAGAAGGTGGCGCGGTTCAGCTCAGCCAGGTCGCAGACCTCCTTCACCGTGATCTTGTTGATCGGCTTCTCCTTCAGGACCTTCAAGAGCGATTCCTTCAGGATCCTCTGGGTATAACGCACCCGTGCGTCCGTCTTCTTCATGTTGCTTGCCCCCAACCTCATTTTCAAAGTTTTTCCAAATAAGCAACAGGCCGCTCCGGTCTGTTGCTTATTTTTCAGTTCCGGAAGATGTGACGATTGATTTTCCCGCCCCGTTAGAATACGATATCGGCGAAAGTTAATCAACATCTATGCTGATATTTTCGGAGGCAGCGGCGATGAAAAAGTATCTCGTCACGGGAGCGACGGGCTTTCTCGGAAGAACCGTAGCAGCGGAGCTCCTCGCGCACGGTGCGATGGTATATGCGCTGGTCCTGCCGGATGATTCGCTGGCCGCGGCGCTGCCGGAAGGCGTGACCCCGGTCATCGGAGACGTCTGTGACGTTCCTTCGCTTGCCCGCCTCTTTTCCTTTTCAGACTCAGAAACCATCGTGATCCACTGCGCGGGGATCGTTTCGATCTCTTCCCAGCCCGGGAAGGACCTGTACAGGGTGAATGTTGAGGGGACCCGCAATATCCTGAGCCAGTGCTTTTTGCATAACGTAGGGAAGCTCGTCTATGTGAGCTCTGTCCATGCGATCACGGAAGCGCCGCCGGGGGTGGTGATGACCGAGCCGGCCAGCGTATCCGCTTCCCTTGTGAGCGGGCATTACGCAAAGAGCAAGGCGATGGCGACGAGCCTGGTCATAGACGCGATCAGAAACGGGCTGACGGCCAGCCTGGTCTTTCCCTCCGGCATCATCGGCCCCGGGGATGCCGGGGAAGGCAGCATCACCCATATGCTGTCGTCCTTCCTCGCGGGAAAGCTGCCCTTCGCGGTGCGCGGCGGCTATGACTTTGTGGATGTCCGGGATGCGGCAAAGGGGATCGTGTCCTGCGCCGAGCGGGGAAAATCGGGCAGCGGCTATATCCTCTCCGGGCACTATGCCTCGATCCGCGAGATCCTGGAGCTGGTGAAACAGGAGACCGGCCTGAAGCGGGCCGTGCATTGCCTGCCCATCGGCCTTGCAAAGCGGATCGCGCCTAATTATGAACGCATCAGCGAGAAGAAAGGCAAAAAGCCTTTCTTCACTCCGTATTCGATCGCGGTTCTGGCTTCAAACGGCCTTTTCAGCCATCAGGCTGCGACGGCGGCTTTCGGCTATGCGCCGAGACCCCTCCCGGAGACCCTGCGGGACACGCTGCTCTGGCTGCGGGGCGAATGACCGCGGTCGTCAAGTGCTCAGAGACAAAAGAGGCTGCGGGTTTGATTCTGATGTTCCGGTGAACGGGGCCTGCCTGTGTTGTTCTTGTGTTCTTTACGGCCTCCCGGATCTTTGGGCTTTTCTCATTTCCGCCGGTCACGGCGGCTTATGCATACCGACCATTTTTTCACTCCTCCGGTAACCGTTGATCAAACCGGCGTGTGCGTTTGTTTGATCTTCCGTTACTCCATCGGACACGGGATCGGGCTGTGGATCAGGGAGAAATCCCTCCTGATTCACAGCCCGATCTTATTTGCTTTACCACAGACGGGCAAGCCTGTGGGCGCTTCTTCGGGATTTTTACAGCCAACAGGCGTCACCTGGCCGGATCGGCGCAGGGAAAAGCATCTCGGTCTGATCGGTAAAGGGCAGCCGCTGGTGATTACGGCAGCCCCGTTTTGACTAGCAAAGACAGCTTTTCCTGCCGGCAGTCAGCCGGCGGTATACGGGCAGAAGCAGAAGCATCATCAGGAAAAAGCTCACGTCATAGCTCAGATACACCACGCGCATCGTCTGAAATACCGGGATCAGCAGCGTGCACCAGAGTACGCGGAAGACGGCATAGCACAGGAGCGTGCAGAGCATGGGCCAGAGGGTTTTCCCGTAGCCCTTGATCGCGCCGAGCCATACCTGATTCATGGCGTAGACCACATAGAAGGGCAGATTGAACTGAACCGCTTCCCTGGCGTTGTACAGGATCCCCGGCGACGCGGTAAAGAGCCGAAGCAAAAGCGGCGCGGATGCCGTAATCAGCAGGCTCAGCGGGAAAATGACCGCCCAGCACATGCGAAGGCTCCGTTTTACCGCCTCGATGATCCGGTCCGTGCGTCCGGCTCCATAGTTTTGCCCGACAAAGCCGGTCAAAGCGATGCCGTAGGCGAAGGCGGGGAGATACAGGCAGCCCTCCAGCTTGGCATAGAGCGTCATTCCCGCCATGGCGTCCGGTCCGAAAGCGTCGATGCAGGTCTGGATCAGCAGGGAAGAGATGCTCATAAAAAGCGCCTGCATCCCTGCGGGCAGCCCGATCTTCAGAATATCGAAAAGCTCTTTCGGGGAGAGCCCTTTTCCTGTCAGGCCCAGGGCGCAGCCCTTGTCCAGCGTCGTGAGACGGCGCAGAAGCAGCGCCGCCAGCAGCCATTGGGCGGCAAGCGTAGCCGCCGCAGCGCCACGGACGCCGCGATGGAGTCCGATCACCAGCAGCACATCCAGCGCAAGGTTCAGCGCACAGGAGAAGAAGAAACAGCGCAGCGGACCGCGGCTGTCGCCCAGGGAGCGCAGCACTGCCGCGCCGACATTGTAGAAAAGCTGCGCGGCGATCCCGCAGCAGACGATACGAAGATAGGCTGCCGCCGGCGGGCGCACTGATTCCGGGCAGCGCAGCAGTCCCAGCAGAGCATCGGATGCGGCAAAGCCGAGGATGGAGAGCAGGACGCCAAATGCGAACACCAGTCGAAAGACGCTCGTCATCGTCTGCCGCAGCTTCCCGATATCGCCCGCGCCGAACAGCTTCGCAGTCACCGCGCTGACGCCGGAGGAGAAGCCGATGAAAAAGTTGATGAACACGCTCAGCAGCAGCCCGGCGATCCCGGTGGCGGCCAGCGCGCCCGGCTCACCGAAATGCCCCAGCACGGCGCAGTCCGCGGCGTTGTAAAGCTCCTGCAGCAGCTGTGTGACCAAAACCGGAAGCGCAAAGGCCAGCAGCGTTTTCCCAATCGGGCCTTCGTCTACGCGAACGGCTTTCTCCATCTCTCCACCTCCTTTGATTTTATTATATCTCTGCGTATACAGACAGGCTATTCCGGGAATTTTATGCAGAGATATAATAAACTGTTATTTCTCACTTGCGGAAAAGGAAGGGAAGTGCTATTGTGAGGAGCGGGGGAGGAATGTAGATGGAACTGCGGCAGCTGGAATACTTTCTGGAGTGCGCCCAGCGCGGCTCCCTGACGCGGGCGGCGGAGGCGCTCTATACGACGCAGCCCCATGTCAGCCAGGTCATCCGGGCGCTGGAACGGGAACTGGGCGTGGCTCTGTTTCGCCGCACCGGAAGCGGCATCGTGCTGACCGAGGACGGCGAACGTATCCGCTTTTACGCGGAAAATGCCGTGAAAAATGCCGCGCTGATCCGGGACGCCGCCGCGGACGCCGGCGGGGAAACGCTGCGAATCGCAGCCAATCCCAGCAGCCGCCTCGCCTATCTGGCGGAGGAGTTTTTCCGTTCCGACGCTTCGGGCGGCATGACGCTGCAATATACGGAGTGCAGCATCGAACAGATGATGGAGCTGCTGGAGCACCGGCAGTATGATCTGGGGTTTCTCTTCGTGCCGGACCACAAGCGCGCTGCCTTTTCCCATTTGGCCCGGCGGCGGCACCTGGAATACCTGCCGCTGCTGCAAAGTGATCTGGTGCTCCACTGCGGCCCGGCCAGTCCCTTTTATGGGCGGGAGCGTGTGACGCCGGAGGAGCTGGATGGCCTTGCCTGTGTCCAGATGGAGGATGATTTCTTTTCCCTGGAGGAGCTTTTGACGGAGCATGAGGCCTTTCGCAGCGGAAAATGCTCTCTGCGGAAATGCGTGCGCACCAACAGCGACCACCTGATGCTGGACATGCTGCGCTCCACGGATTACTGCAACATCGGCAGCTATTGGCTTCGGGAAAACCGGCGGGCTTCCGAGACCTGCCGGGCGCTGATCGAGGGCTTCGAGGGCCGGGTCGCCTTCGGCTGCCTGTCCATCGACAACCGGCCGCTCCGTTCGCCCGCCGCGGCATTTTTGGAACGCCTGCGGAAAGAAATCGGGTGACGCTCATACGCGCCGGAAAAGGCGGGAGCATCGATCGCAGATAGTATGTCGAAGCCGGGCAATGCCGGCAGCGCAAGGAGGCGCAGCATGAAAACGATCGTCGGGACGATCCTCGAAGTCGGCTTTGCAGAGTTTTCCCGTCATGGCGAAAAATACCTGATCCAGCCGGAGAGCAACAAAGGGTGCCACTATCTCAGCCTGTGGCGTCTCAACCCCAAAGCGGCCTGCTTGTGCCGCGTCTGCTTTGATGTTTTTGACGGAGTTTCGGAAGAGACCATGGTTTAAGCAAGAAAGGTGCTGTCCCTGACGGACACCTTCTACTTTGACCTGAAGATTATGGACAGCGGAAAGCACCGGGAGTATACGGGTCAGGGCAATGAGCAGATCCTTTCCAACGCCCGGTACCTGGCGGACAGCGGCGCGAATATCCTTTTCCGTCAGCCCCTGATCCCCGGCGTAAACAGCCCGGAAGAAAATGTGAAGGCCTCGGCGGACTTCATCCGAGGCCTGGGCAGAGAGGATCTGGCCCTGCAGCTCATCCCCTATCACCGCATGGGCACTTCCAAATACGCTGCCCTGGATATCCCCTACGCCTTGGAGGACATGAAGCCCATGACAGCCGAGGAGGTGGAGGCCGTGCGGGCTCTGTATGAGAGCTTTGGCGTTCCCTGCACCGTCTCCAAATAAACGAATATGCCTCGCCGGGGGCTGCGCGGAGCCGCAGCCCCCGGTTTTTCCGTCCGATTAACAAGAGAATCCCGTCAGTCACGGATCAGCTGTTCCAGCGTTTCAAACAGATGCTCCGATTCCACAGGCTTGCTCAAATGCGCGTTCATGCCCACCTGAAGCGAACGCTGAACGTCCTCGTCAAAGGCGTTCGCAGTCAGGGCGATGATCGGGATGGATTTCGCGTCCGGCCTGTCCAGCGCCCGGATCGACGCGGCCGCCTCCAGTCCGTCCATGACCGGCATGCGTATGTCCATAAGGACCGCCGCGTATGTGCCTTCCGCGCTTTGGGCGAACATATCCACGGCGATCCGGCCATTCTCCGCATGGTCGGCTTCCATATCGCGCAGGCTGAGGATATTCATCATGATCTCGGCATTGATCTCCATGTCTTCCGCGAGCAGGATGCGCTTCCCGGCCAGGTCGGCCTTATGAATGACCCTGTGCGCGGCAAGCCTCCTCTGGAGCGCCTGTTTGAACTCGTCAAGCACGCTGGAGGCGAACAGCGGCTTTGCAATAAAGCTGTCCACGCCGGCGGAGATCGCATCATCCATGATGTCGTCCCAGCTGTATGCCGTGAGAATGATGATGGCGGAGTCGTCGTCATATTGCTCTCTGATCCGGCGCGTGACCGCCACGCCGTCCTGCTCCGGCATTTTGAGATCTACCAGGATCAGGTTGTAGGCTGCCATTCTGCCGTGGGCAAGCTCCAGCATTTTCATCGCTTCGTCCCCGCTGAGGCAGGAGTCCGATACGATACCCACCTCCTCCAGCACCAGCTTGGCATGGGCGCAGGCGTCGGGATCGTCGTCAATGATCAGGACGCGCAGATCCTGGGGACACATCTCCAAATTCTCGTGCGTCCTCTCCTTGTCCGAGGTCCGCAGGGTCACGGAAACGGTGAAGGTGGTGCCGACGCCCTTTTCGCTTTCGACGGAAATATTGCCGTTCATCATTTCCACAAGGTTTTTGGTAATGGCCATGCCCAGACCGGTGCTGCCGAATTTGTTCGCCTTGCTCTCGTCCTCCTGTGAGAAGGGATCAAAAACCTTCGGCAGGTAGTCCTTGTCCATGCCGATTCCGGTGTCCTTCACGATGAAGCGCAGGGTCGCCTTGTCCTCGAAGCTGCCAAGGGGCTCCACAAGGAAGGTGACGCTTCCGCCGGCCGGGGTGAATTTGACGGCGTTGCTCAGAATGTTGAGGAGGATCTGCTTGAGCTTCATATCGTCGCCGATATAATAGCTGTTGACCTTGCCGGTGATGCGGCAGTCATAAGACAGCCCCTTCTCCTGGCACTGGCCGTTAATCATGGTGTTGATCTGCTCCAGAACCTCCTGCAGGGAAAATTCCTCATTCTTCAGGGCCATTCTTCCACTCTCGATCCGGCTCATATCCAGGATCCCGTTGATCAGGGAGAGCAGATGCTTTGCGCTGCCGGAGATCTTTTGAAGGCGTTCCCTCGTGAGGTCGTTCAGATCCGGATCCTGGAGCGCAAGGGTATTCAGTCCGATGATGGCGTTCATGGGTGTGCGGATCTCATGGCTCATGGAGGACAGGAAGGAAGTCTTTGCGGCATTGGCCTCCTCTGCCTGCGCCAGTGCGGATTTGAGCGTTTCCTGCTGCTCCGACAGGGTCTTTTCCATCTGTTTTTGCTTCGTGATATCCACAAAGATGCCGATATAGGTAATGGGGGTGCCGTCGGGCCGGCGTGTCAGCTGGCCCATGGCATGAAACCAGCGCCAGCCTTCCTTTTTTGTTTTCAGCTGATACTCGACATCGTAGGCCGTCCGGCCGGTATAATCGTTGATCGCGTCGTAAAATTGCTTCAGCACGCGCTCCTTGTCGTCCTTGGCCAGCAGATCGGACCAGGATTCCAGCTTGTCGGGAAAATCCTCTTTGCTGTTGTAGCCCAGCATCCGGCGGAACGTGTCCGACCATGAGACGCTGGCCATTTGCCCCTGTTTGTCAAAGTCCATGTACCAGGGGCCGGAATCCAGCATATCATGCAAAGCGGTCAGGGATTCATTCTGCCGCTCCTGCTGCAAAAGCTGATCCTGCAGCTTCAGCCGCGTCTCCAGCTCCTGCTGTTTGACTCGGTTCTCGGCCTCCACCGTCTCCTTTTCCAGCATGAGGCGGCTGTTCTTTCGATTCTGGGTAACGACGACAAAGAATATGCCGAACACCAGGAGCGTGGTGAGAACGCTCTGCATCAGGTTGCGGCTGATAATGGCTCTGGTAATGATATTGATCTGCTCCCCGACGACGCTTTCCCGGATCAGATATGTGAGCATCCAGTCCGTGCCCGTGACCGGAAGATAATACAGGGTCTCTTCGATGCCGTTGTAGTTGAAGGTGATCACACCTTCCCGTCCGGCAGAGAAGTCCCCATTCACCTGTTCAAAAGAGGAGCCATCCTTAAATACGGCGATGGTCAGAGCATCCAGAAGATTATCGCTGCTGGCCAGTCCGCCCAGAACCACGTTGGTCAGGGAAATGCCGGTCCTGTCATAGAGGTTGCAGAAGGTCACGCCGTTGGCGTCAGACTGGAGAGACAGTCCCTCCAGCAGGACGTCCATATCGATTTCCATGAAGCAGCAGGTCAGCGTTTGCCCGTTAAAGGGCAAATGCTCGACCGGTACGGCGATGACGACCTTTTTGTCCTCGGTGTTGATGTCTTTGATGGATACCTGCGGGCCTGCAATGGTCATATAGTCAAAGCTGTAATCGCCGATGTTGTAGATCGGCCCCAGGGAAGTATAGATCGTCCCGCCGGTATCCACGAATGCAAACTTCTCGGCGCTGTAGAGCTTTTTCATCCTGGCCTGAAAGGCCTGAAGATGCTCCATATCCGACAGATCGGTTTCGTCCAGCAGCTCCAGGGCGTGGTCAATATTCTGAATGTTGCTGTATATATTGGAGGCTACGACCTGCTCCCTCCGGCCTGCCAGTTCGCCCAGATAGAAATTGCTGACAACGTGAACCGCTTTTTCTGTATTTTTCCGGGCGCTGACGCCCGTCAGAAACGTAGATAAAACCAGAAGCAGCACAATGACAGCGGCGCTGATCACGGTTATTTTCAGCGTGCCGGTCTTCAGCTTATCTCTCATGTTTCTTCCCTTTCTGCGATTGCTGCCGTGCAGCTCCGCATGTATCGTTTCAATCCATGCCCTCGTTTAGCCGTTTCCTGCGGATTGTACAATATATATAATTTTATCATGCATCTTATCCGCTTTCAATAAGCGGGCAATATTCCAAGGCAATTCCGCATAATTCCGGCGCTGGTGTGGGGTATGGGCAGTTGTTATCACTGATGCGAAACTATCCGGCTTTTCAAAAAAAGAGCACAAGGCCCGGAAAAAAGGCCTTGTGCTCTTGATTTCCTTGCTGCTGGGACACTCCGTTGACGGCTTTCGGCGCGATGACGGCGCTCTCAAACACACAGGCCTTGCCAACGTCCGTGCCTGTGCCCGCCCGATGATCCGCCGGAGGGGCCTCCGCCTCCGAGATATGGCCGCCCAGGCCAAAGGATCCGCTTGGCGTCCTCCGGATCCCTGCGGAGCGTGGCGCAGACCGCTTCCCAGGAGAGAGCGGGTGCGGTTTTCCCGCCGGGAGCGGAGGGCAATACGCAGCTCAATGGCGCCGATTCCTGCGAGGAGCTTTTGCCGACGTTCAGGGCGTCCTCTCCTTTGCTCAAATCACGTCTGCCGAAGGCATGCCGGCGTCGCCTGGCCGCAGGAAGGCGGCAAAATCCGCCGCCGCAGGGGTGTGCTTTTCCTTTCGCCAGGCCAGTACGACCTTGCCGTGGAAGGCCCGTTTCGCCGGGAGGTAGGCAAGCTCGGCGGTTTCCGTCTCGCTGCGGACCATTTTGCTGTCGATGGAAAATCCGCCCTCCCGGACGATCCGGGTGGACAGCACATAGTAGGAGCCCGCATAGCGCACCTCGGCGGGCCGGATGCCGTAGCTCGCGCAGATCTCCTCCGCCAGACGCCGCTGCACTGCGGATTCCAGAATGAGGGGCCGCCCGTTCAGGGTTTCCAGCCCCGCCTCTCCCAGGGCCTTGGGTACCAGGAAGAAAAGGGGATATTCGCAGAGGAAAAGCGTGTCGAACTCCGACGGAGGCCCCAGCTCCGATTCCAGCGTCAGGACGAGGTCCAGCTCCTCGCACAGGAGCTTCCGGCGCAGGGAGGCAGCATCGTAGCGCTCCAAAGCGATGTTCATGTCCGGGTGCTGCAGGGTGTAGGCCTGGATCTGCTCCTGGGCCACCAGAAAGGCCACCTCCCGGTTCAGGCAGCCGATCCGGAGATCGGGGGCGCCGCTGCGCCGCATCTGGCGGAAAATATCCTCCACGCTTACCCGGAAGCGGTGATATTCAAAATCCAGGCGGGCGTACAGCTCCCTGCCCTCCTCCGTCAGCTGCACGCCCCGGTTGGTTCGGGAAAACAGGGGGCCGCCGTAGTCCTTTTCGATCCGGGAAATGGTCTTGCTCAGGGCCGGCTGGCTGATATACAGCTCCTGGGCGGCCCTGGAGATATTCTGGTGCTTGGCCGCGCAGAGGAACACCTCGATTTGACGCATGTTGATGGTAGGCATAATAAATCGCCCCTTCTGATATAACCGGAAATTTGGCTGATTATAACATAGGACAGAGGGAAAGTCACCCTCCCTGCTATAGCTTTATTTCATATCTGGGTCCGTTGACGGGGCGAAGAAATTGGGATATTCTTTAACCGGCTGAGAATCATAGGCTCACGGCCGGGAAATAGCGGTGCGATCCCCTGCCGGGCCGGGCAGAATGGCGGATATGTCGGCAAACCGGCAAAATCGGCTTCTGATATTCCCGAAAATTACGACAGCTATAAACTGAAAGCATAGGCAACCAGACTTCATTCCGGAGGTAATGCATATGTACGAAATCGACAAGTCCCTTCTGGAAAAAATCGACGCCCTGGAGCTCAGCGAACGCAACGTCGCCTGGCGCAAGGCGATGAAGGAGGCTCCCTGGCGCGTGTACGTGGATCGGGAGCGCCTGACCATAGCGTCCTGGCACGAAACCGAGGGCGAGGATCTGGAGCTCCGCACCGCCAAAATGCTGAAAAAGGTCATGGACAACGTGCCTATCAAGATCCATCCTTTCGATGAGATCGTGGGCCGGCCCACCACCGGCGTCATCGGCTGCCAGACGGCCATCAACGTCTGCGGCGACTATATCCACGACATATGGAATGACGACGGGGTCATCGGCGTGACCCTGGACGCCTCCGCCATCCTGAATAAGGAGGAGCTGGAGGTCCTGCGGGAGGCCGCACGCCTTTTCGAGCCCAACTGCATGCCCAAGCGCACTTACGACGCCTGGCATGCGCTGGTGGGGGATTGGGCAAAGCAGACGGAAGCCGCCAAGCTGCGGGACCCCGGCCTGCAGAACGGCATCACCGGGCAAAGCACCTCCGCCCTGGACTGGCCCAACATCCTGCCCGTCGGCCTGAAGGAATACATCCGCCGCTGTGAGCAGCACATTGAGGACTATATCGCCTCCGGCGGTACGGACGTGAACAAAGTCTATTTCTGGCAGGCCGCCATCATCACGCTCCAGGCCACCATCGACCATTCCCGCCGCTATGCCTCCCTGGCCCGGAAGATGGCCGAAGAGGAAAGCGACCCTGCGGAGAAGGCGCGACTCATGAAGATCGCGGAGACCTGCGACTATGTGCCGGAAAACCCGCCCCGCACCTTCCACGAGGCCCTGCAGTTCATGGAGATGTGCTCCCTGGGGAAGTACTTCGAGAACCCCATGCAGAATAACTCCCACTGGGCCCGCGCCGACCAGTATCTTTACGGTTATTTCAAGAATGACCTCAAAAACGGCGTGCCGCTGGAGCAGATCGCCTCCGACCTGGCGGACATGATCGGCCGCTGG
Organism: Oscillospiraceae bacterium; assembly: GCA_902795345.1. GTDB lineage: Bacteria > Bacillota > Clostridia > Oscillospirales > Oscillospiraceae > UBA1774. Next base: position 50,422 of record CADBKO010000012.1, read on the forward strand.
GGCACCCAGACCTTCGTTTCCGACGACATGAACAAGGAGACCCATCAGATCAACTTCGGCATCAACAACGTCATGGTGGGCGGCCTGGGCCAGGATCATACGGATATGACCAACGAGCTGAGCTACCTCATCCTCCACGTGGTGGCCAAGCTGAAGCTCTCCAGCCCCACCGTGGGCCTCCGGTGGAACAACCAGACCCCGGACTGGATCATGCGCAAGGCTATCCGCACCAACCTGGAGACCAGGGGCGGCATCCCCCTGTTCCAAAGCGATGAGGTCATGATCCGCAAATACATGGACTGGGGCATCCCCTATGAGGAGGCCTGCGAGTGGCGGGGCCTGGGCTGCGTCTATCCCTGCCTGCCCAACCGGGCGGAGCACTACGGCGCCGAGGGCGTGGCGGCCTACAACCTGGCGGGCGTCCTGCATCTGACCCTCCACAACGGCCTGGACATCAACGGGGTGCGCACCGGCCTGGAGACCGGCGACCCCCGCAGCTTTGCGTCCTTTGAAGAACTCTATGAAGCCTTCTTCAAGCAGGAAAAGGCGCTGGTCCATAAGGCCCTGTGGCTGGGCGCCGTGGCCAGGGACATCTGCTGGGAATTCATCCGTACCCCCTTCCTCTCCATCCTGGGCATCGAGGCCAGCATGGATCTGGGCCAGGACCTCACCAAGGCCCATCCCGACTACAGCATGTTCGGCGTGTCCGACCGGGCCATCATCGACGTGGCGGACTCCTTCGTGGCCATCAAGAAGCTGGTATATGAGGACAAGGTCCTCACCATGGCGGAGCTGATGGACGCCCTGGACTCCAACTTCGCCGGGGAAAAGGGCGAGGAGATCAGGCAGCTCTGCCTCCGTCAGCCCAAGTACGGCAACGACATCGAGGAGGCCGACGAGATGGTCAGGCGAGTGTCCGACCGCTCCGCCGAGATCATCTACTCCTTCAACAACGCCCCCTTCCGGAATATGATCATCTCCCGGGAGGGCCTGGCCTGGCACTATTTCGGCGGCCTGGGCGCCGGCGCTCTGCCCGACGGGCGGCCTGCCCTGGAGCCTCTGAACGACGGCTCCCTGAGCCCTATGCGCGGCGCGGACAAAAACGGGCCCACCGCCGTCCTGCGCAGCGCCATGCGCTCCGGTTATTCCAGCGTTTGCTGCGCCGCCGTGCTGAACCAGAAATTCAATTCCTCTCTCCTGGGCTCCCCCGAGAGCATCGACAAGCTGATTGCCTACACCAATGCTTATATGAAAGCGGGAGGCTCCCACATCCAGTACAACATCCTGGACACGGAGCAGCTGAAGGACGCAAAAGTCCATCCGGAGAACTACTCCGACCTGATCGTCCGCATCGGCGGCTTCAGCGCCTACTTCGTCCAGCTCAGCAAGGGCATCCAGGACGACGTGATCTATCGCAGCGAATTTGAACTGTAAACAGCAAAATCATATAGAACGCCGATTCAAAAATGGAGGAAAAGAAATGAAAAAGTTCCGGAAGATCCTTGCTCTGGTCCTTGTGACCCTGCTGGCCGTCGCCCTTATGGCCGGCTGCAGCAACGACGGCGGCAGCAGTGCCGACACCAAGACCGCCGCCAAGACCAAGCCTGTCATTGACATCAACAACGGCGCCGCCTGCAAGATGGCCTATATCCCCATGGGCGCCGGCCAGGAGGATTTCCCCGTCATCCTGAAGGGCATGCAGGAAGCCATCGCCCTGTATCCCAACATCACCCTGGACACCTATGACGCAGGCTTCAACCCCAGCAATCAGATCAACCTGCTCAACGAGTGCATCACCCAGGGCGTCAACGTGATCTTCATCAACTCCATGGACGCCACCGCGCTGAACTCCACCATCGCCAAGGCCGAGGAGGCCGGCATCGTGGTCATTTCCATCAACAACGGCTGCTCCGGCGTGCATACCGCCCATATCCAGAACACCACCTACGACGCAGGCTATAAGGCTGCCGAGTATCTCTCCTCCAAGGTCGGCGCGGGTGCGAAGACCGTGATCCTGGACGTGGCCGCCGAGCTGAAGCCCACCTGCACCATGGGCCAGGGCTTCGAGGACTATGCCACCAAGACCGGCGCCTTCGAGATCCTTGAGGACTATGCCCAGAGCATCACCTCCATCGAAGTGGGCTACCAGGCTGCCAGCGAAGTGCTCACCAAGTACAAGGATGTGCAGGTCCTCTACTGCGTCAACGACAACACCGCCATCGGCGCCGCCCAGGCCGTGGAGGCTGCCGGCAGGCAGAACGACGGCATCATCATCTGGGGTTATTCCGGCACCCCCGCCGCGCTGGACGCCATCGCTCAGGGCAAGATCCTCGGCACCAGCTACTCCGACCCCTTCTATGAGGGCTACGCCGCCATGGTCACCGCCATGAACTATGTGCAGCTGGGCGTTTCCAGCCATAATATGGGCAACGAGTTCTTCGCCAACGTGCTGCTCCCCACCAAGAACGTCACCAGTGAGAACGTCATCGAAACGATCCGCGGCACCCACTGGGATATGAGCGCCTACAACTATTGATCCGCACCCACTGCAATTGCTGAACCAAGCGGGGCGGAGGCCCATTCGGGCCTCCGCCCTATCCGCATAACATAACGACATTTGCTTCAAGGGAGTGAACGCCTTGAAAATCAGCCAGAAAATCACCCGAAAGCTGATCACCCTCGCGCTCATCGTTATCCTCTCGGCCATTTTTGCGGCCACGACCTCCAGCTTTCTCAAGCTGATCAACATCCAGGAGATCCTCCGGGTGGCCGCCTACACCGGCATCATCTGCGTGGGCGTGTCCTTCGTCCTCATCTCCGGCGGCATCGACCTTTCTTCCGGCGGCATCATCTGCTTCACCGGCATCATCTGCTGCCGCCTGGCGGTGCTGGGCCTGCCCTGGCCTCTCGTCGTGCTGGCCGCCGTCGTGGTGGGGGCCGCCTGCGGCTTCCTCAACGGCTGGCTTATCACCCGCTTCTATCTCAACGACTTCATCACCACCCTGGCCACCGGCTTCGTCTTTTCCGGCTTCGGCCTGCTGGCCATCGCCAAGGAGCCGAGCGGCACCGTTATGAGCCAGACGATCCGCAATCGGGGCTTTCTCATGCTGGGCAAGCACGTGGGCGGCTTCTACTACATCGTCATCGCCTGGGTCGTTCTGACCCTGATCGCCTGGTTCGTCCAGACCCGCACCCGCTACGGCCTCCATACCTGTGCCACGGGCTCCAACGCCAAGAGTTCCGAAATGAGCGGCGTCAACGTCAGGCGCATGAAGGTCATGAACTTCACCATCTGCGGCGCCTGCTGCGCCATCGGCGCGGCCTTCACCGTGGCCTATCAGCAGACGGCCTACCTGAGCCTGGGCAGCGGCATGGGCTTTGACGCTGTGGCTGCCTGCGTGGTGGGCGGCGTCATGCTGGGCGGCGGCAAGGGCGACGCCATAGGCGCCTTCCTGGGCGCGGTCTTCATGACCATCGTGACCAACGGTATGCGGAAATACGGCCTGGACACCTCCTGGCAGTATGTGTTCGAGGGCGCTGTGATCCTTATCGCCATTATGAGCGACGCGGGCTTCGCCGTCGTTTCTGCCCGGCGGCTCAAGGCCATCTCCGAGAAGAACGCCAACGAAGAGGCCCTGATGGAGGCTCAGAAGGGAGGCGGCGCACAGTGAGCGAAGAACTGATCCTGCGGACGGAGAACATCTGCAAATCCTTCAACGGCATCCAGGTGCTGAAAAACGTCAACCTTGAGATCCGCAAGGGAGAGATCCACGCCCTCATGGGCGAGAACGGCGCGGGGAAAAGCACCATCATCAAAATCATCACCGGCGTCTACACCAAGGACGACGGGGAGATCTACATCGACGGGCAGCACGTCGTCATCGACAACCGGCACGACGCAGCCGAGGCGGGCATCTCCGTCATCTATCAGGAGCTCAGCCTGGTGCCGGAGCTGACCGTCACGGAAAACATCTTCCTGGGCCACGAGATTATGAAGCGGGGCCTCCCCGACAAAAAGGAGATGCGCCGCCAGGTGCAGGCGCTCATCGACCGCTACGGCTTCCTCCTCCGCCCCGACGAGGTGGTGGCCACCATGGGCATGGCCCAGCGGCAGATGTGCGAGATCCTGAAGGCCCTCTCCACGGAGGCCAAGCTCCTCATCATGGACGAGCCCACCACCTCCCTCTCCGCCAGCGAGACGGAGCAGCTCTTCGTCACCATGGAGGGCCTCCGGGAAAAGGGCACCAGCATCCTCTACATCTCCCACCGGCTGGAGGAGATCTATCGGGTCACGGACCGGCTCACCATCATGCGCAACGGCGAAGTGGTGGGCGTGGTGGATTCCAGGACCGTTCAGGCGGACACCGTCACCGCCATGATGATCGGCCATGAGCTGGAGAAGACCGGGGTTCGTGTCCCCAATGTGAACCATGATCACTGCATCGAAGTGAAGGATCTGAGCCTGGGCAATTTGCTCCACAATGTGAGCTTCAAGGCCTATGGCGGAGAGATCCTGGGTATCGGCGGCCTGGTGGGTTCCGGCAGAACGGAGCTTGTGAGCTGCATCTACGGAGCCGTCAAGAATTACAAGGGCTCCATCACCCTGGACGGGAAGCCCGTGAGCCGCAGCGTGGCAAAGAATATCCGGGCGGGCTTCGGTATGGTGCCGGAGGACCGGAGGACGGAGGGCTTCTTCCCCCAGCTCAGCATCCTGCGCAACATCGTCATTTCCAGCTACGACCGGCTCAGCTCCCTGGGCTTTGTCCGCGCCGGGGCTGAGAGCGGCCATGCGGAAAAGGCCATCGCCGACTACGACGTGCGTCCCGCCATGAAGAAGCTGCCCCTGCAGAACCTCTCCGGCGGCAACCAGCAGAAGGTCATCCTGGCCCGCTGGCTCAGCCGGGATGTGGACGTGCTGATCCTGGACGAGCCCACCGTGGGCGTGGACGTGGGCGTCAAAGCGGAGCTGTACGTTTATATGCGCCGTCTGGCCGACAAGGGGGCCATCATCATCATGGTTTCCTCCGACCTGGCCGAGCTGACCGAGGTCTCCGACCGGGTGCTGGTGCTCCACGGCGGCACCTTCTTCCAGGAATTCCGCGACCACAAGGCGACGCAGCAGGCCGTCCTTCTGGCCTCCTCCGGCGTGGCCGCAAAGGAGGGTGAAGTGCTGTGAAAAACAAGAATATCTTTGCCAATGTCTGGGCGCAGCGGGCCCTGATCCTGGCGGTGCTGCTCATCATCATGCTCATCGGCAACCGCAGCTTTTTCTCCCTGGGCAATCTGCGCACCATCCTCATGTCCATCGCCATCTACGGCACCATGTGCTGCGGCATGCTCCTGTGCATGCTCACCGGCGGCATCGACCTGGCCATGGGCTCCACTGCCGCCTTCACCAGCGTGGTCTGCCTCTGGTATTACAACGGCCACGGTATGACCGACGGGGCTTTCGTGGTCGGCCTCCTGCTGGCCATCGGCTGCGCCGTTCTGGTAGGTATCCTCCACGGCGTCTGCGACGCCTATCTGCTGCTGCCCTCCTTCGTGGTGACCCTGGCCACCAGCAAGCTGCTCTACGGCCTGGCCTCCGCGCTGCTGAAGGGCTCCTTCATCCACCTGACCAACACGGAGGGCTTCTTCTACAAGATCGCCAACACCAAGCTCTTCGGCGCCGTCCCCATGCCCATCGTGATTTTCCTGGCGGCAGCCCTCATCGTGGGGCTCATCCTGTCCCTGACGGTCTTCGGCCGCCGGGTCTACGCCGTGGGCGCCAACCGGGCTGCGGCAGAGCTGGTGGGCATCAAATCACGCATCTTCCGGGTGGGGTGCTATGTGATCTGCTCCCTCTCCGCCTGCCTGGGCGGCATCGTGCTGACCAGCATGAACTACATCACCTCTGCCACCACGGCCCAGGGCTATGAAATGATGATCATGCTCGCCCTGGTAGTGGGCGGCGCGGACATCATGGGCGGCTACGGCGACATTGCCGGCGCCGTCTTCGGCGCGCTCCTGGCGGGCATCGTGGAAAATATGATCGTCATGCTGAACATCAACACCAACTATTCCAAGGCTGTACAGGGCGTCATCATCGTGCTGGCGGTCGCCTTCAACGTCTATAACAACCGCAAATCCGCCGGCCTCATCGCTCCCAGGAAAAAACGCGCGGCCGCAGCGCCGAAGAAAGAGGCGTAGGCTATGGGTTCATCCGCTCTGATCGCCAACATCCAGGGTTATTCCATCCACGACGGGCCGGGTATCCGCACGGTGGTCTTTCTGAAGGGCTGCCCCCTGCGCTGCCGCTGGTGCGCCAACCCGGAGAATCTGGAGGACCGGGTGCGCGTGGGCTTCCTGGCGAACCTCTGTCAGCACTGCGCCCGCTGTGCGAAGGTCTGCCCCCAGGGGGCCATCCTGCCGGATGCGGACAGACGCATCGACCGGGAAAAGTGCGACGAGTGTGCCAAGTGCGTGGAGGCCTGCTTCTACGGAGCCCTCATTCGCTACGGAAAGGGGATGACCGCGGAGGAGGTCTTCGACCAGGTGCGCCGGGACAAGATATTCTACGATTCCTCCGGCGGCGGCGTCACCGTATCCGGCGGCGAACCTCTGACCCATGCGGATTTCGTCGCGGAACTCTTTGCCCTCTGCCGGGGGGAGGGCATCCATACCTGTGTGGAAACCTGCGGCTGCGTACCCCAGGCGGCTTTTGAAAAGGTGCTGTCCCTGACGGATACCTTCTACTTCGACCTGAAGATTATGGACAGCGGAAAGCATCGGGAATATACGGGTCAGGGCAACGACCAGATCCTTTCCAACGCCCGCTTTCTGGCGGAGAAGGGGGCCGATATCCTGTTCCGTCAGCCTCTGATCCCCGGCGTCAACAGCCCGGAAGAAAACGTGAAGGCCACGGCGGCGTTCATACGCAGCCTGGGCAGAGAGGACCTGGCCCTGCAGCTCATCCCCTATCACCGCATGGGCACTTCCAAATACGCCGCCCTGGATATCCCCTACACCCTGGAGGACATGAAGCCCATGGCGGCCGAGGAGGTGGAGGCCGTGCGGGCTCTGTACGAGAGCTTTGGCGTTCCCTGCACCGTCTCCAAATAAACGAATCAAAGGCGCTCCAAGAAGAAATGAGGGCAATGCCGGTTAAGCCGGCATTGCCCTCATTCTGCTGATTATGCATCTTTTGAACTGCACAAGTATGCGGAAGGAAGAAACCGTTAGGAGAGCGGCGTCGGATCAGCCGTTCTGATGATCCTGCCGTTTCGCCGCGATCATGCGCTTATGTCAGAAGTCAACGTCGGTATCGTAGTAGCAGCACTTGAGCAGCTTTTCCATCTCTTCCTGCGTCGGTTGGCGGGGGTTCGAGCCGGTGCAGGCGTCAAGGATGGCGTTTGCGGCGATGGAGGGAAGCCGCTCCAGGAAGACCTTTTCCGGCACGAAGCCCTGCTCCGTGGGATAGCTGTCCGCTCCGTAGAACTTGATACCGTGGGGGATATTCAGCTGGTCGTTCAGGCCGCGGACATAAGCGATGAGGGCGGCGACCTTTTCATCGTCCGTGGAACCGGCAAGGTGCATATAGTCCGCGATCACGCCGTAGCGTTTCTTTGCCTCCGGGTCCTTTGCGTTATACGCGATGACCTTGGGCAGATACATGGCGTTGGCGGCGCCGTGGATGATGTGAGCGCCCTGATCCGCGAAGACCGCGCCGGTCTTGTGGGCCATGGAGTGGACGATTCCGAGCAGGCCGGAGGAGAAGGCGATGCCCGCAAGGCACTGGGCCGTATGCATGTTGTCCCGGGCGGTCATATCCTCCCCATAGGAATTGACCAGATCCCGCTGGATCATCTCGATGGCACGGATGGCGGGCGCGTCTGTAAACTCGCTGTGGACGGTGGAAACATAGGCCTCGATGGCGTGGGTCAATGCGTCCATGCCGGTGTGGGCCACCAGCTTCTTGGGCATGGTCTCCGCCAACTCGGGATCGACGATGGCCACGTCCGGCGTGATCTCGAAGTCCGCGATGGGATACTTGATCCCCTTTTGGTAATCGGTGATGATGGAGAACGCCGTGACCTCGGTGGCCGTGCCGGAGGTGGAGGAAACAGCGCAGAACTTCGCCTTGGTGCGCAGCTTGGGCAGTCCGAAGATTTTGCACATATCCTCAAAGGTCGTCTCAGGGTATTCGTATTTGATCCACATGGCCTTGGCCGCGTCGATGGGGCTGCCGCCGCCGATGGCAACGATCCAGTCCGGTCCGAACTCCTGCATGACTGCCGCGCCTTTCATGACTGTTTCCACTGAGGGGTCGGACTCAATGCCCTCAATGATCCTGACCTCCATACCGGCCTCTTCCAGATAACCCTTGGCCCGGTCAAGGAAGCCGAACCGTTTCATGGAACCGCCGCCGACACAGATGACGGCCTTTTTCCCCTCGAATCCCTTGAGGGCTTCCAGCGCGCCTTTTCCGTGGTAAATATCCCTGGGATTGGTAAACCTCTGCATCATAAGTACCTCCTAAAAAGTAATTTAACCGGATTCTCCTTTACATATCATACCAAATAACAGGCCGGGCAGCTTTTCCGATTAGTTAACAGGATATGAGAATCCACTCTATACGACAAACGCCGCGCCGGGGATCATGCCCGGCGCGGCGCTTTTGTCAGGCTACGAAAACGCCCGCTTTCATGACCTCCGGCACCCGTATGTCAAGTGCAGGACACAATACCTTGAAACACAGTAACCCTAGTCTATCGAACGACTAGTAGTCAAATGTAAATCTATTACAAAAGCACTTTAATGATAATCAAAAAGCATATCTAAGAAGCCATTACTATTTAATATTCCTTCATACATACAAGTTTCCCAATACTCCAACAGGGCCTCATACATCTTTGCAACATATTCCAGCTTAAGACTTTGCGAAGTACGGGTCAGCTTTGTGGCCGACGCGAGGGAGCGGAAATAGGTCGCAGGCGTCTCGGCGTGGCACACATCCTCAGAAAAGAAGAAGGTAGTTGGTACGCGCAACGCATTTGCAAGAGCAACGGTGCGCGAGTACTCCGGCTTGTTTTCTCCGTTCTCATAAAGAGAGATATAGCAGTCATGGCCGGACACGCTGCCGATCTCCAGTGCCTCCAGCAGCTCCATGCAGTGGGCGTACTCCTCATCAGGGATTGGCAGCGGGATGGTCGCCACGCCGTATTCCGAATGGTCACGATTGCAAAGGGTTGCGTTCAAGATTCCGATACCTCCTTTTTCTTTTTTCTGCTGAAAACGAAAAAAGCCGGAGTCTTCATTGCTGAAAACTCCGGCCTCGTATGCTCATCAGAAATGTGGTTTGTAATCAAGATACTTCAAATCACTGAAGTGGACTCGTACCAAATCATAAACGTGTCCACTTTAGTAACCGCTGAATAATCCAAGGGAATCGTAAAAAGAGGGGCAAAAGACCGTAATTCAGGGAGAAACCCGGTTAATTCTCCCTGAATACCCCTTCT
>CADBKO010000013.1 GCA_902795345.1 Oscillospiraceae bacterium
CGACGAACCTTGCCGCGCCGAATCGTATCGATGGAGACGACGTTGGGGGAATGGATCGGGAACACTTTTTCATAGCCTACGTTGTAGGCGATGCGGCGGACAGTGATCGTCTCATTGATGCCGCCATGTCTCTTCGCGATGATGATGCCTTCAAACACCTGAATACGCTCGCGATTGCCTTCCTTGACCTTTACGGACACGCGCACGGTATCGCCCACGTGAACCTGAGGCACTTCAGCCTTCATATACTGCTCGGAAAGCGCTTTTACCAAATCCATGATGATTTCCTCCTTTCCGCAAAAAGGCATTCGTACCGCTCCTCACGGCATAGGACTGCCCCATTCCGTCTGTTCATTACAGACTTGAGGATATTATCACAGCTAAGCGCAAATTGCAAGCGTTTTTATTGAAAAGATTCTTTATTTTCCGTCATCAGACGCAGGCGGAGACAACGCATCGGCATTTCCTCAGTAAGGCGCCCGGTCAGCGCCTTTTTCAGATCTCCGGCGTTGATCGTGGGGGAATCGGCGCGCAGGAGCATCCGAAGCTCCTCCCCTTCCCGGGACAGGAGCCGGATATGAGGCGCGATGTCCAGAGTCGCCAGTCCGCGCTTGGTCTTTTTCTCCACCGACAGCTCCGGCAGGCTGAACACACGCTCGGCCTCCTGCGCGGAGGGCACATCCGGGAATCGGAGGGACCATTCCGTCCAGGCGATCTCCCGGACCGGGCGGTGAGGCTCCCCCACCGCAAGCACTTCGATCCCTTCTGGAAGCACCAGATTCAAAGCCGCGACCATATCCTCCGGCCCGTCGATCACGGACGCGTCCAGCAGTTCGCAAACGCTCTCGCAGCCCAACTGAAGGGGAAGGGCGATGGACATTTTCGGGTGGGGGTTGAAGCCCTCGGAATGGCGGATGCGGATGCCGGCGCGGATGAAGGCCCGCTGGAAAGTGCGCATGACGTCCAGATGGCTCAGATAGGCCGCTCTGCCCCGCTTTGCAAAGCGAAAACGAAGCTCAGGCATCGCACTTGCCTCCCTTCAGGAGACGGTTGGCGCCGCAGCCCAGGCATTGTTTCCGGCAATCCGGGCTTACCTGCCCTTCCTCGGACAAGTGCTTTTCCCGAATCAGGTGCGCTTTGGTAACGCCGTCGTCGATGACGTCCCAGGGGAGGAATTCCTCCTCGCTGCGGCTGCGCCGGACATAGAAATCCGGGTCCAGTCCGGAGTCCCGGAAAGCCTGGAGCCAGGCTTCATAATCGAAGTATTCTTCCCATGCTTGCAGCCCACCTGCAAGCTCATAGAGATGCTCCAGCACCTTACCCAGCCGGCGGTCACCCACTGCCAAGGCAGCTTCCACATAGCTCACGTCCGGCTCATGCCAGGAATAGCTGATGGCCTTGGAACGCATGGCTTCCTTCAGCATCTTCTGCTTCCGGATGAGTTCCTCCCTGCTGTCCTGGGGGAACCACTGGAAGGGCGTCATGGGTTTGGGAATGAAGCAGGAAGTGGACACGGTGATGCGCACGCCGCGGCTGCGGTTGGGCGTCGAAACCCGCCAGACCTGGTAGACCTTATAGGCCAGATCCGCGATCCCCAGCACATCTTCATCGGTTTCCGTGGGGAGTCCCAGCATAAAATAGAGTTTAACGGAGCTCCATCCGCCGGAAAAGGCGGTTCGGCAGGCATTGAGAAGGTCCTCCTCCGTCACGTTCTTGTTGATCACGTCACGCAAACGCTGCGTCCCTGCTTCCGGAGCAAAGGTAAGTCCGCTGCGGCGCACCTTCTGCACCCGCTGCATCAGATCCAGGGAGAAATTGTCCGCGCGGAGGGAAGGCAGGGAAAGGCTGACGCTCCGGGGTTCGCACCAATCCAGCAAACCGTCGCAGAGGGCGCCCAGTTCCTTGTAATCGCTGGTGCTCAGGCTGGTGAGGCTTATCTCTTCATAACCGGCGTATTTCAGGCTTTCTATGCCCTGCCGGATCAGGGTATCGGCTTTTTTCGCCCGAACAGGGCGGTAGACATAACCCGCCTGACAAAAGCGGCAGCCCCGGATGCAGCCCCGGAACAGCTCCAGCATGGTTCGGTCATGGACGATCTCCGTGGAAGGAATGATGGTGTGGACCGGGAATGATGCGCCGTCCAGATCCTGGATGATGCGTTTGCGCACCCGTTCCGGCGCGCCGTCCCGGGGCGTCATTTTCTCGATCCGCCCGTCGGGAAAATAGGACACATCGTAGAGAGACGGAACATAGACGCCTTCTATCCCCGCGGCTGCGCGGAGGAAGCGCTGCTTTGTCCAGCCTTCACGCTTGGCTTTCCGGTAGAGCTCCGTCAGCTCCGCGTCCACTTCCTCGCCTTCCCCGATCACAGCAAGGTCGATGAAATCCGCTATGGGTTCCGGATTATACATGCAGCTGCCCCCCGCAAAGACGATGGGCCGCAGCTCCGTTCTGTCCCGGCTGCGAAGGGGGATCCCGGCCAGAGAGAGCATGTCCAGGATCCCGACAAAGGACATTTCATAGCCCACGGAAAAACCGATCAGATCGAAATCTCCCAAAGGATCCCCGCTTTCCAGGGCGCAGAGAGGCACGCCGGCAGCGCGCATGGCCTCCGTCATGTCCCGCCAGGGTTCGAATACCCGCTCGCACCAGACGCCCGGCATCTTATTAAGGACGCCATAGAGGATGCGAAGGCCCAGATTGGACATGCCGATCTCATAAGTATCCGGGAAACAGAGGGCAAAGCGGACCTCCGTTTCCTCCTTGTTCTTCAATATCTCGCCGAATTCGCCGCCGGTATAGCGGGCGGGCTTTTGGACCTTCGGCAGGATCGCTTCCATCGCCGGATGCATCTGCATTCCCTTCCTTTGGTAAACTGCCGCTATCATACACGATTTTCCGGTGAAAATCAATCGCGCAGGCGGAGCTTCACCATGCGAAGGAACAGCCAAAGGCCGTAAAGGAACAGCTGCGGGCTGTGCAGGACGCCGAGGAGCACAGCCAATAGAGAAGTTAGGATGCCGAGGCGTTCAAAAAGGTCGTCTCTGAAATCAGGGGACACTGTCCCGGTGATAATAGCGTTCAGAACTCGTCCGCCGTCCAGACCGGGCGCAGGGAGCAGGTTCACCAGGCTGAGCATCAGGCTCATCTCCCCGGCGGTGCTGAGGAATCCGTTAACGGAACTATGAAGGACAAGCCAGAGCACCAGGCCGACAGCTGGCCCTGCCATTGCCCGCAGCAGTTCCTGATTTGCGCTCGGTTCCGGTCCATAGCAGCGCAGGCACGCGCCGGAGACATCCAGCGTAAGTCTTTTGGGCAAACTCCCCTGCAGGAGGATCAGCGCAAGATGCCCCAGCTCGTGGAAAGCGGCGGCTATTGCGGCGGCAAAGACGTTCCCGCCGCCGCAGAGGAAAGCCGTAAAGGACAGAAGCAGCAGAAAGCCGCCGCTGATTTCCAATCGAAAGATGCGCTCTTGTTCCGGGTGAGACTTTTCGTTTGACATACCGTTGCATCCTGCTATAATTAGGTATTAAACTAGTGTTATTATAAGCAGGGGGAAGCATGGATTATCGGGATGAAGCGCCGGAAGTGATCCGGGATTTTCTCAGTTATCACGAGGTCGTCCGGGGACATTCCAGGAAGACCATCGACGAATACTATCTCGATCTCAGGACATTCCTGCGCTTCCTGAAGCAGAAGCGCGGTCTTGTGCCCCGCTCCACCCCTTTTGAGGAGATCGGGATCGGCGATGTGGACCTTGCCTTTCTCGCCGCTCTTACAAAAACCGAAGTTTACGACTTTATGAGCTTCCTTGGCAGGGACCGCATCAAGAATCCCCAGAGCCGGGAAGCGGAATACGGTCTCTCCCCCGCTTCCCGGGCCAGGAAGCTGGCGACGCTGCGTTCTCTCTACAAATACCTCACGATCAAAACGGGCAAGCTGGAAAAAAACCCTCTGGATGGCTTTGATTCTCCCAAGCTGCGCCGCAGCCTTCCGAAATATCTGACGCTGGAAGAGAGCATTTCCCTTCTTAACAATGTGGGCGGAAGGAACCCGGAAAGGGACCGCTGCATCCTTACCATATTCCTCAACTGCGGGCTTCGAATCAGCGAGCTTGTGGGCCTCAATGTCAGCGACGTGAACGAAAACCGTCTCCGCGTGATAGGCAAGGGCGATCGGGAACGGATCGTCTACATCAACCAGGCCGTGGCGGACGCCATCAACGCATATCTCCCCTTCCGGAAGAAATACGGCAGCGCCACCCCCGCGCTCTTTATTTCCGAACGGGGAGAACGGATCGCCCGCAGCACCGTGCACCGCCTGGTGAAAGTCCACCTGGGCGAAGCCGGATTGGATCGGGAGGGTTACAGCGCCCACAAGCTGCGCCACACCGCCGCCACCCTGATGCTGCGAAACGGCGTGGACGTGCGGACCCTGCAGGAGCTTCTGGGGCATGAGCACCTGAACACCACGGAGATCTATACCCATATTGAGAACACCGACCTGCGCATGGCCGCAGACGCCAATCCCCTGGCGAAGTACAAACCGGAGAAAGGGTAAGAGAACGAATTATGGTCTTTTCCAGCCTGCTGTTCCTCTTCTTCTATCTGCCGGTCACGCTGGCGGTCTATTATCTATGCCCCGCCCGTTGGCGGAATCTTTGGCTGTTTCTCGTCAACCTTGTTTTCTACGGGTGGGGAGAGCCGGTCTATGTGATCCTGATGGTGCTGTCCATCGGCGTGAACTATGCCGCCGGTTTTCTGGTTGATCGCCGCAGGGATAAAGGAAAGCTGATCCTGGCGGTCAACGCCGTCGTCAACCTGGGCCTGCTGTTTTTCTTCAAATACTACGATTTCCTGGCACAGAACCTGAGCGGCATCCCAGGGCTGGCCTTCCTGCACCCGCTGGGCATTTCCCTCCCCATCGGCATCTCCTTCTACACCTTCCAGAATATGTCCTATCCCATCGACGTATACCGGGGAGACGCCCGCAGTCAGCGCAGCTTTATCTGCTACGGGACCTATGTGGCCCTTTTCCCCCAGCTGATCGCGGGCCCCATCGTCCGCTATAAGGACATTGCGGAGCAGCTGGATTCCCGGCAGGAATCAGCGGACAAATTTGCTTCCGGCGTCCGGCGCTTCTGTGTCGGTCTGTCCAAAAAGGTCCTGATGGCAAACAATATCGGCGCGCTTTGGGACGTTTACAAGGCGATGGATCCAGCTTCCCTTTCTGCGGCGGACGCATGGCTGGGCGCGCTGGCCTTCACCTTCCAGATCTATTTCGATTTTTCCGGTTATTCCGATATGGCCATCGGCCTGGGGCGGATGCTGGGCTTCGAATTCGTGGAGAATTTCAATTATCCCTATATTTCCCGCAGCATCACCGAATTCTGGCGGCGCTGGCATATCTCCCTGTCCACCTGGTTTCGTGACTATGTGTATATCCCCCTGGGCGGCAACCGCAGAGGCAAAGGACGTCAGCTTCTGAATCTGCTGGTCGTCTGGACCCTAACCGGCATCTGGCACGGTGCCAGCTGGAATTTCCTGCTTTGGGGGCTTTACTACGCGCTGCTGCTGATCCTGGAAAAGGTTTTCCTTTATGACAGACTCCGGAGGGCCCCGGCATGGATCGGCCATGTCTATGCGCTGTTTCTCGTTGTCGTCGGCTGGGTCCTGTTCAGTGTGGAGGACTTGACCCTCTGCCTTAATTATCTGCGCAGCATGTTCTTCGGCGGTGCCGGCTTTTGGTCCGGCACCTTCCTGTACTATCTGCGTTCCTTCGCTCCGAGCATTCTTGTGATGATCCTGGCCGCCACGCCGCTTGCCAAAACCCTCTATCAGCGGCTGCCGGAAAAGCTGACGCACATTCTGAATCCCATCCTGGTGCTGGCTTCCCTGCTGCTCAGCACCGCTTACCTTGTGGACAGCACGTATAATCCCTTCCTCTATTTCCGTTTTTGAGGTAATTATGAAAAATCGAAGTAAGGGCGCTTTGCCCGTCATTCTCTGTTTTGTGCTGTTTATCGGCGCATTTACGATCCTCCATCTGGCGCTGCCTGACTCTGCGCGCAGTGAGAATGAGAACCGCATGCTTGCCAGAGCCCCGAAATTCAGCCTCCGCGCGCTGTTTTCCGGCAGCTTTACGGAGGATTTCGAGGACTATGTCACCGATCAGTTCCCCTTCCGGGACAACTGGCTCGACCTGAAATCCCGCGCTGAGCGGGCCGGCGGCAAGACCGAAAACAACGGTGTTTTCTTCTGCCGGGAGGATACGCTCATTTCCCGATTCCAGACGCCTTCCGAAAGCGCATTGGACAGCGCGCAGCGCGCCGTGGATTCTCTGGCTGAAAACACCGGATTGCCTGTCTATCTGGCGCTGATCCCCTCCGCAGCGGCAGTCTGGGCCGATCGTCTTCCACCTCATGCGGACACCGCCGATCAGGAAGCACTGATAAAGCACATTTACGATAACGTGTCGGTAAATACGGTTGACGTTTATTCCCCACTGAAAGCCCATGCCGCGGAACCGATCTATTACCGCACGGATCACCACTGGACCACCCTTGGCGCTTACTACGGATACGCTGCCACCGCCCAAGCCCTCGGGCTGACGCCGCAAAGCCTCGACCGCTTTCAGCCTGAAACCGTCAGCAATTCTTTTTACGGCACGGTCTATTCTTCCTCCGGCGTCCGCTGGGTAGAACCGGACAGCATCCAGATCTTTGTGCCTGCCAAAAATGCCCGTCTGACACGTTATGACAGCGCAGAAGGCAGCGAAAGCCCCATATACGACCTGAGCAAGCTGGATACCAAGGACAAATACAGCATGTTCCTGGGCGGCAACACCTCCCGCCTCGTCATCGAGACCGGGAATCCGGGAGGCAAACTTCTGGTGATCCGGGATTCTTACGCGGATTGTGAGCTTCCCTTTTTCTTCGCTCACTATTCGGAGATCCATGTGCTGGACCTCCGTTATTACCGGCAAAGTGTTTCCGCTTATGCCGTAGAGGGCGGATTTGACGCCATCCTGGTCAGTTACAGTCTGGCCGACTTCGTAACGGATACTTCCGTATTTCTGATGGGGACCTGACCGTCAGGCGGAAAGGAGATACTATGAAACGTGAGAAATCTTCGGCTGAAAAAGGCTGGATCGAGCTTCTGGTCTTTCCGTGCGCCGCGCTGCTTCTTCTGATTCTTGCCTGGATCGTCGGCGCCAAGGGACCGTGGCGGCTCATCCTGTCTCTGCTGAGCTTCCTGGTTTCCCTTTATGCGCTCCGGGAGGAACTGATCGCCGCGCTGCGAACCCGGGACTTCCGTTCCGGTCTCCTGCTGCTGACAGCAGCCGGCATCCTCTGCATCTGCACGGGCAAGGCCGGCGCCGCGGCGCTGGCTATGCTGATCCGCTTGATCGGCGCGCTTGTGCTCCCGAGGCTGCGCTCCGGCGTTGTCGGCCTGCTGGATACGCGACGGGACCTGAACCCGCTGAAAGATCAGCTCCCCAAAGTCAAGGATGACAGTCGGCTTGTCCACTCCCATGAACAGATGCTTCACAGTTATCTGACCTATCTGATGATCCTGCTGGCCGCGCTGGTCGCCGTGTTTTCCGTTGTGATCGGAAAACTGCCTGTGACCGAAGGACTCAGCCGCGCTGCCGTCGTCCTTGCTCTGGGCGGCACATTCCCGCTTTTTGCCTCCTTCCCCCTCAGCGACTATGCTGCTTCCCTCAGCGCTGCCGAATCCGGCGTTCTGTTCCGTCGTGATACCCTGAACCGCCTTATGGACCTGAAGCTGGCCTGCGTCACTGTCAAGGAACCGGTAGTTGTGGGAACGGCTGCTGTTTTTGCTCAGCGCCCCGAGGCCGTTGGGCCGGAACTGATGCTCCGCCTGGCCGCAACGGCCTGCGCAGACACAAAAATGGCTGCCGCGGAAAAGCTGGCCGCCGTCAGCAAGAGTTCCGGCAGCGCCGACATCCAGCGTCAGGAGCTGGAAGGCCTCGGAGTCATTACGAAGGTCAAGGACGTCGTGGTACTGGCCGGCAGTGCCGAATTCATGAAGCGTTCCGGGCTGCCCGTCCTTCCCTTCCCGGAAAACGACCGGGTGCTGCATATGGGCGTCAACGGGCATTACGTGGGCTGCATCGACTTCTCCGAACCGGAGCAGGGGGAAGACAGCGACAAGGCTATAGACGACGCCGGATTCTTCCGCTTCCGGGATGAGGATGAAGCTGCCGAAAAGCGGCTGCCGGGCGAAAAGCTCCTATACGTGCATCCCGCTTCCGCGCCGGTTTCCGGGCAAAAGGACGACCTGAACGCCGCTTCCGGAATACAGGACCGTTTCGATCAGGTCACGGTAGAACGGTGCGGACGGGCCGGTATCGCCGCGCTGATGGAGCAGCTAGGCAGCGCCAGATTGGGCCGCAAGGGTATTCTTCTGGTCACGCTGATCGTAAAGGCTTTC
Organism: Oscillospiraceae bacterium; assembly: GCA_902795345.1. Lineage (GTDB taxonomy): Bacteria > Bacillota > Clostridia > Oscillospirales > Oscillospiraceae > UBA1774. The sequence continues at coordinate 8,457 of CADBKO010000013.1, forward strand.
CTTTTACTGCTGACGGTTTTCGGTATCTGTCCTCTGTGGCTCGCGGTGCTGTTGGAGACCGCAGCCGTCGCTTTCACCTATCGTTATTCCGTGCACCTGTTGGACTACATCGGCAAATATTGATTGAAAATAATACACAGCGGCAGCCAGAAGGCTGCCGCTGCTCGTTTAGGCGCAGAACCGGTGTTTTCCTATGGTGAGGATCAGCGGCCTGGACCAGATCCAGGCGCTGGTAGCCGTGCTGGGGTTGAAATAATAGATGGCGCCTCCGGTGGGGTCCCAACCGTTCAGGGCGTCGTCCGCAGCCCGGTAAGCGCTGTCCGCCACCGGCTGGTCGAACTGGCCGTCCGCAATACAGCTGAAAGCCCCGGACTGATAAATGACCCCGGGGATGGTGTTGGGAAAAGAGGGGTGCTTCACCCGATTGAGCACCACCGCTCCCACCGCGACCTGGCCCACATAGGGTTCACCTCTGGCTTCCGCGGAGATAAGCCGCGCCAGAAGCGCACGGGTATTGCGGTCCGCGCTGGCATCCGGCACCCGGATCCCCATCGCGGCCAGTGTCTGCGCGCCGCATATGCCGTCCACGGTCAGCCCCTTCGCTTTCTGATACTTCTTCACCGCCGCCGTGGTGCGGCTGCCGTAAATGCCATCCACCGTGTAGGTATAAAATCCGGCGCTTTTCAGCGTCTGCTGTATCTTCGTCACAACGCTGCCGCTGGACCCCTGCTTATAGGCGACAGCTTCTGCCTGCTGGCTGAGGCTGATCAGCAGGATGCTCACCAGGAACAATGCGGCCAGGGCCGCGGTCAATTCTCTTCTCTTCATAAATCGGCTCCTCCGTACTGTATTGTACGAAGGAGCCGAATAACTATGTCAGGAAATCCGTGTCAATCTCAAATCGTCTTTTCGGCGACTTCCTTCCGGATCTTTTCGACAAATTCATCCACGGACATGGTCATCTGTTCGCCGGTGCGGGTACGGACGCTGAGAGAACCGTCCTCCGCTTCCTTATCGCCGATAACCAGCATATAGGGGATCTTCTGCATCTGGGCTTCCCGGATCTTATAGCCGATCTTTTCGTTGCGGTAATCCGCTTCCACACGGAAACGCTTGTCCTCCAGCAGACTGACCAGTTCTTCGCAGCGGGCGCGGGCACGGTCGGTGATGGGAAGGATTTTCACCTGCACCGGGCTCAGCCACAGGGGGAATGCGCCGGCAAAGTGCTCGGTGATGACGCCGATGAAGCGCTCGATGGAGCCGAACACCACGCGGTGGATCATGACGGGGCATTCCTTTTCTCCCTTGCTGTTGATAAATTCCAGATTGAAGCGTCCGGGCAGCTGATAATCCAGCTGGATGGTGCCGCACTGCCAGGTACGGCCCAGGCAGTCTTCAATGTGGAAATCCAGCTTGGGTCCATAGAAAGCGCCGTCGCCGGGATTGATGACATAAGTCTTGCCGAGGCTTGTGATGGCGTCGGCCAGGGCATTGGTTGCCACCTCCCAGTCGGCCTCCGTGCCGATATGATCGTCGGGCATGGTGCTCAGCTCGATCGTATAAGGCAGGCCGAACAGCGAATAGACTTCGTCGAAGAGCTGGGCGATGCGCACGACTTCGTCCTTAATCTGCTCCTTGGCCAGAAGGATATGCGCGTCGTCCTGGGTGAAGCAGCGGACGCGGAACATGCCGTGGAGGGCGCCGGAGAGCTCATGGCGGTGGACGGTGCCAAGCTCGGAATAACGCAGGGGCAGCTCACGGTAAGAATGGGGCTCCAGCTCATAGACCAGGATGCTGCCGGGGCAGTTCATGGGCTTGATGGCAAAGTCTTCACCGTCGATCAGGGTGGTATACATATTGTCTTTATAGTGGTCCCAATGGCCGCTGGTCTCCCAAAGGGTCCTGCGCATGATCTGCGGCGTCATGATCTCCAGGTAATCCCACTTCTTGTGTACCTGACGCCAATACTCGATCAGGGTGTTGCGCAGGGTCATGCCGTTGTGCAGATAGAAGGGGAAGCCGGGAGCTTCGTCGCGGAAGGCGAAAAGGCCAAGCTCTTTGCCCAGCTTGCGGTGGTCCCGCTTTTTGGCTTCTTCGATGCGGCGCAGATATTCGTCCAGGCCTTCCTTCTTGGGGAAGCAGGTGCCGTAGATGCGCTGCAGCATTTTGCGGCTGGAATCCCCGCGCCAGTAAGCGCCGGTGCAGCTGGTGAGCTTCAGGCCGTTGCCCTTCAGCTTGCCGGTGCTGGCCAGGTGAGGACCGGCGCAAAGGTCGGTGAAGGTGCCCTGGCTGTAAAAGCTGATGATCGCATCTTCCGGCAGATCGTCGATGAGCTCCATTTTATAGGGCTCGTTCATGCTCTCCACGAACTGACGGGCTGCGGGACGGGGCATTTCAAAGCGAACGACGGGCAGATCTTCCTTGATGATCTTCCGCATCTCGACTTCGATCTTCTCCAGGATCTCCGGGGTGAAAACGGTCTCGGAGTCGATGTCATAATAGAAGCCGTCGTCGATGGCGGGGCCGATGGCCAGCTTGGAATCGGGATAGAGCCGCTTGACCGCCTGCGCCAATACGTGAGACGCCGTGTGGCGATAGGCAAGCCGCCCATCCGCATCGTCAAAGGTGTTGAAGGTGACTTCACAGTCATGCTCCAGCGGAAGGGGCAGACCATGTACCTTCCCGTCCACGGTGGCGGAAAGGACCTTGCGGGCAAAGCCCTCGGAAATCTTCTCGGCCACCTGCAGCAGCGTAGAGCCTTTCTCGACCTCGATGATGCTGCCGTCTTTCAGTTTGATCTTGATCATAGTAACCTCCTCGGGCGTCCATACGAAAGACTACCCAAATAATCTATATCACAGGCAAGAGCCTATAATATGCCGAATATCCAGCCGATCAGGAAACAAAGCCCGGCAAGGATCGGCTGATGCAGGATGTAGATCAGCAGGGCATGCCGACCCACTTTCGGAAAAAACGGGAATCGCGCGGTATAGAATCTTTCCGGAAGTTTCCCTTCCCTGATCTTCCCGCCCAGCCAGGTCCCCAGCAGGAAAACAAATATCCAGGGCAGGATCGGGAAATAATCCGCAGAATAGAATTCCGGGGAAACAAAGCCGAAGAAGAATAGCCATCTGCTGTTCACCGTGTAACCGCCGTCTGCGCATTTGGCCGTTACAGCGACGAGGATCACGCACAGCGCGGGCATCAGCCAGTCCGGCAGCCGATCCCAGAGTTTTCTCGTCAGCCCGTAAAAAAGCATACAGAAGCCGAGAAGATGGAGGACACCGAACACGATCAGGATGCCCAGTTCCGACCCCATTAGTTTTGCAGAAAGCCAGTCGCCCAGCCAAGTGACCAGCGTCATGGCCAGCGCCACCGCGATCACCTTCGTTCCCCGCTTGATATTGGAGCGGCTGAAACGGGAGGAAACGCCGGACAGAAGAATGAAACAGCCGGCGAAGATATAGTGCAGGACGTCGAAGACAGGATTGGTGAAGAGCCACCAGGGAGCGCCCAGAAAAGCCGCCAGATCATAGAGCAGATGATGGATGCACATGAGGACCACGCAGAGTCCCCGGAGAGCGTCGATGCTCTGTATCCGTTCCGGCCTTTTATTGCTCATTTGCTGACGTTGAAGCGGAACAGCACGATGTCCCCGTCCCGCATCACATAGTCCTTTCCTTCGCTGCGGATGAGGCCCTTCTCTTTGGCGGCCTGCATATTGCCCACTTTCACCAGATCGTCGAAGGAGACGACTTCCGCGCGGATAAACCCGCGCTCGATATCGGAGTGGATCTTGCCGGCGGCTTCCGGCGCTTTGCTGCCCTTGCGGATGGTCCAGGCACGAACCTCCGGCTTTCCTGCGGTGAGGAAGCTCATTAGGCCGAGAAGATCGTAGGCGCAGTTGATGAGGCGGCTGAGTCCCATTTCCGTGATGCCCAGGTCCTCCAGGAAGGGTGCCCGCTCATCCTCCGGCAGCTCCATGATATCCATTTCCAGCCGGGCGCAGATGGGCATGCAGGATTCGCCGGATTCCTCCGCAAAGGCTTTCAGCTTAAGGTAATTCTCATTATGCTCCAGGTCAGCATATCCCTCTTCGCTGAGATTGGCAACGTAAATGACCTTCTTCAGGGTAAGGATGCCGCCGTCCTGGAAATAGGCAAGGTCGGCTTCTTCCATGGGATAGGTGCGTGCGGGCTGTCCTTCGTTCAGGTGCTTCAGGAGCCCTTCAAAGAATTCGGCCTCTCGCTGATACTTCTTATCCCCGCCCTTCAGGTTTTTGCGGGCCTTCTCCACGCGGCGCTCCACGACCTCGATATCCGCGAGCACCAGCTCCATATTGAGGATCTCCACATCCCGCAGGGCGTCGGCAGGTTCGTCGAAGATCTCATCGTTGTCAAAGCAGCGGACAACATGCACCAAAGCATCCGTCTGGCGGACAGCAGCCAGATACTTGTTCCCAAGCCCTTCGCCCTTGGCGAGACCGGCGATATCCACAAACTCGATGGTTGCCGGCGTCACCTTATCCGGTTGATGCAGCTCCGCAAGCCAATCCAAGCGGCTGTCGGGGACCTTCACCACACCCAGGTTCGGCTGCACATCAAAGGAGCGATAGGTTGCAGTTTCCGCCTTTTCTCCGGTCATGGCGTTGAACAACGTGCTCTTACCGACATTTGGTAGCCCGACGATGCCAAGTTTCATGTTATTATCTCTCCCTGTTATCCGTAAGATTACAGCGTATATGTTATCTATTCTCGAAAAGCCGCACTGTTTCCATTTATTATAATACGCTTGTCCCATTCTTTCAATAGTTCCCTTTTCGGAAAACTGCGAAAACAGATTATCCTCCATGAGAAACGCACTGTATTTCTGACGCAAAGACAGGAAAACGGACAAAGGTAATTGTATGTCCGTGAGTCCTATGCTAAAATCGGGAAATAGCTCCTAAGCACTTCAAGAGCATTAGTTTTCGATAAAAAGCATACTTTTGGAGGAATGACTATGCCCGCAGTATCATCGGGTATCATGCCCGATTCCAACTTTTTGAATCTCAAGGCCATCGCTTTGGAGGAGATCCGGCAGGAAGTCTTTGAGCTTTTCATCAATGGAGAGCAGCAGCCTATGAGCAGCAGAATTGAACTTGTCAAAGGTTTTTACGGTCAATCTGATGAAGATGGACGCCTGGAGAGGACAAGGCACGGTCAGCTGGAATACCGCACGACCATGGCCTACATCCACCGTTATGCGGGCAAAGGCGCCAAGGTACTGGAGATCGGTGCGGGGACGGGGCGTTATTCCATCGCGCTTGCCAGAGAAGGCATGGATGTGACCGCTGTCGAACTGGTGGAAAGTAATCTGGCGGTCCTGCGGGAAAACGGCAGGGGGCTCGATTGTCTCCGTGCATTTCAGGGCGACGCCACCGATCTCCGCTTCCTTGCAGACGATCTCTTCGATGTGACCCTGGTCCTGGGGCCCATGTACCATCTGTATGAGCCCGAGGAAGTCCATAAGGCGATCCGAGAGGCGATCCGGGTCACAAAGCCCGGCGGCACGCTGCTGTTTGCCTTTCTGTCTGTTTTCGGCATCATGTACGCAAACTATTTCACCGGGAAATGGGCGTTAGGGCAGGCGGAGAACTTCACGGCAGCTTATAAGGTCAGGCATTTCAAAGAACAAATGTTTACTGGCTATGACGTGACGGAGTTCGAAGGCCTTTTCGACAGGGAGCCGGTAGATTGGATCACGACCGCCGGAACGGACGGAGCGCTGGAAGCCATCGAAGACCGTCCGGACTTCTGTATTCCGGATGAAGATTTCGATGCATTTGCAAACTGGTATCTCCACTTTGCGGAAAAACGGGAGCTTCTTGGCAGTACGAATCATCTTCTGTATATATGCAGGAAAAGATAGGCTTCTGTGAAATACACCCCAGTTAATTGAATACGACCGTATATGAAAAACGGAGCCCGGACAGGAGGATGATCCTCCATCCGGGCTCCGTTCCTATTATTTCTTGTTGATAACGTGTCTGTTATTCGCTTTTCTCTTCCTCGCTGGGAGGCATGGTCCCGGAGTCGGCCTCATCTTCCTCCTGCCGGTCGGGTTCCTCCGCCTCGGCCTCCGGCGCCTCCACCGGCTGCTCCGTTTCCGCTGCGGGCTCCGGCTGCGTCGGCTCCTCCGGCAGCTTGCGGTCCCGGCAGAGGGCGGCAAAGGTCTCGCCATCCATGACTTCGTTGCGCAGAAGGTATTCCGCCGTCAGGTTCAGGATATCCAAGTTGTCTTCCAGGATCAGGCGGCAGCGCTCATAGGCTTCCTCCACGATGCGCTTGATCTCCTCGTCGATCTCGGCGGCAACCTTTTCGGAATAGCTCTTGGTATGGCCGTAATCTCTGCCGAGGAAGACTTCCCCGCTGCCGGAATCGTAGACGACGGGACCAAGGGCATCGCTCATGCCGTATTTCATGACCATGGCCTTGGCGATGGAGGTGGCGCGCTCCAGGTCGTTGCTGGCGCCGGTGGAAATGTCGTTGAGCACCAGCTTTTCCGCCACTCGTCCGCCCAGCAGGGATACGATGTCGTCCAGCATCTCGCTGCGGGAATTGAAGCTCTTGTCCTGCTCCGGCAGATAGATGGTCATGCCGCCGGCGTTGCCGCGGGGAATGATGCTGATCTGATGCACGGGATCACTGTGCTCCAGCGCATGGGACACCACGGCATGGCCTGCCTCATGGAAGGCCGTCAGCCGCCGCTCCTGATCGGACACGACGCGGCTCTTCTTCTCGGGACCGGCGATGACCTTGATCATAGCTTCCTCGATTTCCGCCATGGTGATGAAACGGCGGTTGCGCCGCGCCGCCAGCAAAGCCGCCTCATTCAGCAGGTTTTCCAGATCGGCGCCGGTGAAGCCGATGGTGGTCTTGGCGATGGTCGCCAGGTTCACGTCCTCCGCCAGAGGCTTACCCTTGGCATGGACTTTCAGGATGGCCTCGCGGCCCTTGACGTCGGGCATGCCCACATAGATCTGCCTGTCGAAGCGGCCGGGCCGGAGCAGCGCCTTGTCCAGGATATCCTGACGGTTGGTCGCTGCCATGACGATGACGCCTTCGTTGGTCCCGAAGCCGTCCATCTCCACCAGGAGCTGGTTCAGCGTCTGTTCACGCTCGTCGTGACCGCCGCCCAGCCCTGCGCCTCTCTGACGGCCCACGGCGTCGATCTCGTCGATGAAGATGATGGCGGGAGCCACCTTCTTGGCCTGATCGAAAAGGTCACGCACGCGGCTGGCGCCGACGCCCACATACAGCTCCACGAAGTCGGAGCCGGAAATGGAGAGGAACTGCACCCCGGCCTCCCCTGCCACGGCCTTGGCCAGCAGGGTCTTACCGGTTCCCGGAGGGCCGACCAGCAGCACGCCCTTGGGGATGCGGGCGCCCAGCTCCACATAGCGCTGCGGGTCCTTCATGAATTCCACGATTTCCTGGAGTTCTTCCTTTTCCTCGTCCTCGCCGGCTACGTCCGCAAAAGTAACCTTCTTGTCCGTAGCGCCGACGCGGGTGCGTGCTTTGCCGAAGCGCATGGCGGATTTATCGCCGCCCATGCCCCGGTTCATCATGGCAAACCACAGCACGCCGAAGACGATCATGATAAGCAGATAGGGCAGGAAGCTGAGCCACCAGGGCATCTGCCAGCCCACGTCATAGTTATATTCGACGATGATCCCGTCATGCCACTGCTGATCGATCAGCTCATGGAGGTCCTCATAAAACACGCCGAAGTTATACAGCTCATGACTGGCTGTATACCGTCCTTCATAGGGCTCGCGGAAGGACATGACCAGCGTTTCCCCGTCCACGACAAAGGACTTGACCTTTTCGTCCTCGAACAGCTTGCGCACTTCGGAATAGCTCATGCCCTCCGGGTTGTTGTTGGACAGCAGCAGGAAAATGACCGCCACCAAAACGACCAGGATCAGGACATAAAACCCGATATCTCTCTTTTTATCTTTCTTCAAGGAAGCATCCCTCCTTCGGGAATCATGTTTTACGCCTCTTCCTTATTCATGTGCAGGATGCACAGATCGGGAAGCTCGCGGAAATGTTCGTCATAGTCCAGCCCATATCCCACTACGAAGGCGTCCGGTATCTCGAAGCCGCGATAATCCGGCACCAGCTCCGTCTCTCTCCTGGAGGGCTTATCCAGAATGGTGCACACCTTTACCGAGGCCGCTTTTCGGTTGGAAAGGTATTTCTTCAGGTATGTCAGGGTGTTGCCGCTGTCGATGATGTCCTCCACGATCAGCACATGCTTCCCTTCCAGGTCGTTTTCCAGGTCCTTCTTGATGATGATATTGCCGCTGCTGCGGGTCCCGGAACCATAGGAGGAGACCATCATGAAGCAGATTTCCAGCCGGTCCAGCTGCACCTTCCGCACCAGATCGGCCATGAAGATGAAGGACCCTTTCAGTATACCCACAAATACCGTGTCCTTGTCCTTGTAATCCCGGGTGATCGCTTCTCCCAGCTCCGAAACCTTGGCCGCAAGGTCCTCTGCGCTGATGAGCGTTTCGAATGAATAGCGTGTATCCATATCTCTATGTCCTTTCCAAGATCACAAGAACCGAATCCGCCGCCTCCGGCGACGCGGCGGCGCGTTCATCCGCGCCAAGGCCCCATACGGCAAGCACGCCGACTTCATCGGCAAATACGGGGACCCGGTCCCGCTCCGAAGCGGGGAACTTCTCCTGGATCATCCACTTTTTCAGGCTCTTTCCCTGCCGCCCGGGAAGCGCAAGGTGATCCCCTTCCCGGCGAGACCTGACGGTTATATTACCACAGATCTTATCCTTTTTGAAGAAAAATGTCGTGAATTTACCGTGAATTTTCGCCGTTTCCGGCTTATCGCCACAGAATACACTGAGCTTTGTCCCTGAAATCTCCGTCCACTGGCCGCAGATCAGCTTTGTTTCGGGCAGCGGAAGGCTTTTCTCCTGCCGGGCGATCATCATTTGATCATATTGCCGCCATGCACGAATACCGGCGGGCAGGTCCAGCTGCGCGGAAGGGTTTTCCGTCCTTGCGAGTTCAAGGAGCGCGGCAACATGCTTCTCCTCCGGCTGAACGCCGAAAGCGCCCAAAGAACGCCGAAGCGCTCGGGAACGCAGCGGCCCCGACAGGCTGAGGAACTCCGCTGCAGACAGGACCGCCTTCTCCCCTTCCATAGTGACTGCCTTCCCCGCCAGTTCATCCAGCAGCGCTTCATCCTCCCGGAGCAGCTTAGCTGAGCGGCTGCACAGGGTTGAAAAGGCAGGATTCATTTCCCGCAGGACCGGCATCACTTCATGCCGCAGTTTATTGCGGCGGTAATGGGTGTCCCGGTTAGTGCTGTCCTCAACATGTTCCAGGCCATGCTGCCGAAGATAGGTCAGGATCGTTTGCCTTTCTATGTTCAGCATGGGCCGGATATAAAAGCCCCGTACCGGCGGGATGCCGCCCAGTCCCTTGAGGCCGCTGCCGCGAAGCAGATTCAGGAGCATGGTTTCCGCCTGATCGTCCGCCTGGTGAGCAGTGGCGATCCTGGTATGCGCATCACCCAGGCTGTCCAGAAAGGCATAGCGCAGAGTGCGGGCCGCTTCCTCGATGCCGATACGGCTCTCCGCTGCATAGGCTGCTGCATCCCCGCTGCCCATGTGCAGCTTAAGTCCGCGTTTATCGCACCAATCGGAAACAAAGGCCGCGTCTCTCTGGGATTCCGCCCCCCGCAGGAGATGATTGAAATGGGCACATTCCAGCCGAAATCCCAGCTCCGGAGCCAGGGACAGCAGAACATCCGCGAGACATATGGAATCCGCGCCGCCGCTGAGCGCGCAGATGACCCGGTCCGCGCCGTAGAGCATGTCGTATTCCCGGAGGCTGGTCAGGACAGCATCCCGCACTTCCATTCAGGGTTCCTCGCGGTAACGTTCCAGGGAGGCATAGGTGGTATACTCCGGCATCCACTGCACCGGGATCGTACCGGTGTTGCCGTGGCGGTTTTTCATGACGATCAGTTCCGCCTTGTTGTGCTCTTCCGCTTCCTTGTTGAAATAATCCTCCCGATAGAGGCCCAGGACGATATCCGCATCCTGTTCCAGAGAACCAGATTCCCGCAGATCCGACAGCATGGGCCGTTTATCCTGCCGCTGGGTGCTGGCACGGCTGAGCTGGCTGAGACAAAGCACCGGCACATTCAGTTCCTTTGCCATGATCTTCAGCATACGGCTGATCTCCGCCACCGCTTGGATACGGTTCTCGCTGCTCTCGCCGGAAGCGGAGGTCATCAATTGCAGGTAGTCTATCACCACAAGACCCAGGTCCTGGATCCGGCGGCATTGTGCGTTCATATCCGAAACGGTGATGATGGAATTGTCGTCGATATAGATCTTCGTCCGGCTGATGGTCGCCGTGGCGCCGCTGAGCTTCTGCCAGTCCTCCTTGGAGAGCATGCCGGTCTGCAATTTCTTGGAGTCCACATAGGCTTCGCTGGAAAGGAGGCGCTGTGCCAGCTGCTCCTTGGACATTTCCAGGGAGAAGATCGCCACAGCCTTTCCCGTCTTTTTGCCCACGTTCAGGGCCATATTCAAAGCCAGGCTGGTCTTGCCCATGCCGGGCCGGGAAGCCAGGATGATGAAGTCCGAGTTCTTAAGGCCCATGATGGTCTCGTCCAGCTCGCCCAGGCCCGTGGGCAGGCCGGGTATGCCGCCCTTGGTCTTGCTGAGCTCGGCAAGATTCTGATAGACCTGGCCGAGGATCGTGGAGATCGGCTCCAGACCGCCCAGGGTCTTTCCCTGGCGCAGGGCATAGATGCGCCGCTCTGCCGTCTCCAGCACGTCTTCGCTGGACCCGGTGCCCTCGTTGACGGCGGCGGTGATGTCGGAAGCGACGGTGGCGATATTGCGCAGGAGGGCTTTGTCCCGGATGATCTCCACATAGCGCATGACGTTGGCCGCCGTGGGGGTCACGTTCATAAGCTCCACCAGGTAGGACTGGGAGCTCTGCGGGTTATAGATGCCCTGCAGCTTCATCTCGTCCAGCACGGTGACGGCGTCGATGGGCTTGGCAAAATTGAACATGGAGGCGATCACTTCATAGATGCCCCTGTTCAGCTCCGTATAGAAATCCTCGGGCCTCAGAGCCGCGATGACCTGGGCCGTACAGCGGGAATCGATCAGGATCGAGCCGAGAACGGCCTGCTCCGCCTCCAGACTGTGCGGCATCTGCCGGCTGAACAGCTCATCCATCTTGCTTCCCCCCTTGCTTTCCGTTAATCTTTGTGCTTATTCCTCGATGACCAGGACGTGGATGGTGCCGCTGATCTCATAACCCAGCTTGCACTTCACGTCGTAGGAGCCAAAATTCTTGATATTCTCGTCCAGGACGATGCGGTTCTTCTCCAGGTTGATGCCATGCTGCTCCTTCAGGGCTTCTGCGATCTCCTTGCTGGTGACGGAGCCGAAGAGCTTCCCGTTCTCACCGCCCTTGGCCCGGACCTTGACCACCGCGGCGCCAAGCTGCTTGGCATAGGCCCTTGCCTGTTCCTTTTCCCTTTCGATCTGGGCTTTCTTGGCCTGCTCCTTGAGCTTCAGCGCATTCATATTGTCCGCCGTGGCTTTCACGGCAAGGTTGCGGGGCAGGAGGTAATTCCGGGCATAGCCCTCGGAAACCTCTATCATTTCGCCTTTTTTGCCCTGACCCTTTACATCCGCATTCAGAATGACTTTCATGATTTTCCCTCCGTTCCTTCTTCAGAACTCAAATATTCGTCGATGGCTTCCTTCAGCTTTGCGCTGACTTCAGCCACGCTCAAATCCCGGATCTGCGCGCCGGCGCCGGAGCGATTGCCGCCGCCGCCCAGCTTTTCCAGAATGACCTGCACGTTCACATCCCCGATGCTGCGGGCCGAGATATTCACGCTTTCGTCCGACTTGAACACAACGAAGGACGTTTCGATGCCGGAGATGTTCACCAACTCGTCCGCCGCCTGTGCCGCGATGATGCGGTCCTGATAGCTTTGCTCCTCCGCAACGGCGATGCCGGGCTTGTATTCCACCGCCTTTTCCACGATGGAGAAACGGGCCACGGTGCTGGGCAGGTCATTCTGCAGCAGCTTCTTCACTTCCGTGGTGTCCGCGCTGCACCGGCGCAGGAAGGCCGCCGCCTCAAAGGTGCGGCTCCCGGTGCGCATGGTAAAGTTTTTGGTATCCAGCACGATCCCCGCCAGCACAGCCTCCGCCTCCGTCTTGCGGATGTCCGCCGTCTCCACCAGATATTGCAGCAGCTCCGTGACCAGTTCGCTTGCGGAGGAAGCGTAGGGCTCGTGGAAATTCAGAGCGGCGTTGGCGATGTAGTCCGCAGCGCGGCGATGATGATCGATCACGGCGATCTTGTTGCAGCTGATGAGAAGATCCTCGGATTCCACCTGATCCGGGCGGTTGGTGTCCACTACCACCAGCAGGGTCCTGCTGTCGGCCATGATGACGCCTTCCTGCTCTCCGATGAAGACCTCCGAGTATTCCGGCAGCCGCTGGAGCTTCTCGATCATCTGCATGGCTACGTTGGTATCCTTATTGATGACGATGCGGGCGGTCTTCTCCATTTTACGGGCGATGCAGCAGATGCCCACCGCCGCGCCCAGGCTGTCCAGATCAGCGAATTTATGTCCCATGACCAGGATGTTGGAAGCGTCGCCCAGGAGTTCTCCCAGGGCGGACGCCATGACCCGGGATTTCACCTTCGTCCGCCGCTCCACGGCAACGGTCTTTCCGCCGTAGAATTCAAAGTTCAGCGGCGTCTTGATGACTGCCTGATCGCCTCCGCGGGAAAGCGCCATTTCGATACCCAGCATGGCAAACTGATAGGCTTCCTCCAGGCTGCCGGCGCCTCTTCCCAGGCCGATGCTGACGGTAGCCGTGATCCCATTGGGGCTTTGCAGGCCGCGCACGGAATCCAGAATGCTGAAATGCCCGTCGATAAAGCTCTGCATGTTCCGTTCTTCAAAGATGAAGATATACCTGTCCCGGTCATAGCGGCAGAGATAGCCCCCGGAAGCGGCGGTCCAATCGCTGATGCGGTGGTCGATCTGGGCCAGGATCGCGGATTTGGAAGTCTCGTTGAGGTTCTTGATCAGTTCGTCGTAATTGTCCAGCATGATGACGCTGACCACAGGCCGGGAAGCGGCGTACTCCGCAGAGATCTGTTCATACTCCGTGACGTCCATGAAATAGGTCATGCCCCAGGTCGTGCCGGAAACGGAGCTGTTGTCCACGGAGAATTTATTCCCGTAGACACGGAACTTTTTATCACCGATCCTGGCCGGTTCCGGTGCTTCCGTATGGCCTTCCGACAGCCATTTCAGGCTGAAATCCGGGATCATATCCGCCATGGTGATCTCGAACAGATGCCGTCTCTCTCCGGTGATCTCCAGGAAGCCATCGTTGCCCCAAAGCACCGTCCCGTCCTTCAGGTTGAAGATCACCATGGGCAGCGGCATGCTGAGGATCGCATTGCCTCTTTTTTCCTCCCCCTGCTGCACGGAGGCGCCCAAATAATCCAGCACCTGGCGCTCCTGCCGGCTGCGGATGAAGCGAGAATAGAAAAGCAGAAGACCGGCAGCCAGAAGCTCGATGATGCCCAGCTCCCAATGCTGACAGGCAAGGGTCAGAATGGCGAAGAATAACAGGATGCAAAAATACAAACGCATGGAAGGCCGGAAGAAGCGAAGAAAGGCCGAATCGCCGCGAGGTTTGGAGTTCGTTTTCTTTTGCATGACATAACCTCCCAGATTTGTTTAGTTTATCAAATTATGCACGAGTTTACAATAGACCAGTGGAAATTTCGCGGCATTTTCCTTTCCATCGGCAGAGGGAACGTATTTCCCGGCTGAATCCGGCAAAATTATTTCCGGGCGCCCGACGGCAGGCGCCCGGAAAGGGAACAAAATGAAAGCGATCATCCTTGCCGGCGGCGAGGGAACGCGCCTCCGGCCTCTCAGCTGCAATAAACCGAAACCTATGATCCGGCTCTTTGACCGTCCGCTCCTGGAGCATATCGTCCTTCTCCTGAAACGCTGCGGATTCACGGAGCTTTGCATGACCCTCCACTATCTTCCCAATGTCATAAAGGACTATTTCGGAGACGGAAGGGATTGGGGCGTCCGTATCGAATACCGCACAGAAACACAGCCCGCCGGAACCGCAGGCAGCGTCCGCGCATGCAAGGACTTCGTAGGAAACGAGGATATCCTGGTCATCAGCGGCGACGCCGCCTGCTCCTATGACCTTCGTGCTATGATGGAACAGCACCGGCTCAGCGGTGCGGACGCTACGATCTTGGTGCGCAAAAGCGACGAGCCCTCGGAATTCGGTCTCGTGCTGGCAGACGAGGACGGCTTTATCGGAGGCTTTGTGGAAAAGCCCGGGCCGGAGCGGGTCGTCTCCGATCTCATCAATACCGGCATCTATGTTCTTTCTCCCGATCTGCTGGCTGTGATACCGGAAGGAAGAAGCGTGGACTTCGGCGTTGAGTTCTTTCCCAAAATGCTGCGCAGCCGCAGGCGTCTGCGCGTCTGGCAGGCAGAAGGATATTGGAACGACGTCGGTTCCTGTGAGGCTTATCGGGCGACCTGCAGGGACGTGTTGGACGGTCTGTTTCCCCTCCCCGTATCAGAGGGGCAGGCTTTGCCCTGTCACGCTCCCTGCTGGATCTCTCCGGAAGCCAGGATAGAACCGGGCGCGGAGCTTGGACCATATACGGTGATCGGCAGCGGAAGCACCGTGCATGGGGGCTGCCGATTGAGCGGCTGCGTTCTGGACGGGGCGTATCTCCAGGCGGGCTGCGTCGCGGAGGATTCCATTATCTCCCGGGGGGTAAAACTCGGCAGGGAGGTCCACCTCCCAAGCGGCTGCGTGCTGGCAGAGGGCGTCACTGTCGGTGACGGGAGCCAGCTTCGGGAAAACCTCCGTATATGGCCCGGTCTCGTCCTGCCCTCGGGCAGCTTGCTGACGGAAGACCTGCACAGCAGCGGAGAAGCAAAGCCTCTCCGTTTCCGCGCGGGCGCATCCTTATGCGGGGAAAACCGGGTAGAGCTGACGCCGGAGCGGCTCCTGCGCATGGGTCAGGGCTGCGTCGCGCTGCGCGTCGGCGCAGCTGCCAGCGGCGGTTACGCCGGCTTACTGGCCGAATCATTCCTTGTCGGCGCGGCCTCCGCCGGCAAAAGGACATTTTTCATGGATGCTCCCTCCCCCGCCGTGTCTGCCGCATTGAGCGGCGTTTATGACCTGGACCTCAATCTTTACTTCCGGCAGGATGGCAGCCACACAACAGTCTGCGTCTTTGACAAGGATGGTCTGCCCGTTTCCAGACGCGTGCAGCGGCAGCTGGAAGGCGCCTTAAGCGGCGCTGCCTACGCGACCCCCGCGGAAAACTGTTATGCATGTTCCCTGCTCACGGGAACGGATGAAGCATATCTTGCAGCAGCTCTGCGCATCTCCGATGGGCTGGACAGCAGAATGTTTGCCTGTCCCGAAGGGCTTCTTTCCAGGGGACTAAAGCAGGCAGGGGCAGAGATCCTTCCCTCGGGCGAATGCATACCGGCCCTTATTCCTTCGGAGGATGGCTTCACTTTAGAGATCGCGGATGAACGAGGCCGCGTCTGGCCCTGGGATATGCTGCTCTGTGCCTGGACTGCTGCCGAAATGCAAAGCGGCGCGCAGGCCGTGGTCCTTCCCTATGATGCGCCGCGGCTTGCGGAACAGATCGCAGCGGAGCACAGCGGCACGGTCTACCGGCTGGAGCGTGACGGCGAGGACGCCCGCAGGCTTTGGCGTCAGGCTCCCTGGTGCCGGGATGCGCTGTTTCTTTCTGTCCGGCTGTTCTCGCTCCTCAGCAGGCTGGATCAGCCTTGTTTTGCGGACTTCATGGACGAACTTCCGGCATATCACCGCTCCGAACAGGTCATTCAGCTCGCAGGGGCGGATACGGCTGTGCTTCGCAGCCTTTCCCGGGACAAGGGCGCAGAGACAGTGAACGGCATACGCCTATTCAAGGGTGAGGCTTCCGCCACGATACGGCGCATGGGCGGCGGCGCGCTGCGCATTTTGGCGGAAAGCAGCAAAATGGAGGCCGCCGCAGAATTCTGCGACAGCCTCCAACGCAGGATACGATCCCTGGATTCCGGAAACAACAGCTGAAAATACCGGGGGATCCTTCGATCCCCCGGCACTCGTTATTGGAGAGGCGTGATCTTGACCTGATCCTCCTCCGCGGTGACGGAAAGGAAACTGTAATGCTGCTGGTAGTTGTCGATCAGGATCGAAGTGATGGCATCCTCCACTTCGGTCTGGATCAGTCGGCGGAGATTGCGCGCTCCGTAAGCCACAGAATAGGATTTCTTGGCCAGATAGCGGAGAATGGCATCGTCAAAGGCCAGCGTATATCCCCGGTCCGCCATGCTTTCCTTCAGTTCGGTCAGCATCAGGCGGGCGATCTCCACGAAGTTTTCCTCCGACAGGCGGTTGAAGGACACAACGGCGTCGATGCGGTTGATGAATTCCGGGCGGAGGAACTCGTTGAGGGCCTTCATGGAAGTATCCTTCCCTTGCTCGGTGATGCTGCGGTTGAAGCCCACGCTGGCGGTCTTCCGGTCGCTGCCCGCATTGGTGGTCATGATGATGACCGTATTCTCGAAATTCACATTCCGCCCATGTGCGTCGGTGATATGTCCGTCGTCCAGGATCTGGAGGAGGATATTCATAACGTCGGGATGGGCTTTCTCGATCTCGTCGAACAGGACCACGCTGTATGGCTTGCGGCGGATCTTCTCCGTCAGCTGCCCGGCTTCGTCATAGCCGACATAACCCGGAGGAGAACCGATGATGCGGCTCACCGCATGTTTTTCCATGAACTCCGACATATCCAGACGGATCAGGGATTCGGGAGAATCAAAGAGGTCGGCGGCAAGGCGCTTGACCAGCTCCGTCTTGCCGACGCCGGTGGAGCCCACGAAAATGAAGGACACGGGTTTCCGCTTGGCGGAAATGCCCACGCGGTTGCGCTTGATGGCGGCGCACACCGCGTCGATCGCCTCATCCTGGCCGATGATATGGGCTTTCAGCCGTTCATTGAGCTTGCTGAGGCGCTGGAATTCGTCTTCCTTGATGCTGCTGGCGGGTATCTTGGTCCAAAGCTCGATGACCCGGGCCAGATTCTCCAGGGTCAGCTCCGGCCAGCCCTTGTCCGCCAGACGTCTCTGCTCCTCCTCCAGCTGGGATTCGCTGGTGCGGAGAGCGGCAAGCTGCTCGTAATCCTGGCTGTCGCCGCCGGAGGGAGCGGAAAGGAGCTTCTCCCGCTGTCCGGCCAGGACTTCCAGTTCCTTCTTGATCTCCGCGCTGCGGGCGATATCCTTATTCTTCAGATTCACATCGCTGCAGGCTTCGTCCAGCAGGTCGATGGCCTTATCCGGCAGGAAACGATCCGTGATATAACGCTCCGAGAGGATCACCGCCTGGCGGCACATTTCCTCGGAGATGCGGACGCAGTGGTATTCCTCATAATAATGGGCGATGCCCTTCATGATCTCGATGCTCTCCCCGATAGAGGGCTCGGAGACGGTGACGGGCTGGAAGCGGCGCTCCAGGGCGCTGTCCTTCTCAATGTGCTTCCGGTATTCCGCAAAGGTGGTGGCGCCGATGACCTGGATCTCGCCCCGGGACAGGGCAGGCTTCAGGATGTTGGCGGCGTTCATGCTGCCCTCTGCGTCTCCCGCGCCCACGATGCTGTGGACTTCGTCGATGAAGAGGATGATGTTGCCCTGCTTGCGGATCTCGTCGATCAGGCCCTTCATGCGACTCTCGAACTGTCCGCGGAACTGGGTGCCCGCAAACAGACTGGTCAGGTCCAGGAGCCAGACTTCCTTTTCCCGCAGCTTATAAGGCACTTCCCCATCCACGATCTTCTGCGCCAGCCCTTCCGCGATGGCGGTCTTGCCCACGCCGGGCTCGCCGATGAGGCAGGGGTTGTTTTTCTGCCGGCGGTTCAGGATCTGGATGACCCGCTCCAGCTCCGTTTCCCGGCCTATGATGCGGTCCAGCCGCCCGGCGCGGGCCTTCCCCGTGAGGTCAAGGCAATAGCTCTCCAGGAATTTCCGCTTCTGTCCTCGGGAGGGGCTGCTTTCGCCGCCCTTGGGCTGTTCCCGGTTGGGACGGGGCGGTTCCGGCGCAGGATTGGGATTGCCGCCAAACAGTTTGTTCAGGAACGGGAATGTGGCGGTCTTTCCGTTTTCATCGTTGGGTTCGTCCGTCACAGGGATCTCTTCGATGCCGTTCAGGGCTTCGGTCATTTCCGCGCTGAGACCTTCGATATCGTCGTCCGTGATACCCATATTGTGCATCAGGTCTTCCACGGGCTTTATGTTGAGCTCTTTTGCGCACTTCAGGCAAAGGCCCTCGTTCACCGTTTTCCCGTTTTCCACTTTACGGATGAAAACGACGGCCACATTTTTCTGACAGCGTGAGCAAAGGGGGGGCTGCATGGTTCCACCTTCCTTTCGGTTCGGGCGCTTCCTTATGTCATGTCCCGCACCCCATAAGACGGATGCGGACGCTATGCATCAGGATCGGACAGAGTATCTGAACGCAGGCATTATACCACCTGCGGCGAGGGCAGACAAATAGAAGTATTACCAGCTCTTACAGGCCCAGGAAGCCCACCAGCGGGCAGGTATCCATCAGCCATTTCAGCAGGATGGTGCTGTTCACCTTCTCCTCCGGCAGGAGCATGCCGGCGAAGCGCAGGACCCAGGCAATGGCAAATACGTAGATGAGGCCTTTTGCCAGACCCAGCAGCGTACCCAGGACGCCGTTGATCAGCTCCAGTCCCGGCAGCTTGAAGGCCAGGTTGAACAGGTTGCCGATCACGGCGAAAATGATAATGAGCAGGATGAACATGATGACGTAGGTCAGCACGTAGGCTGCCACGGTGCAGAGCTTATCCACGATGGCCCTGCGCAGCACAGGCCCCGTCTCCGTCTGTTCCTCCGAGATAGCCTCGGACACGTTTTTGGAGGCGGACTTCATAAATCCCACGCCCTCCACGGTCATCTCGGTCATGTTATATACCGTGGGCACCGTGCCCTTCTTCTCATAGTAATCCTCCGCGGCGGAGCTGGCGGTATCCACCGCGCCGGTGACAAAGGGCTCCAGCATCTTCGTGAACTCGCCGGAATAGGTGTCGGCAAGGATATCGGCGGCATAAATGGAGAACAGCACGGCGCAGACGGCCAGTATTCCCGCGATCAGCCCGTTGCGGAAGCCGCGCCAGGCGCAGAGAAGAATAATCAGAAGAAGAACGAGATCAATGATCCAGTGCATGAATTACGCCTCCTCTAAGGTTCAAAGATGGCGGCCTTGCCGCCGGAGATGATCACGGCGCTCCCGTCGGAGCGCATGACCGCTGCCTGGATGCCGGCCGTATCCTGCAGGCTGCCCAGGACATTCAGCTCGGAATCGTACAGCACGGTTTCATCCGTATAACGCACAGCCAGGTATTTTCCGGAAGCGCTGACGCCCTCGGTCTCGTCGGAGGTGTCCAGGCTCCGCAGGAGATTGCCCGCCGTATCAGCGATCAGGATCCTGCCGGTGCTGCCGGCCTTGTAGCGTCCCAGCAGCAGGACAACATAGCCGTCCCCCGACGCATAGCCTTTCAGGTATTCGCCGTCGAAGCTCAGCTCTCCCAGCAGCTTCCCGTCGTCCTTGACAAAAGCGGCTCTGTCAGAAGATACCAGCATCAGGCGTCCCTCGGACAGGTATTCCAGATCGAAACAGCTCCGTCCTTCCTCCGTGTATTCTGCGCGGAGCTCTTCGCTGTCGGTTTCGTAGACCGATACGGAGCTGCCGCCGGCAGTCAGGCTGAGGATAGCCACCCGCCGGGAATCCGGGGAAATATCCGCATCCAGCGGATAGCCGCTGCCGATATAGACCCGATAGACGGGATTATTCTCCCCGTCCACCACGGTTACAGAGCCCTTATAGCCGATCTCCCCGGCCAGGACGACCGCCGTTCCCTGATCGTTCACGTCCGCCGCTGTGACGCCGCCGGAGAAGTTCAGGTCGGCATGTCCGGAAGGGCGCAGGATGGTCAGGTCGCTGCCGCCCTCGCTCCATACGGCGGCGCAGCCCTCCGCCCCGGCGATTTGGAGCTGGGGGTAGCTGCGGGACACGGTGCACAGTATTTCGCCGTTTCTGCCATAGAGACGGCAGGAGATGTCCGAAACTGCGGCGAAGCCGCTGCCCGCAGCGGCAAAACGGGCGTTTTCAAAGCCCAGCATATCCGCACTGAAGCCGGAATTATCCTTTTTGTTGAGCTTGCTGCCGACAACGCCAGAGGCGGCCAGGACCGTGACGGCCAGGATCACCAGACCGATCAGCAGCTTCCCGATGATCTTTCCGGTTTTTTTCACCCTTCCATCAGCCTCCCTGCCGCGCCGGGATAGCGCACATCCGTCATATATAGTCCCTGGGGCGGGACGGTGGGGCCTGCCAGGCAGCGATCCCCGGAATCCAGGATACGGGGTATATCCTCCGGCTTGAGTTTGCCCAGGGCGGCATAAACCACCGTGCCCACCATGGCCCGCGCCATGTTATAGAGGAAACCGCTGGCTGCGATCCGGAAGGAGAAGAGCTCCCCCTCCCGGCAAACCTCGAAATCATAAACGGTCCGCACCGTGGTTTTCACATTGGTGCCCACGCTCCGCACCGCCGCAAAATCGTGGGTGCCGAGAAAGCCTTCCGCCGCCCGGCGCATCACATCCAGGTCCTGCTTTTCCGGGCGATACCACACCCGCCGGAGCTCAAAGGGGTCCCGCCAGGCGCCGCATCGCATATAGTAAGTGTATTCCTTGCGGGTGCAGGAGAATACGGCGTGGAAATCTTCTTCCACGGGGCAGGCGCCGGAGACCACGATATCGTGCGGCAGCAGAGCATTGACGGCAAGGGGCAGGCGTTCAATAGGAATGGCGCCCGCCGTGCGGAAATTCGCCAGATATTTTCTTGCATGGACGCCCGCATCCGTCCGCCCGCAGCCGATCACATGGATCTCTTCCTTATAGAGACGGCTCAGAGCATTTTCCAGCGTTTCCTGAACGGTAGCGGCATTCTTCTGCCGCTGCCAGCCGTGATAAGCGGAGCCGTCGTAGCCAAGGCGCAGGGCGATAAAGTTCACAGCCCCAGCCTCCGCAGGAGGATCATCACAGCCAGAAGCACCGCGCCGATCCCCAGGGCAACCCAATCCCGACGGGCCATTTTCAAAACTTTCATTTTGGTCCGGCCCTCGCCGCCGTGGTAACAGCGGCTCTCCATGGCGGTGGCCAGCTCGTCGGCCCGACGGAAGGCGCTGATGAACAGGGGCACCAGCAGGGGCAGCATGGCCTTCGCCTTCTGGATCAGGTTCCCGGTGTCGAATTCCGCGCCGCGGGCCTTCTGCGCATTCATGATCTTGCCCGTTTCTTCAATGAGGGTGGGAATGAAGCGCAGAGCGATGGACATCATCATGCTCAGCTCATGTACCGGCACATGGATTATTTTCAGGGGATTCAGCAGCTTTTCCATCCCGTCCGTCAGCTGCAGGGGCGAGGTGGTATACGTCAGCATCAGGGTGCCGGTGACAAGGAGCATGATGCGCAGGGCCATGGTGATGGCCGTCCGCACGCCCTCCCAATAGACGCTGATGCGCCAGACGCGCAGCAGCAGGTGTTCCCCCCTGGTGTAAAACAGATTCAGCAGCCCCGTGATGATGATCAGGATCACCAGGGGCTTCAGCCCGCTGAGGATAGCCTTGAGGCGGATGCGGGACAGAAGGATGCAGATCACCAGGAAAAGGAGAACGATCCCGTAGGAAACGAAGCTCTTGGCGATGAACAGCAGAACGATATAGAGGATGGTGAGGATCAGTTTTGTGCGGGGGTCCAGCCGGTGGACGATGGTATCACCGGGGAAATACTGACCCAGGGTGATATCCTTAAGCACCGGCGCCGCCCCCTTTCAGGCGCTGGAGAACTTCCACTGCCTTATCTACGGTATAGACGACCTCCTCCACCGGAAGGCCCTTGCCCCGCAGCAGGGACATGACCTTGGTGACGCTGGGCACCGTGAGGCCCATGCTCTCCAGCTCATCCACATGGCGGAACACCTGCCCGGGCTCGTCGTCCATGGCGATGGAGCCCTTGTTGAAAACCACGAGACGGGTGGCAAAGCGGGCGATATCCTCCATGCTGTGGGTGATGTAGATCACCGTGCCGTTGACGGCGTCATGGTAGCGCCGGATATTGAAAATGATCTCTTCTCTTCCCCGGGGATCGAGACCGGCGGTGGGCTCGTCCAGGATCAGCACGTCGGGCCGCATGNNATGGCAATGACGCCGGCGATGGCGGCGCGGCGCTTCTGCCCGCCGGACAGATCGAAGGGAGACTTATCCAGCATATCCGGGTCCAGGCCGACGAAATCCGCCGCCTCCAGGACCCGCTGGTCGATCTCCGCCTTGTCCAGTTTCATATTCTTCGGTCCGTAGGCGATGTCCGCGCGGACGGTCTCCTCAAAGAGCTGGTACTCCGGGTATTGGAACACAAGGCCCACCTTGGAGCGGACCTGCCTTGTGCGGGCAGCCGAGGTGAATATCTCCTCTCCCTCCACCAGAACGCTGCCGGAGGTGGGCTTCAAAAGCCCGTTCAAATGCTGGACAAAGGTGGATTTTCCGGAACCGGTATGGCCGATGATGCCGATGAACTCCCCCCTGGACGCGGAAAAATCCACGTCCTTCACCGCGACGTGTTCAAACGGGGTGCCTTCGCTGTAAATATGCGTCAGCTTTTTTGTCTCAATGAGCGGCGTCAAGCTTCCCGATCTCCTTTGAATTGCTGATAAAGCGCATCGGCACATTCCTCCACGGTCAGTGCGTCCAGCGGCAGGTCATAGCCCAGCTTATTCAGCTCGTACATCAAGCCCACCGTGGCGGGAACGTCCAGTCCGTTAGCGCGCATCAGTTCCACCCGGGGGAATACTTCCCGCGGCGTTCCGTCCGCGACGATCTCCCCGTCGGACATGATGATGAGCCGGTCGGCTTCGATACATTCATCCATATGATGGGTGATGAGGACAACGGTGATCCCAAGCTCCCGATTCAGCCGATGGACGGTCTCCAGCACTTCCCGCCGCCCCGCCGGGTCCAGCATGGCAGTGGGCTCGTCCAGCACGATGCAGCGGGGGCGCATGGCCACGATGCCCGCGATGGCGACTCTCTGCTTCTGGCCGCCGGAGAGGAGGTGGGGCGCATGTGTGCGGTATTCGTACATGCCCACGTCCTTCAGCGCTTCGTCCACCCGCAGGCGGATCTCCTCGGAGGGGATGCCCATGTTTTCGGGGCCGAAGGCCACATCGTCCTCCACCACATTGGCGACGATCTGATTGTCCGGATTCTGGAACACCATGCCCACGGTGCGCCGGATCTCCAGCAGCTTTTCCTCATCCGCGGAGTCCATGCCGTCTATCCATACTTTGCCGCCTGTGGGCAGCAGGATGCCGTTGAGATGCTTGGCAAAGGTGCTTTTGCCGGAACCGTTGTGGCCCAGCACCGCCACAAAGGAGCCCGATTCGATCCCGATATCCAGGGATTTCAGGATGGGTTCCTCGTCGCTCTCCGGTTCATAGCTGAAAACCAGCTTTTCCGTTTGGATGATCTTCATATCTTCCCGTCTTCCCGGCTCACGCCAGCCAGCGGCAGGCAGCGCCGCAGGGCAGCGTCAGGCCGCTTTTCGTAACCGGCAGCCCCAGCTCCTGACTCTCGCTCTTTCCACCCCAGCGGGCGGAAAACACGGTCTCCGACAGATAGGTGAGCACCGAGGGGCTGAGGCCGGTGGTATAGGAGTTGATAAGCACAAACAGCGGTTTTTCACTGAGGACGCCGCAGCAAAGCTGCAGGAAATCCCACAGGCTGTCCTCCAGCTTCCATACTTCCCCCGTCGGACCCCGGCCATAGGAAGGAGGGTCCATGATGATGGCGTCGTATGTCTTGCCCCGGCGTATCTCTTTTTCCACGAATTTCCGGCAGTCGTCCACGATCCAGCGGATGGGCTTGTCGGACAGGCCGGAGGCGGCCGCGTTCTCCTTGGCCCAGGCTACCATGCCCTTGGCGGCATCCACATGGCATACGGTGGCGCCCGCTGCCGCGGCGGCGAGAGAGGCGGCCCCGGTGTAGGCAAAAAGGTTCAGAACCCGGACGCTCCGCCCCGCACGACGGATAACGTCGTCGATAAAGGCCCAATTCGCCGCCTGCTCCGGGAATATGCCGGTATGCTTGAAATTCATGAGCTTTACCTGGAAGGTCAGGTTCCCTTCCCGGATCTGCCAGGAAGCGGGCACTTCAGATTTGATCCATCTGCCGCCTCCGGATTCCGAGCGGCGGTAGACTGCGTCCGCTCTATCCCAATCTCTGTCCTTCGGCGTCTGCCAGATGGCCTGCGGGTCCGGACGGCGCAGGACATACTGCCCCCAGCGCTCCAGCTTTTCGCCGCCGGAGCAGTCCAGAAGCTCATAGTCCTTCCAGTGCTCGCTGACCCACATGATAGACCTCCGCCGAATACGCATAGCTCAAGTAATTTTAGAGTATAACACAAAGCCCAATAGTTCGCAAATGGTTTTTCAGGATTTACACACGGTTCATATTTCTCGCCGGCATACAAAGGGAGCAGAGCTTTCGGCCCTGCTCCCTTTTTTTCGTCACGATTCAGTTTTTTCTGCCCGCCAGCTGCCTGGTGAGCCAGATCAGGAAATCCGGCGCTCCGAATTCCGAACGAAGGATACTTATGGCCTTCTCTGTCTCCTCCTGCACCAGGCGGCGGCAATGTTCCGCGCCCCGCAGGGCGAGAAGGGTGGATTTCCCGTTCTTCTCGTCGGAGCCTACGGGCTTTCCCAGCTCTTCGGTGCTGCTCTCCACATCCAGCAGGTCGTCCCGCAGCTGGAAGGCTATGCCCATGGCTCTGCCGCAGGCGTCGGCAGCCGGGAGCTTATCAAAGGCTTCCGCGCACACGCAGCCCATCGTGCAGGCGGCGGCAATGAGAGAAGCGGTCTTCCCGTCGTTGAGCGCATATATCTCCTCTTCCGAAAGGTCCCGGTCCTCCCCGTCCAGGTCCAGGAACTGACCGCCGCAGATGCCGCGGTAACCGGCGGCATCCGCCAAAATGCGGGCCGCCTCCGCCCGGACACGGGGCGGGCGGGCAGAACGCAGGATCGCGCTGTAAGCCTCGGCCTGAAGAGCGTCGCCGGCCAGCAGAGCCAGCCATTCCCCGTAGACCACATGGTTCGTGGGCTTTCCCCGGCGCAGCTCGTCGTTGTCCATGGCCGGAAGGTCGTCGTGAATCAGGGAGGAGGTATGCAGCATCTCGATGCCGCAGGCCGCATCCAGGGCAGAGTCCGCCTCCCCGCCGCAGGCCCGGCAGAATTCCAAGGTCAGGATGGGCCGCAGCCGCTTCCCCCCCGCCAGCAAGCTGTATCGCATGGCTTCCGTCAGCCGGTCCTTTCGCGGCAAAAGCCTGTCCAGGTGCTCTTCCACCAGCTGCTTGTCCGCAGCCATCCTCTCCTTATTCTCCAAGGTCGAACTCCGTTTCCGCCGGCGCGCCGTCCGCTCCCTTGGAGAGAACGACGACTTTCTTTTCCGCTTCATTCAAAAGGTCGTCGCAGCGCTTTGCCAGCTTGGTGCCCTCCTCAAAGAGCTTGATGGAATCCTCCAGAGGCGCGTCCCCCTTTTCCAGCAGGCGGACGATCTCCTCCAGGCGGAGCATGCTGTCTTCAAAGCTCATCTTTGTTTTCTTTTCACTTGCCATACCTGTTCACCTCACACGCCGGATCCTCCTCGACCCGGCAGCCTACGTCCCCGTCCGCCAGCTTGAGCCGCAGCCGCTGTCCGGGTGCGGCGTCCTTTCTGCTGCGGAGTATCCTGCCTTCTTCCGTTTCCGCGATCGCATAACCGCGGCCCAGAACTTTCAGGGGACTCATGGCGTCCAGGGCGGCGACGCCCTGGGCCAGCCTGCCCCGCTTATCCGAAACGCTGCTGCGGAAGGAAGCCTGCAAAAGCGCTGCGGCGTGATCCAGCGCCAGGCGCCGGTCCGCCACATAAGCGCCGGGGTCCGTCAGCACGCGGCGCTGCCGGAGCTGTTCCAGCCTTTCCCGCCCGGTATCCACCCGGGCCAGGAGCGCCGACAGCATCTGCTTTCTGGCCGCCAGGAGCGAAGCATGGAGCTCGCTCTGATCCGGCACGGCCAGCTCCGCCCCGTTGGAGGGCGTGGCCGCCCGCAGGTCCGCCACATAATCCGCAATGGTCACATCCGGCTCATGTCCGACGGCGGAAATAATGGGTATTTCCGATTCATAGATGGCTCTGGCGACACGCTCGTCATTGAAGGCCCACAAGTCCTCGATGGAACCGCCGCCCCGGCCCGTGATGATGAGGTCCGCAACCTTCCACCGGTTGGCATAGCGGATGGCGGAAACGATCTCCGGCGGGGCTTCCGCACCCTGGACGCGAACGGGCATCACGATCAGCTTCGCCACCGGGTATCGCTTTGTCGCCACCCGGATCACATCCCGCACGGCAGCGCCTGCGGACGACGTGATGACGGCGATGCGCTCCGGATAGGGCGGCAGGGGCTTTTTGTGGTCACGGTCAAAAAGGCCCTCCTCCGCCAGCTTGGCTTTCAGCTGTTCAAAGGCTGCGTGCAGGTCCCCCACCCCGTCGGGCACCAGCTCCGTTGCATAGAGCTGATAGACGCCGTCCCGGGGATAAACGGTGATCCGCCCCAGGGCGATCACCTTCATGCCGCTTTCGGGCCGGAAGCGAAGACGCGACGCTTCCCGGCGGAACATGACCGCTTTCAGCGTCGCTTCCTCATCCTTGATGGTGAAATAATGGTGGCCCGAGGGATAAATTTTATAATTGCTCAGCTCGCCCCGAACATAGATATGCTGCAGGCTGCTCTCCCCATCCAGCAGATCCTTGATCTGCCTGGTGAGCTCGCTTACGGACCAGACATTGTCATTCATGATGCTCGTTTTCGATAAAGGCCGCCAGGATCCCGTTGACAAATCCGGCGATGTCCCGCCCCTCATAGGTCTTTGCCAGCTCTACCGCCTCGTTGGCCGCGACTTTATAGGGCACCTCCGGCTGATAGAGTATCTCATACATGGCGATGCGCAGGATCGCGGCCGCCACCCGGGAGATGCGGGAAAACTCCCAATTCTTCGCGTATTTCTCGATATAGCCGTCCAGCTCCGCGGCATGCTCGGACACGCCCTCCGCCAGACGGCGGATATAGGCCAGCTGCCTATCGTCCGGATAATCGGCATAGGCCTCGTCTTCGGTTTTCAGGGTGGCAAAATAATCGGGCTCAAAGAAGGCGTCCAGCATCTCCCGGATATCCATACGGTTCATCACCGTGGCGAAGCTCAGATGCATGGCGATCTCCCGCGCCGTCCTTCTGGTCATTGGTTTCTCTCCTTACAACTCAAAACAGGACAAGGCGCGTTTTCCCCTCTGGCGAAAACGCGCTTTTCCATTCCATTAAGCCTGCTTCGTCTTATCGAAAGCGATGCCGGTTACATTCACGTTGACGGCGCTCACCGGCACCCCCGTCATATCCCGCACGGACTTGGAAATGGCATCCTGGATATCCCTGGAGACCTTGGTGACGGAATAACCGAAACGCACGGTGATATACACGTCCACCGCCACGCTTTTCTCCTCGGTGGTGATGCGCACGCCGCGGGAAGCATTCCTGCGGCCGATCAGCTCCGCAAGGTCACCCGGAATCCCGGCGGCAGGACCGCCGAAGCCTTCCACCTCGCGCATGGCTTCCCAGGCGATGATGGCGATAACGTCCTCGGAAATATTGACGCTGCCGTCCTCCGTGCTGCTGATGATGTAATCCTTGCTCTCCGCCATGGCAAACCTCCTGATAAATGATTCATTCAGGTAAGTATACCACGCCCTTTTTGAAAATGGAAGTCATTTTACCTCGATTATTTTGATCTGCTCCGTGTTCAGGTCCGTTTTCTCCAGAACGATGTCCGTGATGCGGCTCACGGCGGTAAAGGTCAGGCCCGAGGGCGGCGCGGGGACCGCAACGATGGCGCTCTGCCCATCCAGGAACACCAGGCAGTCCTCAAAGCCCTTCGCCATGACCAGGGATTCGATCTCCGCCTCCGCAACGGTGTACTGCGCCATGACGGTGATGGCGTCCATCGCGCCGCTCACGGCTTCCGCCGCCGCGCTCTCATTCTCCGCCGCCTCCCGCAGTGTGGAGATGGCGCTGTCCCTGGCCTGCTGGCGGGTGAGCCGGGCGGAGGTGAAATACTCCGTCACGGCGCTGGCGGTGCTGACCGCCGGGACCGGCGCTTCGTAGAACAGCCCTTCGCCATCCCCTTCTGCGCTGACGGCGCTGACGGTCTCCCTTGCTCCCGGCTCCGACAAGGTCTCCTCCTGCCGGTTGTAGGCCCAGTTCAGATAAACCGCCACACATACGAACAGGATGGCGGCCAGGATGATCGCGTTTCGTTTGATGATTTTCATAACTACCCCCATTTGCGCCCTGCGGCGTTATTTGACTTTCTATCTGCCGGTCACCACGGTGATCCGGTCCGAACTGAGACCGGTAAGCGAAGCCACTGCCTGGGTCACGGCCAGCTTCAATGCGCTGCCGCTGCCTTCGGTCACGATCAGCGCGCCACGGTAGCGGGGATACGCGATCTTCACGGTCAGTGCTTCATCCCCCACCCGGGCGACCTCGCTCCGCTCCTCGTTCCGGGCGCTGTCCGCTTCGCTCTGCCGGTCCGAATCCAGATTTCGGGCGTATTCCCTTTCCTCGGAAGCCTCCAGGCTCAGCACCACCGTCACCTTCCCCGCCCCCTCGATGCGGCTGAGGGCAGCCTCGATCCGCTTTTCCTCCTCTTCCAGAGAAAAGGAGAATTCCAGCATCTTGACCGGTTCGGCGGAAGAAGTGTGCTTCGGCAGCAGGAGGAGCATTCCGGCCCCCATAGCCAGGAGGACCCACACCGTCTGCTTCGGTATCTTTTTCCACACGCTAACCAGCATCATCCAGGCTCCATGTCTGCCGCTGAGGCGGTATGCCCAGTTCCCCTTCCAGCAGCAGGGAAAGGGCTTCCTTCTGCTGCTGCGTGACCGAGCCCGTCAGGTCGATGGACCAGGGCACGGGCATGCCGCCGCTGTCTTTTAATCGAATGCGGACGCCCAGCTTCCGTATCCCCAGCCGCTGTGCTGCATCCCATATATATTCCTCCGTTTCCCTTCTTATGATGCGGCTGTAAAGTTCCATGGAAAGTTCATCCGTATCCGCCGCGAGCCCGGTTTCTTCCAGCCTCCGCAGGGTCAGCAGCTCCGTGAGTTTCTCCTCATCCAGACGGCGAAGCGGCTGGATGAGGAGGATCGTCAGCATAAGGGCGCAGGTCAGCTTCACCGAGCGTTTTTCGCTGCCCTCCGGTATCAGCAGGAGCACGACGGCGCAGAATATGGAGCCGACAGCCATGGTGCGCACCCATTCCCCCAGGCTCTGGATCATAGGACCACCGAGCGCATCAGCGCATACACAGAGAAATACAGCATGAGCCCGCAGGAGCCGATGCACCCCAGCGTAAGCGCCATGGATTCGCTGATGCGGCGCAGGAGCCGGGCCATCCGTTCCTCCGACAGTTCCGCCGAGATCGCCGATATGCCTTTTAGCAGCAGGTAGCGAATTCCCGTTTGGATAAAGGGGGCGAGGATGACGGAAGCCACTGCCAGAAGCCCGAAGGAGCCGACAGACTGACGGATCACGGCGGCAGCCGCCAGGATGGAGGAGGCCGCGTCCCCTGCGATGCTGCCCACCACGGGGAGCATGGTGGATACGGCGGTCTTTGCGGAACGGACGATGGCGGCGTCTGCGGCGTTGGAGGCCATGGACGTCAGGCTGAGATACAGGGTAAAGCCCAGCATCAGGCAGGACAGCACCGCCCCGCCGCACCACTTGAGAAAACCAAGCACGCCGCTCATCACGCCTCCGCCTGCTGCCGCTTCCGCCGCTGCTGCTGCCAGATACAGGCGGATCAGAGGCATGACGAAGGTACAGCAAAGATTCGTAAGGACATTCAGGAACAGGGCGGCTGCGGAATACTTGGCCGCCGCAGCCGTTACCTGGCCGGAGAGCAAAGCCGCGCTGCCCAGCACCGGCAGCAGCGCATTGGCGACGTCCTGGAGCTTACACACCGTCGCTTCCGCCAAAGCTGTCATGCTGTCGTGCCCGGCGCTTAGCAGAAGCAGTATCGCAGCGGCTCCGGCCAGGGCAGCTCCATCGAAGCTGCCCCCCGTAGGTCCAAGCACCGTCCGCACAGCGGACAGCAGGAATACCGTCAGCAAAACGCCCGTCAGATCCCGGATCAGGGCCGGGGACACGATAGTCTTGATCGTATCCCGGACAAGATCCCCCAGGAACCCTTCCACATCGTAACCGTCCCGGACGCTGCCGTATTCCGTCAGTCCCAGCTCCTCCGCCGTTTCCTCAAGTTCATCTGCTCCGATAGCCTCCGCCAGTTCTTCCCCGTCCTCCGCAGCGCGGACAGGCGAGCACAATACAAGGGCGGCAAGCAGGATCAGGCATAGTCGAACACAAGCTGCAAAAGGCTTTGGAGCAAAGGCAGAGAAACGCAGAGAACGGCGCAGGCGCAGGCCAGCTCCACCGCATGGGCGGCCAGGGCTTGTCCCGCGTCCCGGCATAGGTCGGCGGAAAAACGGCCCAAAAGCGCCAATCCCAGGCTTTTCAGCACGGGTATCGTCAAAGCCGAGGTCAGCCCGGCCCGCTCTCCAGCCCTGCGAAGAAGCGCTTCCGTCTCGCCCAGGCTCTGAACGGCAGATACGAAGATCATCGCGGCGGCAGCCATGCCCAGCAGCAGCGCCTGTTCTCCTCGCTCCTTCCCCACCGCCAGGCCAAGCAGGGATGCTGTGATACCCAAAGCGGCGCATTTCCACAGAAGTTCCATCTATCAGCCGAATAGACGCCGGATCAGTGTGAACAGCTCGCTGATCTCCTTTACCACCATGACGAGAGCAAGCACCAGTCCGGCAATGGTGACCATCAAGGCCTGTTCCTCCCGCCCGGATCGGCCCAGCAGGATGCTGAGCACCGTGACGATGATGCCCAGGGCTGCCAGCTTGAAAATCAGATCGATGTCCATTCCTCATCCTCACAGCAGCAATATCGCCAGCATCGCGCCCGCTCCTGCGCCCAGGGCAGCCCGCATGCGGCTCTTTTTCAGGTGTTCCCGCTCCTCCAGCTCCAGGAAAAGCGCCAGTTTCTTTTCCGCCGCGAGAAGGGCCTCTGCCTGCTGCTCCGCGCCGCTTCGCCCCAGCTGCCGTCCCAGATTCTCCAACGCCTGCTGTTCCTCCGGCAGGAGGCAAAGCGGCTCCGTCTCCCGCAGGGCCATTTCCCAGGCTGTGGAAAACGGGAGCTCCCTGCGCAGTAGGTTGACGGTCACCGTTCCGAAGAATTCAGCCGCCGGCTGTTTCTGCCGCGACGACAGGCGCTCTGCCAGCTCCGGCAGCGGCATGCGCCGTTCTGTCAGCAGCGTGCGCATAGCGCCCAGCGATTCCATCAGCACCCGCAGGGAGCGGATGCGCTGTCTGGAACGGATGACCTCGTTCATGCTTATGAGCGCGCTGCTCAGCACCACCAGCGCCGCGCCGACCCACCTCAGCATCCCAGCTCCTCCACGCGGTAGCACCGCTTTCCGCCTTCCCGGAATATCCCCACGGCTAGGTCGAATCGCCCGAAGCTGATCTCCCGCCGAAGCAGCTCTTCCTTACTCCCCGCGTGGACAGTAGCAAGCAGCCTCACCCCGGCTGCCAGAGAGGAAGTCAGAAGGGGCATTTCCCCGCTGCTCAGCTCGTCCACCGCCAGGACCTGGGGAGCCATGGTGCGCAGCAGCATCTCCGCGGCAGCCTCCTTGGGGCAGCCCTCCAGCACGTCCGTATGACGGCCCACGTCAAATTGGGGGACCCCCTCCGAAAGGGCGGCCAGCTCTCCCCGCTCATCCACCAGCGATACCCTTGTCCCTTCGTCGGAGATACGCCGAACCAGATCCCGAAGAAAGGTGGTCTTTCCGCCGCCGGGAGGGGAATAAATGAGCACGCTTTTTCCCTTCAGGCGCGCCAGCATCTCGTCCGTCACGCAGCGCACCGAGCGGGGGATCCGAATGCTGAGGGAAGATATGCTGCGGAAACCAGCAGGGCGGCCCTCCCGAAGGAAAAGACTGCCCCCCAGACCCAGGCGGTAGCCGCCCTGGGCTGTGATATACCCGGCCCGCAGGCTTTCCTCCACGGTGTATAAGCTGCTTTTGGTCGCCCGTTCCAGGGTCTCCTGTATTTCTTCCCGGCCTACCGGCGACTGAAACCGCAGCATGCCTCCCCGGAGACAGAGCCAGGCGCCCAGGCCGCTGCGCAGCCGAAGCTCCTCCGCCTGCATGCGCACTTCTTCCGGCTGGAACAGGGCTTCCGCCCGCAGGGCGCCCGGCAGCAGCAACGCCGCCCGGTCATAGATATCCGTCCTACTCATGCTCCGCAACCCTCCTTTGTTTGCTTCATGTCTATGCGTCTAAGGGTCCGGACATGCAAAAACCTCCGTGCCGGACGGCACGGAGGTTTTTGAGGCGTTCTGTTTATCTTACCTTTACGGCGTTCTTCTTGCCTTTCAGGAGATTCCAGAGAGGACCGGCCACGCAGACAGAGCTGTAACAGCCGGAAATGACGCCCACCATGATGGGTAGGGCGAAATTCCGCAGGGAATCCACGCCCAGGATTAGCAGGAAGATGATGGGCAGCATGGTGGTGACGGTGGTGCCCAGGCTGCGCCGCAGGGTCTGGGTGATGCTGCGGTCCACCACGGCGGCGAAATCCTCATGGCCGCCGGTGCGCTTCACGTTCTCACGGATACGGTCGAATACCACGATGGTGGCGTTGATGGAATAACCGATGATGGTCAGGGCCGCGGCGATGAAATTCATATTGAGCTGGATGCGGAAGATCACATAGCAGCTGAGCATCACCATCAGGTCATGGAGCAGGCAGATCACGGCGGCCAGGCCGGATCGTATCTCAAAGCGGACGGTGATATAGACAAGGATCAGGACCGCTGCAACGATGGACGTGATGAAGGCCGCCTTGGTGATGTCCCGGCCCACGGAGGCGGAGACGAAGTTGCTGCTCTCCATGCGGACCCGATCGGCGCCGTAAAGCTCCATGAGTCCGGTGCCGATGCTGTCCCGCTGTTCGGTGGTCAGCTCCTGGATGCGGATATTCACGATGGTGCCTTTATCGCCAGCCCGCACCACGGCGCTGGGCCGCACCCCCGTTTTATCCGCCACCATGTCCGAGACCTGCGCCGAAATATCGCTGGTGACGGTCTGGCCGATGTCATATTCCAGCACGACGCCGCCGGCGAAGTCGATATCCAGATTGAAGAGATTCACACCGAAGGGCAGCAGGATCAGGGAAACGACGGCCGTGATGCAAAGCAGGATGGAGATGATGGCCACGATCTTTCCTTTGGAGACGAAGCCGATCCGCCGGTTGAGGGTCTCAGGGGAAACGCCCTTGCGGGGCAGCCCGTACATGAAGGGTTTGTATTTCCGCAGTCCTGCGAAACTGCGAAGGATGGCTCTGGGAACGATCAGCATGCAGATCATGCTGAGGACGACGCCGATCAGCAGCGTCTTGGCGAAGCCCAGGATGGTGCCGGTGCCCTTCCAGAGAAGGACGAAACCGGCGATCATGGTGGTGATATTGGAGTCCAGAATGGCGGTGATGGCCCGCTTGAAGCCCGCGTCCACCGCGCTGCGGAGGGTCTTGCCGGAGATCAGTTCCTCCCGTATGCGCTCATAAATGACCACGTTGGCGTCCACCGCCATGCCGATTGTGAGGATGATGCCGGCGATGCCGGGCAGGCTGAGATTCAGCCGCATGGCGGACATGACAAGCAGGAACAGGGCGATATACAGCACCAGGGCCAGGTCAGCGATGACGCCGGGGATGCGGTAGACGACGATCATGAAGATCATCACAAGGATGATGCCGATGATGCCCGCGGTGATGCCCGTCTCCAGGCTGCGCTCACCCAGGGATGCGCCCACAGCCTGCAGCTTGGTATCCTGCAGCTTGAAGGGCAGAGAGCCGGAATTGATGATGCCGGCCAGATAGGTGGCATATTCCACGTCGGTGCCATCCCCCAGCTGGATGATGGGAGAATCCGTGTCGATGCCGGTGGAGGCATATTCCGCGCTCACCATGGGCGAGCTGATGACTTCCTCGTCCAGCACGATGGAGACCCAGCGCTTATCCTCATCACTGAGAGAGGCAACGTTCCGGGTGCCGTCCCGGAACTTGGCCTGTCCTTCCGGGGTCAGCTTCAGGGAGACGATATACTCGTAAACCCCGGCGTCGCCGGTGGGCATATAGGCCGCGGTGGCGGATTCGATGTCCTCGCCGGTGATGATGGCCTTCCCGGTATAGTCCCGGAATTCGATGATGGCCGTGCTGCCCAGCATCTGCAGGGCCTGCTCGGGATTGGACACATTGGGGATGGAGACGTTGACGCCCCGATCACCGGAAAGGACGACGGAAGCCTCCGTGTATCCCATGCTGTTGAGACGCTGGCGCAGCATGGTCTGCACAGCTTCCATGCTCTGCTTCAGTTCGCTGTCGGAGATCCCCTCGGGCACAACGGCCTCATAGGTGATCTCGCTGCCGCCCACCAGGTCCAGGCCCAGAGAGATCCCGTCCTGAAGAGGCTCGATATTGATGAAACCAAGATTAAAACCGAAAAACACACCGAACAGCAGCAGTGCGATGATCAGCACTACGATGCCGATGCTCAGAATACATTTCTTCATAACTCTTGCGACTTTCCAATCAATAATATTTGTGATTTAGAGATCCGAGAACCCGGAGGCGCTGCGGAAGCTGGCGCGGCTGCGGCGCACGCCGTCCAGAGACTGGCTCAGAGTTTCCTCCGTCCGCTTCAGGAGCTCGTCCGCATAACCGCTGGATGCGCGGCGCAGCTCATCCGCCTTCTGCTGGGCTTCCTCCACGATCTCCTGCGCCCGCTTCTTCGCCCCGACGACGATGCTTTCCTTCTCCACCATCCGGGCAGCCTCGGCGGACGCGTCCTTTTTGATCTGCTCCGCCTCCTCCCGGGTCTTGCGGATCACTTCCGCTTTGGCGCTGACAAGGCGCTTGGCCTCCGCCACTTCCGCGGGAAGCTGCGCCCGGATCTCATCCAGCAGGTCCAGCGCATGATCCCTGTCCAGGATGCACTTATCCACGCTCAGAGGAAAGCCTTTCGCATCCGAAATAGATGCATACAGCTGATCGATCAGTTCATTGATGCCGCTTGCCATTGTTATTTCCGTCCTTTCCCATCGAATTTCGCCTCGATCTCTCCGATGATCTCCCGAGGCGCGAAGGCGCTGAGATCCGCGCCGAAGAGCGCCAGCTCCTTGACGGCGCTGGAGCTCAGATACATGTACTTTTCACTTGCGGGGAGAAAGAATGTCTCCAGCTCCGGGTTCAGGCGCTTGTTGATAAGGGCCATCTGACATTCCTTCTCATAATCGGAGACGGCGCGCAGGCCGCGCACAACGACGCCTGCCCCTTTCATCCGCGCATACTCCGCCACCAGCATATCGGAGGAATCCACCTCCACATTGGGGAAGCGCTGCGTCACCGTCCGCACCTGACGGACCCGCTCCTCCATGGTGAACAGGGGGTGTTTATCCTTATTGTACATGATACAGACGATGACCCGGTCAAAAACCTTGGAGGCTCTCTTGATCAGATTCAGATGCCCCAGGGTGATCGGGTCAAAGCTGCCGGTGTATACCGCTGTGGTCAAGGTTCCGATCCCTCGCTTTTCGTAAATGTCGTGATCCGAACCTTCCCATAGCGATAGCTGCGCAGCTTCACATAGGGTGCGCCGGGAGATTCAGGCTCGTAATCCGCAGAACTTTCAACGACCATTATACCACCGGTATGCAATTTGTCAAAATCTTTTATGCGCTGTAAGACCTTTCCGTACAGGTCCGAGCGGTAGGGCGGATCGATGAAGATCAGGTCATATTTCTCCCGGGATTCCAGGAAGCGCAGGGCGTCTGCCTGAAACACCTGACCTTGCAGGCCGGTCTTTTCCAGATTCAGCTTCGTCAGCTTGACGGCGGTCCGGTCCGCGTCTACGAAAACACAGCCTGCCGCGCCCCGGGACAGGGCCTCGATCCCCATCTGCCCGGTGCCGGAAAACAGGTCCAGACAGCTCCTACCCTCCACGTCGCCCTGGATGATGTTGAACACTGACTCCTTGACCTGGTCGGCGGTGGGTCGGATGTCCATGCCCTCCGGCTCCTTCAGCTTCCGCCCTCTGGCAATCCCCGTTATCACTCTCATGTGCTCTTCTGTTCCTCCTCCGGTCCCCTGCGGAACCATTCGTATACGGTCTTTGCCGCCGCGGGCCCCAATACGTTTCGCAGCTCCTCTTCCGAGGCGGCGGCGATGGCCTTGACGGAACGGAAGCGTTTCAGCAGTTCCGTCCTGCGCTTCTCCCCAATGCCGGGTATCTTGTCCAGCTCGGAGCCGATGTGACGGCTCCGGAGGCTGCGCTGATATTCGATGGCAAAGCGGTGGGTCTCCTCCTGGATCCGCCCGATGAGGGCGAAGGCGGCGGGATTCCCCTCCAGGCCCAGCTCTCTCCCGTCCGGCGCGGCCAGGGCCCTGGTGCGATGCTTGTCGTCCTTCACCATGCCCAGCACCGGCCTGTCCACTTCAAATTCCCGCAGCACCTCCGCCGCCGCGGCAGCGTGAACACTGCCCCCGTCGATGAGGAACAGGTCCGGCAGGGTGGAAAAACGCTCGTTGCCCTCCCGATACTCCGTCAGGCGGCGGCGCAGGGTCTCCTGCATGCTTCCGTAGTCGTCGCCCCCGCCGGCTTCCTTCATTTTGAAGCGGCGGTAATCCCGCTTCAGGGGCCTGGCGTCCACGAATACCGTCATGGAGGATACCGTATCCTCCCCATGGAGATTGGACACGTCGTAGGCTTCGATGCGCCTCGGCGGTTCCGGCAGACCCGCCGCCTCCGCCAGCCAAGTCAGGATTCCGGAGACCCGTTCCTCCCGATCCGTGGCCCGCTCCGTCTCCTCCCGGGCATTCATGCAGGCCGTTTCCATGCGGATGCGCATATCCCCCCGCTGGGGCACATGGATGCTGACTTTGTGCTCGTAGGTCTCGGAAAGCAGCCGTTCCAGCTCTTCCCCATCCTCCGGCATGGCGGGCAGCAGGATCGTCTTGGGGCAGACGCCTCTTTGCAGATAGTACTGCCGCGTGAGGGCGCTGAGCACCTCCTCGTCCTCCTCCATGGGGATGGGCAGCAGGCTCATATCCTTATCCAGCAGCTTCCCGCCGATGTAGTGCAGCACCACGAAGCAGGCCTTGGCCGCGCCGCGATAGAAGCCGACGGCGTCCGTGTCCGCCATTGCCCCGGATACGGCCAGCTGCTTCTCTCCCAAAGAGCGCAGGGCGCGAAGCCTGTCCCGCAGGAGCGCCGCCTTCTCGAAATCCAGGACTTCCGCGGCTTCCTCCATCTCTTCCTGCACCTGCTTTTCCAGCTGGTCGGATTTGCCCTCGAACACCAGCAGGGCGTCGTCTATCCTTGACCGATAGGCTTCCGCATCGGGCTTTCCGGTGCACCAGCCCTCGCAGAGCCCCATTTCCTTATTAAGGCAAGGCCTTTCCTTCCCGATGTCCGCCGGGAAGCGACGGCTGCACTGGGGCAGGCGCAGGGCTTTCGTGACCGCATTCAGGGCGGCGAACAAGGTCGTCCGGCTGCCATAGGGTCCCAGATAGCGGGCCCCGTCCTTCCCGGGACGGCCCACCACCTTCCAGCCGGGGTAGGCGGCGCGCAGGTCCGTGCGCAGATAGGGGTAGCCCTTGTCGTCCTTCAGCAGGATGTTGTAGCGGGGTTTGTGGTGCTTGATGAGCTGGTTCTCCGTGATAAGGGCCTCAAACTCGCTGCGCACCATGATCACGTCGAAATCGCTCACATGGGAGACCATTACCTCCGTCTTGGGGCTGTGGTTCCCCTCCCGGAAATAGCTGACCACCCGGTTTTTCAGCTTCTTGGCCTTTCCCACATAGATGACTTCGCCCATACGGTCCATCATGATATAGACCCCGGGCTGCAGCGGCAGCGCCAGCGCCTTTTCCCTCAGTTCGTCTCTCGTCATTCCACACCCGTCCCGTCAAAGCTGGGCACATATTCCCCTTCCGCGCTGGACAGTTCCTGCACATAGCCGCTGCGGATCCCCAGCATATACAGGTAGTCCGCCACCTCGCGCCATTCCTCCTCCCGGAGCCGCCGTTCCGGCCCTCCGGATCCGTTGGGGGTGTATTGGGCCATGAGGCTCAGCAGGACGTCCCCCTTCGGGAACATGTCGGCAAACCACTCCAGCACATCTTTGGAATTGGCAAGATGACCCGGCAGCACCAGATGGCGCACCAGCACGCCCCGTGTCAGGAGCCCGTCCTCGTCGAAGAGGCACGGCCCCGTCTGCCTGCGCATCTCCCGAATGGCTGCGTCCGCAGTCCCGAAATAGTCCGCCACGCCGGAAAGCCGGCGGGCCAGCCCATCGTCGGCATATTTCATATCCGGAAGATATATGTCGATCTTCCCTTCCAGCATGCGCAGGGTCTCCGGCCGCTCATAGCCGCCGCTATTCCATACCACCGGGATGCCCGGGGGCACTTCCAGGGCTTGGGCGATCACATCCGCATAGGGGGTGCCGGTGACGAGATTGATGTTGTGCACGCCGGAATCCCGAAGCCGGGCAAACAGCGCCCGCAGCTGCGCGGCGTCCAGCTGTTTTCCCTTGATGGACCGGCTGATCTCCCGATTCTGGCAGTAAACGCAGCCCAGATTGCAGCCGGAAAAGAATACCGCCCCGGAACCGCGGCTGCCGCTGATGCAGGGTTCTTCCCAATCATGCCGTGCTGCTCTGGCGACCACCGGCAACGGCGGCGCGCCGCAGAAGCCGGTCTCTCCCGCTTGCCGGTCCACCCCGCAAAGGCGGGGACAAAGCATACATTTCATGGCGGTATTATACCCTCTCCATATGGATTTGACAATTGAAATATGGTATAGTTCCAAGTGGGTGATAAATATGTTTCAGATCGAATCCGGCGCTGTCAGCCCTGCGGAGCTGAAAACTGTTGCCGCGCTGTTTTACAAGCAGCTTTCCGCTGATCCGGTGTTCCGGGCCGCATTTCCCGACCCGGCATTGGGCAGGGGCCACTGCCGCAGTTTCGTGGACGCTTACGCACAGGAGGGGGAGATCCACCGCGTTTATGAGGATGGTTCTCTTGTCGCGGCTGCGCTGTGGAGCCTGCCGGGCCGGTCCGTTCCCTCCCCCACCTGGGATTTCAGTCCGGAGGAGCCATGCTGTAAGCTCTATCTCATGGTCTCCCGCCGCCCGGGCGCCGGTTCCGCACTTCTGAGCTATGCGGAAGCCAGGTTCGGGGATTCCAGGCTCGTGACCCTCTGCGGAACGGCGCGGCAGGGGGCCTACTTCCGCAGGCGGGGCTTTGCCGAGGCGGGAAGGACGTCCTTCGGCACCATTTTGATCCGGGAAAAGGATCGTACCTGACCGGACGGGCGACAAGGTTCCTCGGCAAAACGCACATTTTCAATTGACTTATCCCGCCGCAAATTATATACTTTTATAAAATGATACAAATTGAATCGGAGGTCCGATATGTCCGTTACCGACGTTTCCATCCCCATCAACCGTTATTTTGAAGAGATTTCCGCGATCCCCCGCGGTTCCGGCAATGAGGAGGGCATCAGCGCTTACCTCGCCGCCTTTGCGGAGAAGCTGGGCCTGAAATATGTGCGGGATGCTCTGAACAACGTAGTCGTTTACAAACCCGGCTCCAAGGGCCGGGAGCAGGAGCCCCCCCTGATGCTGCAGGCCCACATGGATATGGTCTGCGAGCAGATCGGCGGCAAGGGGCACGATTTCCGGAAGGACCCCATTACGCTGATCCGAGACGGGAATATCCTCCGGGCCGACGGCACCACCCTGGGCGCCGACGACGGCGCTGGCGTCAGCTGGATGCTGGCGATCCTCGCGGACGACTGCCTTTCTCATCCGCCGCTGGAATGTGTATTCACCGTCAGTGAAGAGACGGGCATGGACGGCGCGCGGGGCCTGAAAAAAGACCTGATCACAGCCCGGCGCATGATCGGCCTGGACGGACACGGGGAGACCGGCACCTGCGTCTCCTCCTCCGGCGGCCGTCGTCTGCTGGCCCGCTGCCCCATCCAGCTCAGCGAGAACACCTCCCCCTGCTATCTTCTGACGGTCACGGGCCTGAAGGGCGGACACAGCGGGGCATGCATCGACCAGGGACTTGGCAACGCCATCAAGCTGGGCTTCCGCATGCTGTATCAGCTGCTGGAACGGGGCGTGGATATCCGGGTTATCCGCATCACCGGCGGCGCCAAGGACAACGCCATACCCAGAGAATTTGCCGTGCTGTTCGCCTCCGATTTCTCCGCACCCATGATGGAGAAATACACGGACCAGATCGCTGCCGACCTGAAGGAGGAGCTGATCGAAGCCGACCCGGACCTGGCCATCGAGCTGCAGGACGCGGAAAAGGTGGACAGCGCCATCACCAGAGAAGACAGCGGGGCCCTCATCACCATGGGCTATCTGCTTCCCAACGGCATGCTGGCAAAGTCCCCCAAACTGGGCATCCCCTTCGCTTCCCTGAATCTGGGCGTGCTCACCCAGACGGCGGAAAGCATCGACTTTGATTACTGCGTCCGCTGCCCGGTGCGCAGCATGCGGGAGGACATGAGCCGCCAGGTCGAGGGCATCAGCAGCATCTTCGGCGGCTTCATCCAGGTGCAGAACGATTACGACGGCTGGAATTACAGCGAGACTTCCCCCCTGCGGGACGCCCTGCGGAAGGTTCTGGCGGAGCAGGGCATCACGATGGAGGAAGAAGCCACCCACGGCGGCCTGGAGACCGGCATCTTCAAAGGCCGCTATCCTCAGATGGACATCATCACCTACGGTCCCCGCATGTCCGGCTGCCACACCCCCGACGAGCAACTGGAGCTGGACAGCTTCCTTCGCAGCTATCAGAATCTGGTAAAGGTCCTGGAAATCATTTAATAAGCAAACGGTCCGACAGTCTGAACAAGGAGTGAATGATTATGTTCCGCAAGATCCCTTACGTCCCCGCTGAGCTGGACATTGTGGAGGAATTGCCCGGCTGGTTCGGCGGCCCCTCGACCCCGCTGAGGAATACTCCCGTCACCTCCCGGGAGAACATGATGGCCCTGTTCTATGAAAAGCATCCCTTCTGGATGCCCACCGGCCAGGAGCACAAGATGCTGAGTTCCTCCATCTACAACGACAACTTCGGCCGCGGCATGGGCCATGACAACAAGGACGTTTTCGGCATCGAATGGGAATGGGTGCCCGCCGTCGGCGGCAGCATCGTGCGCCCCGGCGAGCCCATGCTCAGCGACGTGCGGGAATGGAAAGACAAGATCCACTTCCCGGATCTGGACAAGTTCGATTGGAAAGAGGAAGCCAAGAAGGTCAAGATCGACGGGCGTTTTGCCTATCAGCTCAGCCTGGTCAACGGCTTCTGGTTCGAGCGCCTGATCTCCTTCATGGACTTCGCCCCCGCCGCCATGGCTCTGATCGACGAGGAACAGCAGGATGCGGTGAAGGAACTCTTCCAGGCCACCACCGATTTTGCCTGCAAGCTGGTGGACAAGCTCTGCGAGACCTGGCCCATGCTGGACGGCTTCAATATCCACGACGACTGGGGCGCGCAGAAAGCACCCTTCTTCTCCGAGGAAGTCGCCTATGAATTCTTCGTTCCCTTCATGCGGCAGCTCACCGGCCATATCCACGCCCGGGGCCGGTATGCCACCCTCCATTCCTGCGGCCATGTGGACAGCCGGGTACAGTGCTTCATCGACGGCGGCTTCGACGAATGGGATCCCCAGCTGATGAACGACATCCACGGCCTCTATGAGCGCTGGGGCGACAAGATCGTTCTTGGCGTCTGGCCGGATCAGTTCGACCCGGAAAAGACCAGCCTTGACGAGCAGCGGGAGCGGGCCAGAGAATTCGTCAGGATGTATTCCCAGGAAGGCAAACCCGTCATCTTCGGTCATTACGGGCGCTTTGCCCAGACGGAAGCCTTCACGGAGGAAGTCTATAAAGCCTCCCGCCTGCGTTACGGCGGCTGAAACAGGCTCCTCACGTTTTGGTTGTCGAAACAGCTGCGAAATTGTAACTTTCCCCTTGCAATTTCGCAGCTGTTCGTTATATAATTCCATAGTTATGTGTCAATGAACGGAGGGTGATGCTTATGGACGGCATCGACGCAATCCTTCAGGCTGAAAAGGAAGCCGAACGCATCCGCCGGGACGCCCGCGTTGAGGCGGACGCTTTGCTGGGCAGCGCGGAGGGCTATCGGCAGCGGACGCTGGATGCTGCCCGTCTGGAAGGCGAGGAAGAAAAGCAGCGGCTTCTGGACAATGCGCGGAAGCGGGCGGAAGAACGGAAAGCCGAGCTGCGGATCGTCGCGGACGTAAAAAACAGCGAGCTGCGTGCAGAAGCGGAAAAGCGCTTGGACGCAGCGGCGAAGATGATCGCGGAAAGGATCGCCGGAGACTGAAATGTCGATCGTTAAAATGAAAAAGCTGCAGCTGGCGGGACTTTCCAATGAAAGAGACGCCCTGCTGCAAAAGCTGCAAAAGCTGGGCTGCGTGGAGATTCGGGTCACGGAAGCGCCGGAGGGGTATCTCTCCCCCGTGATCGGCGGGCCGGACAATCAGGAGCCCGAGATCCTGCGCCGAAAGCAGAAGGACGCGGAGAACGCGATCCGCTACTTAAAGAAATACGCCTATGAAAAGACAGGCCTCTTCCAGGAAAAAGAGCTGATCTCCGAGACGGACTTCTTTGCCGATATCAGGGAGGAAGCCACGCGGGCCGTCGGCAGCGTCCTGGAGGCCGTTCAGTCCCTGGGGGAGCATCAGGACCGGCAAAGCACCCTGAATGCCCAGCGGGATTCGCTGCTGCTGTGGCAGGATCTGCCCGTGCCTCTGGAGACCCGGGAGACCCGTTCTTCCAGGGTGTTCATCGGCTCCATCGCAGCGCCGAAAACGGCGGAGGAGCTGGAAGAAGCCATCTCCGCGGCAGGTCTGGAAGGCGGTGTCCGCGGCGCGGGAAGGAACCGGGAACGGCAGGGCATCCTGGCCGTATGCCTGAAA
Source organism: Oscillospiraceae bacterium (assembly GCA_902795345.1). Taxonomy (GTDB): domain Bacteria; phylum Bacillota; class Clostridia; order Oscillospirales; family Oscillospiraceae; genus UBA1774. The sequence goes on from CADBKO010000013.1 coordinate 51,909, forward strand.
TCGGAGGAGGCAGCATTTTCCGAGGTCCTTCGGGAATTCGGATATGAGGCAGCGCCGACCGCTTCTCTCCGGGGCACCGCCGGGGAGAACATCGCCCGGCTGGAGGAACAGGCGGAGCTTGCCGGCCGGGACGAGGAGGAGACGCTGGCTTACCTGAAGGAATGTGGCAAGCACCGGCGGCTCATCAAGCTCTGGTACGACCGCCTCACCCTGGAGATCGACGCGGCGGAAGCACAGCAAAAACTCCTCAATACGGAGCGGGCTTTCGCCCTCACCGGCTGGGTGGACGAACCCCATGTGAGCGCGCTGGAGACCCTTCTGGGAGATTATTGCTGTGCATGGGAGCTGAGCGACCCCACGGCGGAGGACAAGGTCCCCATCCGTCTGCAGAACAACGCCATCACCCGTCCGCTGAACATGGTCACGGAGATGTACAGTCTCCCCGACTACCGGAATGTGGACCCCAACCCCCTGATCGCCCCCTTCTTCTGCATCTTCTTCGGCATGATGTTCAACGACCTTGGCTACGGCCTCGTGTTCATCCTGCTGAGCCTGATCGTGCAAAAGAAATTCCGGCTGCAGCGGGGCATGAAGAACATGATGCAGCTGATGCTGGAATGCGGCGTCACCACCGCAATCTTCGGCATCCTTACGGGCAGCTTCTTCGGGGACGCCGTCACCCAGATCGCGCTGCTTTTCGGAAAGGACGTCACTGTGCCCGCTCTGCTGCGGCCCATGGAGAATCCCCTGCAGATCCTCATCATCTCCCTGGCCATGGGCGTGTTCCAGATCCTTTTCGGCATGGGCGTCAAGGCCTATATCCTGATCCGGGACGGACACCCCTGGGATGCGCTGATGGACGTGGGCAGCTGGTGGCTCCTCTTCGCCGGGATCGCGGTGGGCGCACTTGGGGGCACCTGGCTTGTTGCCCTGGCCGGCGTTCTGGCCCTGCTCCTGACTCAGGGACGCGCCAAGCCCACGGTGATGGGCAAGCTGGTGGGGGGCCTTGCCAGTCTGTATGACATCACCAGCTATTTCAGCGATATCCTCTCCTATTCCCGCATCATGGCCCTGATGCTGGCGGGCGGCATCGTTGCCAGCATCGTCAATATCCTGGGCGGGCTTTTCGGGAATATCATTCTTTTCATTCCCATCTTCATCGTCGGCCACGTGTTCAACATCGGCATCAACGTGATCGGTACTTATGTCCACGCGGCCCGTCTCCAGTATCTGGAGTTTTTCGGAAAATTCTATGCGGACGGCGGAAAAGCCTTCCGTCCGCTTGAAGTGAAAACCAAGTATTTTGACATCGTCAAGGAGGAAGTAAACCATGCTTGAGCTTATCAATGCTTTCGGAGGGCTCGCCCTTGCCTTTCTCGGCGGCGGCCTGGCGGCCGTGCTGAGCTGCATCGGCTCCGCCAAGGGCACCGGCATGACCGGTGAAGCGGCTGCCGGCCTTATCAGCGAGGACCCCGAACAGTTCACCAAATGCCTGATCCTGCAGGTCGTCCCCGGTACCCAGGGCCTGTATGGTTTCGTTATCTGGTTCTTCGTGCTTCTTCAGATCGGCATCTTCGGCGGCAGCGGCCTTCAGCAGCTGAGCCTGACCCAGGGTCTTGGCTACCTGGTGGCCTGCGTGCCCATGATGCTGGGCGGCCTGATCTCTGCCAAGGCCCAGGGCCGCGTGGCCGCTTCCTGCATAAACATCGTCGCCAAGAAGCCCGAAGACTGGTCCAAGGGCATCATTCTCTGCGTCATCGTGGAGTTTTACGCGATCCTGAGCCTGATCGCTTCCATCCTGATGATCCTGAACGTCCGCTGAAATGCCGATGAACGGGATCGACAAGGTTGCTGCCCGGATCGTCTCCGACGCGCAGCAGGAAGCCTCGGCTATGAAATCGGAGGCGGAAAAGCGCGCTGCCGAGCTGAAAGCGGCTGCCGACCGGCATGCCGAGGAGCTGCGGCAGACTTACCTGGCCGAGGGCGATGCCGAAGCCGAGAAGCAGTATTCCCTTCTGGTGTCCGCTGCCGAAACGGAAGCCAAGAAGGATCTGCTGCGCGTAAAGCAGGACGTTCTTTCCGAGGCCTTTGACCGGGCGGTGCTTTACCTTCGCAATCTGGAAAAGGAGCGCTATGTGAAGCTGCTCTCCTCCCTGGCACGGAAGGCATCCGAGACCGGCACTGAGGAGATCATCCTCAATTCGGAGGATCGGGAAAAGCTGGGCGGCGCGCTCCTGGAAGAGCTGAAACGCAGCGGAAGCCGGCTTACCCTTTCGGAGGAGACCCGGCCCATCGTGGGCGGGCTGATCCTCTCCCAGGGCAGGATCGAGATCAACTGCGCACTGGACACGCTGGCGGACCTGCACCGCAGCGAGCTGGCCGGAGAAGCCGCCAGGCTGCTGTTCGGCTGAGGAGACGACGTGAAAAAGATCAAGGATACGGATTACCTCTACCTCTCCGCCTATCTGCAGGCCAAAAGCGCCCGCAGAAACGAGAGCGCGGAGGACAAGGCCGCCGCGTTTCGGGAGCTGAGTTCTCTGGCCCCCGATCCGCAGATCGTGGACTTTTTCCGGCTGAAATACGATTATCACAATGCGAAGGTCTATCTGAAAAGCGTAGCCGCCGGCGAGGACAACAGCCGTCTTTTCCTGCCTCTGGGCCGCTGCGCGCCTGCGGTGCTGACGGAAGCCTGCCGCACAGAGGACTATCGAAGCCTTCCGGCGGAATTTGCCGCGGCGCTGAAGGAATCCTCCGAAACCCTGGGGCGTACCTCCGACCCGCGTCTGGCGGATTTCATCCTGGACCGGGCCTATGTGAAGGAAATGAAGGATACGGCGGAAAAGACCCGCAGCGATTTCCTTCTCGGCTATGCCGCCCTGCAGGCCGACGCTCTGAATCTGCGCGCCCTGGTGCGCATGCTGAAAAGCGGCGTCCGCCCGGAACAGCTGAAGAGCGTGCTGACGGACTGCGGAAGCGTCCGCTGCGCCGCGATCAGCTCCGCCTATCCGGATGCGGCGGCGGTGATGAGCCTTTACAAGTCCACGAAGCTCTCCCCTTCCCTCGGCGATGCGGAAAAGGCCGTGAAGGGCGAAGGGTTCGCCCCCTTCGAGCGCGCTGTGCGCAGCTGTCTGGACGGGTATATGGAGAAAGCCAAATATGCCTGCTTCGGTGAAAACGTCCTCATCCGCTACCTTTATCAGATCGAGGAGCAAAGCACATGAACGGATATAAGATCGCCGTCATCGGTGACCGGGAGAGCGTGATGGGCTTCCGTGCCCTGGGGATCGACGTGTTCCCTGCCGACGAAGAGAATGCCAAGGCGGTTTTCACCGGCGTCGTCCGGGCGGAGGATCCCGCCTATGCCATCCTCTATATCACGGAGGAGCTCACCATCCCCCTGCGCACGGAGATCGACGCGCTGAAGGATGAGCTGATCCCCGCCATCATCCCCATCCCCTCCAAAAACGGCACGCTCAACCTGGGTATGAACGCCCTCAACAGCGCCGTGGAGCGGGCCGTGGGCAGCAACATTCTCTGATCTTTCACCTTCGCTTCTCATTCTTCAATAGGAATGGAGTTATCGAACATATGGGAAAAATCATTAAGGTATCCGGCCCGCTGGTGGTAGCCGAGGGGCTGGCAGACGCCGGCATGGCCGACGTGGTCAAGGTCGGCGCGCAGGGCCTCAAGGGCGAGATCCTGACCATGACCGGCGACCGGGCCTCTATCCAGGTCTACGAGGAGACCGCCGGGCTCGGGCCCGGCGCCGAAGTGGTCACCACCGGCGCGCCTCTCAGCGTGGAGCTGGGTCCCGGCCTGCTGGAAAGCATCTACGACGGCATCCAGCGGCCCCTCACGGAGATCCGGGCTCTGGCGGGCGAGACCATCGCCCGGGGCATCGACGTGCCCGCCCTGAACCGCACAAAGAAATGGCATTTCATCCCCGTTGTGGAGGTGGGCTGCCATGTTTCCGGCGGCGACATCATCGGCACGGTGGAGGAAACCAGCGCCATTACCCATCGTATCATGGTCCCCCATGGCGTGGAGGGTGAACTTGTCTCCATCAAGGAGGGCGATTTCACGGTCCTGGAGACCGTGGCCGTCGTCACCATGCGGGGCGGCAGCCGGAAAGAGCTCACCATGATGCAGACCTGGCCCGTGCGCCGCAACCGGCCTTACAAACACAAATTCCTGCCCGATACCCCCATGCAGAGCGGGCAGCGGGTCATCGATACCCTCTTCCCCATCGCCAAGGGCGGCACCGCCGCCGTCCCCGGACCCTTCGGCAGCGGCAAGACCGTGGTGCAGCACGCCCTGGCCAAATGGTCGGACGTGGATATCGTGGTCTACATCGGCTGCGGCGAGCGCGGTAACGAGATGACGGACGTGCTGATGGAGTTCCCGGAGCTGCAGGACCCCCGCACCGGCGAACCGCTGATGAAGCGGACCGTGCTCATCGCCAACACCTCCGATATGCCCGTGGCGGCCCGTGAGGCTTCCATCTATACCGGCATCACCATCGCGGAGTATTTCCGGGACATGGGCTATGACGTGGCTGTCATCGCCGACTCCACCTCCCGCTGGGCCGAGGCCCTCCGCGAAATGTCCGGCCGTCTGGAAGAGATGCCCGGCGAAGAAGGCTACCCCGCCTACCTGGCCTCCCGCCTGGCCCAGTTCTACGAGCGGGCCGGTTGCGTGGAATGTCTGGCCTCCGAGCCCCGGAGAGGTTCCCTCACCGCCATCGGCGCCGTTTCCCCACCGGGCGGCGACACCTCCGAGCCCGTTTCCCAGGCCACCCTGCGCATCGTCAAGGTGTTCTGGGGCCTGGATTCCAGCCTGGCCCATGCCCGTCACTTCCCCGCCATCAACTGGCTCAACAGCTATTCCCTGTATATGGACAACCTTCGCCCCTGGTATGACCGCAATCTGGGCCGCAGCTTCCTGGAGAACCGGGCCAAGGCTGTCGCCATCCTCCAGGAGGAGAACAACCTTCAGGAGATCGTCAAGCTGGTTGGTCAGGACGCCCTTTCCGCCGGTGACCGCCTCACCATGGAGACGGCCAAGATGATCCGGGAGGACTTTTTGCAGCAGAACGCCTTTGTGGACATCGACAACTATTCCACCTATGAGCGGCAGGCCATGCTGTTGGATATCATCCTGCGGTACGACGATCTCTGCCGCAAGGCCGTCAGCGCAGGCGCCGACCTCAACAAGCTCATCCAGATCGAGGCCCGGGACCGCATCGGACGCGCCAAATCCGTTCCCGCGGAGACCTACGCGGAGGAATACTCCCGGATGGCGGACGATATGGCCGCGCAGATCAAGGAGGCCAGCCATGATTAAGGAATACAAAACCATAAGAGAGATCTCCGGCCCTCTGATGATCGTCAAGAACGTGGAGGGCGTCACCTACGACGAGCTGGCGGAGATCGAGCTTCCCTCCGGGGAGACCCGGCGCTGCAAGGTGCTGGAAGTGGACCGGGATCGGGCAGTGGTACAGCTGTTCGACTCCTCCAGCGGCATCAACCTGGCGGAGAGCAAGGTCCGTTTCCTGGGCCACGGCATGCAGCTGGGCGTCAGTCCGGACATGCTGGGCCGCGTATTCGACGGCATGGGCCGCCCCATCGACGACGGCCCGGAGATCCTGGCGGACAAGTATGAGGACATCAACGGTCTTCCCATGAACCCCGCCGCCAGAGACTATCCCTCCGAATTCATCCAGACCGGCATTTCCGCCATCGACGGGCTGAACACCCTGGTCCGCGGGCAGAAGCTGCCCATCTTCTCCGGCTCCGGCCTCCCCCACGCCAACCTGGCCGCTCAGATCGCCCGCCAGGCCAAGGTGCTGGGCACCAGCGATCCCTTTGCCGTCGTCTTTGCCGCCATCGGCATCACCTTCGAGGAGTCGGAATATCATGTTCTCCAACCTGGCCAACGACCCCGCCGTGGAACGTATCTCCACCCCCCGCATGGCTCTGACGGCGGCGGAATACCTGGCCTTTGAGCAGAATATGCATGTGCTGGTCATCATGACGGACATCACCAACTACGCGGAAGCTCTCCGTGAGATCTCCGCCGCCCGGAAGGAAGTGCCCGGACGCCGCGGTTATCCCGGCTATCTTTACACCGACCTGGCCTCTATGTACGAGCGGGCCGGACGCCGCCAGGGAAAGAAGGGCTCCATCACCCTCATCCCCATCCTGACCATGCCGGAGGACGACATCACCCACCCCATCCCCGACCTGACCGGATATATCACCGAGGGGCAGATCATCCTCTCCCGTGAGCTTTATCTGAAGAACTTCCTGCCTCCCATCGACGTTCTCCCCTCTCTGAGCCGTCTGAAGGATAAGGGCATCGGCGAGGGAAAAACCCGGGAGGATCACGCCGGCACCATGAACCAGCTCTTTGCCGCTTACAGCGCCGGTAAGGACGCTGCCGAGCTGATGACCATTCTGGGCGAAGCCGCCCTTTCCGACACCGACAAGCTCTACGCCAAGTTCGCCGGAGAGTTTGAGAAGCTCTATATCGGCCAGGGCCAGGAGACGGACCGCAGCATCGAGGAGACCCTGGACATCGGCTGGAAGCTACTGTCCATCCTGCCCAAGAGCGAGCTGAAGCGCATCAAGCTGGAGTATATCGAGAAGTATCTCCCCAAGGAGGACTGAGCATGGCCGTCATGTCGGATATCAAGCCGACCCGCATGGAGCTGAAGAAGACCAAGGCCCGTCTCAAAACCGCCACCCGCGGCCACAAACTGCTGAAGGACAAGCGGGATGAGCTGATGCGCAACTTTCTTCAGATCGTGCGGGAAAACAAGGCCCTGCGCCAGAAGGTGGAGAAGGGCCTTGCGGAAGCCATGGCCAGCATGGCCAACGCTTCCCGGCTCATGAGCCCGGAGATCCTGGAGCAATCCCTCCTCTGCCCCAAGCAGGGCGTGGAGGTGGATATCCAGCTGAAAAACATCATGAGCGTCAATATCCCCGAATATGGCTTCCGCACCCGCACCGACGCCGCCGAGGACATTTATCCCTATGGTTACGCCATGACTTCCGGGGAGCTGGACGAGAGCATCGACCGGCTCAGCGAAGTCTTCCGGGATATGCTGGAGCTGGCCAGGGCGGAGAAATCCATGCAGCTCATGGCAGCGGAGATCGAGCGCACCCGCCGCCGTGTCAACGCCTTGGAATACGTTATGATCCCCCAGATGCAGGACACCATCCGCTATATCACCATGAAGCTGGAGGAAAACGAGCGCAGCACCACCACCCGTCTGATGAAGGTCAAGGATCAGATCCTTCAGGAAGCCCACGATTTCGAATACTGACACAGTACCGGCCCCGCATCCGAAAGGAGGCGGGGCTTCTTTTTTCGTTGCATCGCCGGAGATAATGCGCTATAATATTCTTACTTTGATTTAGGAGAATGCAAATGGCACTTGCTTTTGTGATCGACGCGGCCAAATGTAACGGCTGCTATAACTGCCAGATCGCCTGCAAGGACGAGCATGTGGGCAACGACTGGAGCCCTTATGCAAAGCCGCAGCCGGAGATCGGCCAGTTCTGGCTTCGCGTGGAGGAGCAGGTGATGGGCACGATCCCCAAGGTGCGCATCCATTACCTCCCCCGCCTCTGCAACCACTGTGAAAAGGCTGCCTGCCTGGAAGCCTGCCCGGAAAAAGCCATCCTTCGCCGGGAGGATGGGCTGGTGCTGATAGAGCCTGAGAAGTGCACCGGCTGCGGTAAATGCCGCGACGCCTGTCCCTACGGCGTCATTTATATGAATGCGGAGCTGAGAATCGCCCAGAAGTGCACCGGCTGCGCCCATCTCCTGGACCACGGCTCGAAGATGCCCCGCTGCGTGGAGGCCTGCCCCACGGAGGCCATTACCTTCGGGAAGGAAGAGGAACTGGAGGACGAAATCGACGGCGCTGAAGTCTGGCAGCCGGAGACCGGGCTCCATCCCAGGGTCTATTATCGCAACGTACCGGGCTGCTTCATCGCCGGGACCCTCTATGACCCGGATAAGAAAGTGATCGTGGAAGGGGCCCGCTGCCTTCTTAGCAGCGGCGGGAAGAACTGGGAAGCCGTTACGGATTCCTTCGGTGACTTTTGGTTCCGGGACCTGAAGCACGGCATTTATGAGCTTCTGATCCATGCCGAGGGCTATGCGCCGAAGCGTATTGCCCCCATCCGCAACAAGAATTCCATAAATCTTGGGGATATTCCCCTGGAACGGGCATAAAGGGCTTGTACTTTTTCGGAAAATCAGCTAAAATAAACTATCAACATTAGTAAAAACTGTGAAAGGATGATTACCTATGGGCTCCAAGTATTCCCACGTTTTCCAGCCGATTCGTATCCGCGGTATCGACTTCAAGAACCGCATCACCCTGGCTCCCCCCTCTCCCAACCTGGCCAGCGAGGACGGCCGCGTGACCCACGATTTCGTGGACTGGTTCCGTCAGTTCGCCCGGGGCGGCGTCTGCACCCTGTATGTCGGCAACTGCTCCATCGACATCTCGGAATGTAAAGACGAAGCCTATCAGCTGGACATGATGAACGAGAACGGCGTCCTGCCCATGACCTGGTATGCCGACATGTGCAAGCAGTATGCCTGCCATGCCTCCTTCGAGATCAACCACAACGGCGAGAACACCCGCTACGAGACCGTCGGCCACTGGCCCTACAGCTCTTCTGCCTGGATTTCCGACAACGAGCGCCGGGCTGCCCAGCAGAACAACCGTGAGCCCCATCCCTGCATCGAAATGAGCATCGACAAGATCCACGAGACCGTCGAGAAGTACGGCGCTGCCGCCGGCAAGATGAAGAGAGCCGGCATGGACATCGTGCTCGTGCACGGCGGCCATGGCAACCTCATCAGCCAGTTCACCAGCCCCCTGTACAACAAGCGCACCGACGAATACGGCGGCGACACCAAGAGCCGCGCCCGCTTCGCCATTGAGGTCTGCGATTCCATCCGCCGTCACTGCGGTGAAGACTTCGTTATCGAGTACCGCATCTCCGCCGACGAGATCGCGCCCGAAGGCATGCACTTCGACGAGACCCTGGAGCTGATCGGCTACCTGAAGGATCACATCGACATCCTCCATGTTTCCGCCGGCCTGCACTCCGACTTCAACATGGCCTACTTCAACAACTGGTGCCAGAACTACCTGATGGATCACTGCTTCAACGTCCACTATGCAGCCGACGTGAAGAAGCGCTACCCCGATCTGCTGGTCAACACCGTCGGCTCCATCATGAGCATCGACTACGCCGAAAAGATCATCGCCAACGGCTGGGCTGACTTCGTTTCCATGTGCCGTCCTCTGATGGCCGATCCTGACATGCCCAGGAAGTATGCCGAGAACCGTCCCGAGGACCGTCGTCCCTGCCTGCGCTGCAACACCTGCATGAACCACCTGATGATCCCGAAGCCCATCTACTGCGCCATCAACCCCATGTCCGCCATGACCAGCGAGCTTCGCGACGGCGTGGTGCCCAAGGCCAGGAAGAAGAAGAGAGTCGCCATCGTGGGCGGCGGCCCCGGCGGCATCCAGGCTCTGCAGACCCTGCTGGATCGCGGCCACGACGTCACCCTGTATGAAAAGAGCGGCCAGCTGGGCGGCAACGTCATCGGCGCCGCTACGCCTCCGTTCAAAGTTGACGTGCAGGATTATCTGAAGTGGATGCGCCACACCGCCGCCCAGTGCGTGAAGCGCGGCGCCCGCATCTACCTGAATCTGGAATGCACCAAGGACATTCTGGACAAGGAAGGCTATGACGCCGTTGTCATCGCCGTCGGCGCGGAACCCATCATTCCCGGCAAGATCCCCGGCATCCACAAGCCTCATGTCGCCTGGGCTCCCGACGCGGAGCGCGGCCTTGCCAAGGTGGGCGATGAGATCGTGATCGTCGGCGCCGGCCAGGTCGGTCTGGAAGCCGCTCTCGACTTCGCGGAGCAGGGCAAGAAGGTCACCGTCATCGAAATGATGGACCAGATGACCGCCATGTTCAAGTCCCGCGGCAGCCGCGATCTGATGAAGAAGATGGCCGACGACGGTCTCAAGTTCGACGTCTTCTACGGCACCGCCCTTGAGGAAGTCAAGGACGACTGCGTGGTGGCCAAGGACGTGAAGACCGGCGAAAAGAAGGAATTCAAGGCCGACACCGTGCTGCTGGCTATGGGCATCCGTCCTCGCCTGAAGCTGGTGGATGAGCTGCGTCACTCCTGCCCCGAGACCAGCGTCGTTATCGTGGGCGACTGCAACAACAAGGCCGGCACCATCTCCGAAGCCGTCAACCAGGCTTTCCAGGGCTGCCTCCACATCTAAGCATCATCTTACACAAGGGAGCGCTGCAATCGCAGCGCTCCCTTTTTATGATATAAGCCTCACGCACCGGGCGTGAGGCTTATTGATCAGAACCACTTTTTCCGTTTGCCCACCAGGACCAGGACCAGCACGACGATGATCGAAAGCAGGATCACATAGAGATATCCGTAGCGCCAGTAGAATTCCAGCATGGACTGGAAATTCATGCCATACCAGCCCACGATGATGGTCAGAGGGAAGAAAATGCTGGTAATGACGGTGAAGAACTTCATGGTCTTGTTCAGGTTCATGTCCAGATAGGAGGAATAGGCGTCCTGCAGATGGACCACCATATTGGACAGGGCATCCACGTCCTCCCGCAAGCGGACGATCTTTTTTCCCATGTTGGAAATATACATGAGGCTGTCCGTGTCGAAAATGTCGTTTTCGTTCTCCTCCACGGCCTCGGTGATGTCCAGCAGCTGTTCATAATAGTTGTGGGCGCTCAAAAGACGGTTTTTCAGATCCAGCAGCGTCGTGGTGAAATCCTCGTGTGCCTCGTCCCGCAGCACCTGTGCCTCCAGCTCGCTTACTTCCGCGCCGGTGCTTTCCAGCATGATGATGTCCCCTGCTACCAGGGCGTCCAGAAAGCTGTAAATCAGCTTTTCCAGGTTCGTGTTCTTTGCCGGAAAGCGGCGCAGGGCCTGCTGGAAGCGCTGCTCCGTGGAGCGGTCTTCATCCAGCACGTCGATCACCAGGAAAAGGTTCTTTTTGATGAACAGGGCCACACAGTCGTCGTTTACCTCGGGATGGACCGGGTCCACGATCCGAAGCTCCGTGAAGGTATATTCGTCATAGACTTCCACGCCGGAACGGAAATAAGCGTTGGCGCTCCGGCAGGCTTCCACGTTGGCGGCGGCAAAGCCCAGGGTTTCGCTGACTTCCGCCAGCTCATCGCAGGTCAGATAGCCCACGGCCAGCTTGTCCCCGGAGGGCAGCTTATTCGATTCTTCGATTGATGTACCGAAAGTATAGTACATTCGTCTCTCCCCTATCGCTATGTAAAATTACTTATTGTGAGTATATGTAATATTCCTATCTTTGCAATTCGCTCTCAAAACACTGCTCTTGAAAACGGATATTATCCAGGATCTCACCATCCGAGTAATCTCTTTCGTCTACTGATACGATCCACTTGTCTTCGTTATCATTGAAGCGATGATACAATTTGAACGGAGAAGTCCATTGAAATATCAGCGAGTTTGTTTTCTTTCATAGCTGCACCTCCGAAGGCTACTGAAATCTTATCATTATATTGAGTAATAATCAATGATGTGTTCGCCCCGCATTTCCCGCAGGACACATCATTGCCGAAGGCTGCATCATAAGCGGAGCGACATCATTTGACCGCAAGGGCAATCATCATTCAAAAAGCAGTGATTTGGATAACAAATCACTGCTTTTTGATGGCTGGGATGGCGGGATTCGAACCCACGACTGCAGGAGTCAAAGTCCTGTGCCTTACCGCTTGGCGACATCCCAATAAAAAACCGCCGGGACGATGGAACCGTCCCGGCGCAGTGGGGTGGGTGAACGGAGTCGAACCGTCGGCCTCCAGAGCCACAATCTGGCGCTCTAACCAACTGAGCTACACCCACCATATCAGGCGGTACGATGCATATTACACCATTACGCTTCCAAAATCAATAGCTCCCGGAAAAAATAACGCTCAGTCCTCGGACAAGGGAAATCCGGGCGTCGTCACATATTGACCTTCTGAATACCACAGCGCCTCTGCGCTGTACGCCTTCGCCAAAGCCGTTCCTTCCTCAATGGGCAGGAGGAACAGCGCGGTGGAAAGGGCGTCCCCCACGGCGCTGTCGGGGCAGAGCACCGTCACCATCTCATAGATCCCGGCCGGTTCCCCGCTGTCCGGGTCCACGATATGGCAGTACCGCTCTCCGTCCACCTCGAAATAACGCTGGTAGCTGCCGCTGGTCACAGCGGCGCAATCCGCCATCCGCACCGTCATCAGTGCTTGTCCACTGCCGTCCGGCCGTTCCAGAGCCACCTTCCACCGGCTCCCGTCCCCTTTCAGCCCGACGGTGCAGACGTTTCCGCCCGCCGAGACCAAAAAACCGGTATGCCCCCCTGCTTTTGCTTTCTCACAGGCGCGCTGAACGGCCCAGCCCTTGGCGACCGCGCCCACGTCCAGCCGAAGCTCCGGATCCAGATAGCGCACCGTGGAGGCTGCCCTGTCCAGCTGCAGCGCGGATGGCGACATATGCTCCATGGCTTCCTCAACAGCTTCCCTCTGGGGCAGCGCCGCCCTTTCCGGGTGCTCGTTTGCCGCGGTCCTGGCGTCATGCCAGAGCGCCAGGAGGCTGCCCATGCAGATATTCAGCTTCCCGCCGGAGGCTTCCCCCATCTCCAGGGCAAATTCCAGCAGGTCCAGGATGCGACCATCCACGACCACGGCCTCCGTACCCGCAAGCCGGTTGACGGTGCAGAGATTCGTCATGCCATCATATTCCCGATAAATGTCAAATAGCCGGTGGCAGGTCAGGAGTTCCTCATGGATAAGCTCCGCCAGCCGGTCCGCTTCCGCCTGAGAAGGCGCGTAAACCGTGATGCCCGTCACCGTATCGAACACATCCAGATAGGTATAGCGATAGCTCCCCTGTTCTTTCCCGCAGCCGCCAAACAACAGAAGGATGCAGGCGGCAAACGCCAGAATACCGGGGAGCCTTTTACAGACAGCTGACATATTCTTCCGTGAAGCGCAGGAACGCTTCTGTGAACTGAACGGATTCCTCCGCATTGGAGGAATACTCATGGGGCATATAGCTGGGATTCTCCGCCTTCAGCGTGTAGATGGCGATATTGGAGCAGTGATCCGCGATCCGCTCGAAATTCGTAAGGAGATCGTTGAACACGAAGCCCACGTTGATGGTGCAGCGTCCGGACTGCAGCCGGTTCACATGCCGCATCTTCAGCTCGTCGCATACGATGTCGATGACCTCTTCCAAGGGCTCCACCTGCAGGGCCAGCTGCGTATCGCTGTCGCAGTAGGCTTTTGTCGCCAGCTCCGTGACCTGGTTGATGGCCTTGGATACCAGCGTCAGCTCATCCCCCGCCTCCGGCGAGAAATACTGCTTCTTTTCCTGCATCTCCGTTGCCAACTCCGCGATATTCTGCGCGTGGTCTCCGATGCGCTCCAGGTCGCTGATGCAGCTGAGGATTTTTTCCGCGCTCCGCTCCTGGGCAGGCAAAGCCTCCGCCGCCAGCAGGCGCATCATATAATCCCCCAGCTTGTCCTCGTATTTGTCCAGGAGGGTCTCTCTGGCGGCTACCCGCTCCACGACGGCCTTGTCGTATTCCGTCAGGAGTCCCATGGCGTCCACAATGGTCGCTTGCGCGATCTCTGCCATCTTCCGGGCTGCCGCCATGGAAAGGCTGAGGGCGGTGCTGGGATAGCGCAGCGCCGTGTCCGTCAGCTTTTCCAGATATTCGCTCTCAGCGTCCTCAGCTGAATCATATTTGACGAGCAGGTAAGCCGCTTTCTCCAGCAACCCTCGCAGAGGCATCTCCAGGATCACGTAAAAGGCGCGAGTGGTGGTATTCAGCAGGGCGACGGTCACGGGACCGGCGGCACGTTCCATAAAGGGCAGCGCTCCGAATGACCGCAGCGGATAGTAAAACAGGCAGACCAGACATGCGCCCAAAACAGCCGAGCATACATAGATCATAGCGGTCCTTTTCCCATTCTTGGAGGAGCCCATCATGGAAAAGAGGACCGGAGAAGAACAGCCGATATTGATACCCATAATGAGCGGAAGGCAGGCATCCAGCGACAGTACGCCGGCCACGGATATTGCCTGGACGATACCGACGCCCGCGCTGGAACTCTGGATCACGGCGGCCAGCAGCACGCCCATGATCATGGCTGGCAGCGGGTGGGAAAACAGAGTCAGGATGCTGAGGAATTCCGGATCCTCCTTCAAGGGCGTCACCGCACCGGACATGGTGGACATGCCGGTCATCAAGAGGCCGAAGCCCAGCAGAATGGAGCCGAAATGCTTCATGCTCCGCTTTTTGACGAACATATAGAGGATGATGCCCGCCAGGGAGAATACGGGCACGAAGGTGGCGGATGAAAAGACCCGGGCGATGCCGCTGCTGCCCTCGGCCCCCGCCAGGGTCAGGATCCAGCCGGTCACCGTCGTGCCGATCTGGGACCCCAGGATCAGGGTGATGCTCTGGGCCACCTTCATCATCCCGGCATTGACAAAGCCCACTACCATTACTGTGGTGGCGCCTGACGACTGGATGATCGCAGTCACGAAGATGCCGAGAAGCAGGCCTTTGACAGGATTGGAGGAGAGCTTCGCCAGGATGCTCTCCATCTTCTTTCCTGCCAGCCCCTTGAGCCCGCTGCCCATGACCGACATGCCGAACAGGAAAAATGCAAGACCGCCCAGAAGGGTGATCACATCGAATACTGTCATATACAAACCTCTGTTTGAAAACTCCCGATTTTTGCCAAGTATATCTTATCATAAAAGGCCCAAAAAAGGAAGAGGCAGACGAAAGTTTCCTTCTCAGCTTTGCTTGCATAGTTTTCTTCGGCATGCTAACATGCTTATGGACCAAGCTGACAGAGGAAAGCGGGGCTCGATGATGGAAGCGGAAAAACACACGATAAATTTTGCCTGCCGGCTGTATGCGCTGGTCCGGCAGATCCCCGCAGGCAAGGTCGCCACTTACGGACAGCTGGCCCTTCTGCTTGGGATGCCTCGGGGCGCAAGGGCTGTGGGGACCTGCCTGAACCGCTGCGCCGACCCTTCTGTTCCCTGTCACCGGGTCGTGGACCGCCTGGGGAGAACAAAACCGGTTTTCGACGACTACGCGCCCGGCACGCAGCGGGCCTTGCTGGAATCGGAAGGCGTATCCTTTCTTCCAGACGGCCGGGTTGATCTTTCCCTTTGCGGGTGGAACGGCAAAATTTGAGTTGCAAGGCAGAAAATAAATGCTATAATAGGTTCATTCTGCGGGCATGATGGAATTGGCAGACATGCGAGATTTAGGTTCTCGTGGGAGACCGTCGGGGTTCAAGTCCCCGTGCCCGCACCACCACGTCGGAGCAAGCTGCGCTCACGTCGTTTCCGGCGTCAGTCTGCGGACTGGCGCCGAAAACTCTGTATCGCTCCGCTGCTCCTCCTTTCCAAATCGGAAGTCTTCCGTGGGACTTCCGATTTGGTTTTTCTTTCTCGCTCAAGGCTGCTCCTTCCCGTTTCTGCGGTTTCCGTAAATGCCGCGAAAACTCCATATCCGCCGCCTCCTTCCTCCTTTCAAAATCGGACCCGCTCCGCTGGGCTCCGATTTTGTCTTTTTCTCTTCGATTAGCTGCTCCATCCCGTTTCTGTGGCTTTCGTTGGGCCGCGAAACTTTGTATCGCTCCGCTGCTCCTCCTTTCCAAATCGGAAGTCTCGCGGGGGACTTCCGATTTGGTTTAGCTTCGCATATGATTTTCCTATTCCTACGTACATAATTATTTCCTGTCCTCCCTTGCAAAGTCGGGCCAAATGCAATACAATAGCGCAATAAAGACGGCTGCGGCGGGGCCGCTTCCGTCAAACAGCCATATTCAAAGGACAAAAGCCATGCTTTCTGTTTTCTTCCTCCATCCCCTGCTGATCGCCGCCGCCGTGATCCCGGCTGTCCTGCTGCTGATCCGCGTCTACCGCTCGGACCGGCTGGAGCGGGAACCGGCGGGATTGCTTATCGGGCTCATACTGCGGGGAATCCTGGCGACGGTACTGGCTATGATCGCGGAGCGGATCGGAGAAACCCTGCTTGCTTTCTTTTTCGGTGAAGGCACCCTACTCTACCGGCTTCTGCTCTGCTTTATCGTGGTGGGCGGCTCGGAAGAGGGCGCGAAGCTCCTCCTTCTGAAGCGGCGTACCTGGCGCAGCCCCAGCTTCGACTGCCAGTTCGACGGGGTCGTCTATGCGGTGTTCGTTTCCCTGGGCTTCGCTCTCTGGGAAAACATCGGCTATGTGCTGATGTACGGCCTGGGAACGGCGCTGCTCCGGGCGGTGACCGCCGTTCCCGGCCACGCCTGCTTCGGCGTGTTCATGGGCATGTGGTATGCGACAGCCCGCAGATATGAAAACTACGGCTGGCATGAGAAGAGCAAAGGCTACCTTTGGAAATCTTTCCTGATCCCCGTTCTGCTCCATGGCTGTTATGACTCTATCGCCATGTCGGACCGGCAGGGCTTCGGCCTCATTTTCCTGGTTTTCGTGGTGGGCATGTTCATCGCGGCCAATCTTCTGTTGAAGAAGCTCTCCCGGCAAGATAGTTATTTCTAATAATCTGATTATCTGAATAAAAGAAATCGCCGCCGCGAACGATAACGAAGTCCACGACGACTCTAAGCTCTTTGACCTCAATCCCTTTTCGTCCTTCCAAAAACAAAACCGGAGCCCAGCTTGGCGGGTCCGGTTTTGAGAGGAGGAGCGACGTAGTGAATGAGAGACGGCGTTTGATTTAAAAAAGAAAACGCCGTCGCGAACGATACGAAGTCCGCGACGACGATGGAGCTAGTGGGGAGACTCGAACTCCCGACCTGCTGATTACGAATCAGCTGCTCTACCGACTGAGCTACACTAGCATTTGCACATCAGCAAACGGTATATTAGCAGACCGGCAGGCGATTGTCAATCCTTTTTTCCGCAGCGGCATGAACCGGCCTTTGGTCTGACAGGAGGTTTCCATGAAGGAAAAAATGCGCATCGTTATCAAGGTCGGTACTTCCACCCTGACGCACGAATCCGGCTCTCTGAACCTGCAGCGGATCGAGCGGATGGCGCGGGTGCTGGCGGACCTGCACGGCATGGGGCATGAGGTGATCCTGGTCTCCTCCGGCGCCATCGCCGTTGGAGTGGCGGAGCTCCAGATGGGCGCGCGGCCGACGGAGCTGCGCTATAAGCAGGCTGCCGCGGCGGTGGGCCAATGCAACATCATGCATATCTATGATAAGCTCTTCTCCGAGTATACCTGCTCGGTTGCCCAGATCCTGCTGACCGGAGACGACGTGGACGATCCTCTGCGGGCGGAGCATCTGTCCAACACCTTCTCCGCCCTGCTGGAAATGGGTGTGATCCCCATCGTCAACGAAAACGACTCCGTCTCCTCTGCGGAGATCGAGACCGGCCACAACAAGATCCTGGGCGACAACGACACGCTCAGCGCCATCGTCGCCAAGCTCTGCAAGGCGGACCTGCTGGTGCTGCTCAGCGACATTGACGGGCTGTTCGATGCGGACCCCCATTCCAATCCCGATGCGAAGCTGATCCCCTGCGTATCGGAGCTGACGGAGGAAGTGCTGCATCTGGCGGGCGGCAGCGGCACCTGGCGGGGCACCGGCGGCATGGCCACCAAGCTGAACGCTGCGGGCATCGCCATGGCTGCCGGTGTGGAAATGGTCATCACCAACGGCAGCCGCATGGAAGACATTTACGGCATCGTCGCGGGGCAGCCCATCGGCACCCGCTTCCTTGCCGCTGATACCGGGAGGGAATGAATATGACGCTGAATGAACTCGGCGCGGCGGCCAAAGCGGCCTCCCGCGTTCTGGCTATTGCGGGCACAGCCCAAAAAGATCGGGCGCTGGCCGCCATCGCCGCGAAGCTGAACGAAAACAAAGCTCTGTGGCTGGCCGCCAACGAAGAAGACCTGGCCGCCGCCCGGGCCTCGGGCATGCGCAGTGCGCTGCTGGACCGGCTCACCCTGACGGAAAAGCGGATCGCGGGCGTCACCGAAGGGGTGACGCAGGTGGCCGCTTTGCCGGACCCCATCGGCAGCGTGGACCGGATGGAAACGCGGCCCAACGGCCTCATCATCGGGCGCAGGCGCGTGCCCCTGGGCGTGATCGCCATCATCTTTGAAGCGAGGCCCAACGTGGCGGTGGACGCCGCCGCCCTCTGCCTCAAATCCGGCAACGCCTGCATCCTGCGCGGGGGCAAGGAGGCCATCCGCTCCAATATGGCGGCGGTAAAGCTGATGCGCGAAGCGCTGAAGGAAGCCGGACTGCCGGAGGACTGTGTCTGCCTGGTGGAGGACACAAGCCGGGACAGCGCCCGGGGGTTGATGCACCTCAGCGAATATGTGGACGTGCTGATCCCCCGTGGCGGGGCGCAGCTTATCCGCACCGTGGCGAAGGAAGCGACCGTGCCCGTCATCCGCACAGGCGAGGGCGTCTGCCATGTATATATCGACAAGGACGCGGACCTGGATATGGGGGCGAAGATCCTCTACAACGCAAAATGCTCCCGCCCCTCCGTCTGCAACGCTGCTGAGTGCGTCCTGATCCATCGGGACGTCGCCGCCGCATTCCTGAATAAGGCGGTCCCGCTGCTGGACGCGGACAAGGTGGAGCTGCGCTGCGACGAAGCGTCCCTGGCCATCCTGGGCAGCCGGGGCGTACCTGCCACGGAGGAGGATTGGGACGCGGAATACGGCGATTACATCCTGGCTGTCAAGGTCGTGGACAGCACGGAAGAGGCCATGGCTTTCATCGAAGCCCACGGCACCGGCCACTCCGAGGCCATCGTTACCAAGGATTACTTCACTTCCCAGCGGTTCCTAAACGAAGTGGACGCCGCTGCCGTCTATGTCAACGCCTCCACCCGCTTCACCGACGGCGGCGAATTCGGCCTGGGCGCGGAGATCGGCATCTCCACCCAGAAGATGCACGCCCGGGGCCCCATGGGCCTCACAGAGCTGACCAGCTGGAAATACGTGATCTACGGTGAGGGACAGGTGCGATAAGCTGAAACGAAATGCGCCCCCGATGCGGTTCTGGTTTCCGCATCGGGGGCGTTTTGATTCAAAGGACGTTACGCGGGGAACATGCTGTCCCGGGTGGAGGGGGTCTTCCGCTCGTAGATGGGGAAGCGGCGGCAAAGCTCCGCGACCCGGTTCATGACCTCCTTGCGGTTGGCGGCGAAGTCCAGGGTGGCCTTGCAGATGAGCTCGCCCACTTCCCGCATCTCCGGCTCCTTGAAGCCGCGGCTGGTGACGGCGGGAGAACCCAGGCGCAGGCCGCTGGACTCCTTGGGCGGACGGGGATCGGCGGGAACGGCATTCTTGTTGGCTGTAATGTGGACGCTGTCCAGACGCGTCTCCAGCTCCTTGCCGCTGATGTCCATTTTGCGGAGGTCCACCAGCATCAGGTGGTTGTCCGTGCCGCCGGAAACGAGATCCAGACCGCCTTCCATCAGGCTTTCGGCCAGGGTGGCGGCGTTGGCAACGATCTGGTGCTGATAGGCCTTGAAATCCGGGCGCAGGGCTTCGCCCAGGGCCACGGCCTTTGCGGCGATGATGTGCATGAGGGGGCCGCCCTGCACGCCGGGGAAGATGGCGCTGTTGATCTTCCGGGCGATGTCGGCGTCGTTGGTGAGGATGATGCCGCCCCGGGGACCGCGCATGGTCTTATGGGTGGTGGTGGTGACCACGTCGGCATAGGGAACGGGAGAGGGGTGCTCCCCTGCCGCCACCAGGCCCGCGATGTGGGCCATGTCCACCATCAGATATGCGCCCACCTCTTTGGCGATCTCGCTGAAGATGGCATAGTCGATGACCCGGGGATAGGCGGAAGCGCCGGCAATGATCATTTTGGGATGGTTGGCCAAAGCCAGTTCCCGGACCTGGTCGTAGTCGATGCGGCCCGTGGCGGGATCCAGACCATAGGAGACGATGTGATAATTCTTTCCGGAGAAGTTGGCCGCGCTGCCGTGTGTCAGGTGGCCGCCGTTATCCAGGGACATGCCCATGACGGTATCCCCCGGCTTGCAGAGGGCCAGGTAGACGGCATAGTTGGCCTGAGAGCCGCTGTGGGCCTGCACGTTTGCATAGTGGGCGTCGAAGATGATCTTGGCCCGCTCGATGCAGATATTCTCCGCCATGTCCACATACTCGCAACCGCCGTAAAACCGGCGTCCGGGATAACCTTCGGCATACTTGTTGGTCAGTACGGAGCCCATGACGGCCATGACCTCCTGACTGACCAGGTTCTCCGAGGCGATCAGCTCCAGATTGTTGCGCTGCCGGTCCAGCTCCAGAGAAAGCACCTTTGCGATCTCGGGATCATAAGCGCTGATATACTGCATACTCTCTTCTACCATGTCCATCCTCCTGTCAATAAATAAAGCCGCCTGAAGGCAGCTCCGAAAAAGCGCAGAGACGGCACCGGCCCCAGCCGGAACGCGCCCCTCTGTCCTTTTGCCTGAGAGATTCGGGCTGCATAGCCCTTGCACCTTCGGCACTCATGCATGGATGAGCTTCTCCAGAGTTTCCTCCACTGCCGGTCTTGCGCGCATGCCCGAACAATTCCGGCCGTTTCCCAGGGTCTTATAGAATTTGTGCGATAATAGCACAGGCAAAAGCAATTGTCAAGGGCGAAATTCCGGCGCTGAAACTTGTTTTTTTCGTCTCTATCATCCGAACACATTGCAGTCCGTGCCTATATGAAATGTATTTCTTGACTTCTGTTCAAGCAAGTCTTATTCTATTTATATGGATAAATATAGACATTGAAAGCTGGTGACTTCTTGGATACCGTAACGATCCTCGGCACCAGAGGTTCCATACCCAGAGCGGGGCAGGAATTCACCCGCTACGGGGGAGATACGATCTGTGTTCTCGTGGAGCTGGCCGGAGAAACTATCCTGCTGGATGCCGGTACCGGGCTTTTGAACTGCGACATTCCCGGAGGGACCGAGGAAAAGCCCATCCCGCTGCTGCTGTCCCATTTCCACGCGGATCATCTGCTGGGGCTGCCGATGGCCCCCCTTCTGATGGACACGGACAATCACATCGACATCTATGCCCAAAGCCGGTTCGGCATGGACGCGGAAGAACGCATTGAGCGGCTTCTTTCCCCTCCCATCTGGCCTGTCACGCTGGAGCTGCTTCCCGCCTGGATCAGATACAGGGAATTGCCGAATACGCTGCAGCTCGGCGCTGTGACGGTGGAGACCATGGAAGGCTGCCACCCCGACGGCGTTACTCTGATGAAGCTCCGGGGAGGCGGAAAAAGCATCGTTTTTCTGACGGACTGCACCTATACGGAGGACATCTTCCCCAAGCTGACGGGTTTTGCCCGGGGCTGCGACCTGATGCTGTGCGACGGGCAGTATTCCGACGAAGAGTGGAAAACACGCAGCGCTTTCGGCCACAACACCTGGAAGCGCGCTGCCCAATTGGGCCTGGCCTGCGGCGCGAAAAAGATACGAATCATCCACCATGATCCATTCCACACGGACCGTATGCTGGAGGAGGCTGAGCCCCAGCTTTCCGCCCTCCATCCCGACTGCAGCTTTGCGCTTGCCCGAGAGGAGATCAAATTATGACGCCTGAACAGATCCGACAGTTTTTGAGCATGTGCCTTTCCCTCTCCTCCGAACGGGACCGGGAAAAGCTCCTCTCCCAGATCCTGGATACCGCTATGGACCTGTCCAATTGCGACGCGGGCACCCTTTACCTCCTGGAGGACGACGGACTTCATTTCTGCCGTATGGTGACCCGTTCCATGAACATCCGGCAGGGCGGCCATGCCGACCCCATTACCCTGCCGCCGGTGCCTATGGAACCCAGCTACGTCTGCTCCTGGGTCGTGCTCCACAACGAGCCCATCAACGTTGCCGACGTGCACACGGACACCCGATTCAATTTCTCCGGCTCCGCCAAGTACGACGAGATGACCGGCTACTGCACCAAGACCATGCTGGTGGTCCCCTTGGCCAACGACCGGGGCGACCTCATCGGCGCGATGCAGCTTATCAACGCCCTGGATAAAGACGGGGTCACGATCCCCTTTGCTTCCAGTGTGGAACTGCTGGTCATGGCAATCTCCTCCCAGGCGGCCATCAGCCTCACCAATATGCTCTATGCCGAGCAGATCACTTCCCTGCTGGATTCCCTGGTAGGGGCGCTCTCCGCCGCCATCGACGAACGCACACCTTATAATGCGAACCACACCCGCAATATGGTGAAGTATGCGACGCGCTTTCTGGACTGGCTGGACAAGCAGGACAGCGAGAAGCGATTCGACGGCGACAAAAAGCGCACCTTCCTTCTGAGCGTCTGGCTCCATGACGTGGGCAAGCTGGTAGTACCGCTGGAGGTCATGGACAAGGAAAGCCGGCTGGGACCTGCCCTGGATGGCATCCAGCAGCGCTTCCGCGCCATGGCACTGCTGGATCGCATTTCTTTGCTGGAAGGCAGGATTTCCCGGGAAGAAGCGGAGAAGCGCAGCACCATCCGGGAGACCGGCATGGACCTGATCGAGCGGGTGAACAAGGCCGGGTTCGTGACGGACGAAGATCTTGCGCGGATCGACACTCTGGCCGCCCGGGAATACATCGACGAGAACGGTAAGACCCAGACCTGGCTCACGGAGGAGGAACGGAAAGACCTCTCCGTCCGCAAGGGCACTCTGACCCCGGAGGAGCGCGCCATCATGGAAAGCCACGCCTCCGTGACCGCCCGCATCCTGGGCCACGTCACCTTCCCGAAAATCTATGCGCAGGTCCCCAAGTGGGCCAGCGCCCACCACGAATATCTCAACGGGAAGGGCTACCCCGATCATCTCACTGCCGAGGACATTCCCTGGGAAGTGCGTCTATTGACCATCCTGGATGTGTTTGACGCGCTGACGGCCCGGGACCGCCCCTATAAGCCCCCCATGCCTGCGGAAAAGGCCCTGGGCATCCTCCACAGCATGGTGGAAGAAGGCAGCCTGGACGGCGACATCCTGGCGCTCTACGAAGCCAGCAAGGCTTGGGAGGAAAGCGCATGAAGAGACTGCTCGCTCTCCTTTTTGCCCTGGTCCTCCTGCTGGGCCTGGCCGCTCCGGCTTCAGCGGCGAAGGCGAAAGCTGTCGTCCTGCGCCTTCAGGTCGCGGAGGGCAGCGTTTATGTGCGGGATGCGGCGGGAGTCCCCGTCACCTATACCAAGGACATGCGCCTTTACAGCGGCTATTCCGTTTCAACCGACGACAAGAGCAGCGCTTATATCCTCCTGGACGAGGATAAAGCCGTCAAGCTGGACCGAAATACCACTGTGGCGATCAAAAAATCCGGCAAGAAGCTCCAGGTCAAGCTGAAAGCAGGACAGCTCTTTTTCAATGTGACGGCGCCTCTGAACAGCGGCGAAGCCCTGGAGATCCGCACCAGCTCCATGATCGTGGGCGTACGCGGCTCCTCCGGCATCGTCAGCCTGCGGGAAGTGATCTTCATTACCGGCCACGGCGTCGTGACCTGCGGCGGACGGCAGTATGCCATCGCCGGCGGTGAAGCCTTCCGGCCCAGGTCAGGCGTCCATCCTGCGGGCGTCCCTGCCCTCCCCGCTCTCTGTCTGAAAGAGATCCGGGACGATGCGCGGCTTCAGTCCCGCATCCGGGAGGAAGGCGTCTATGATCCCGAATTGCTGATCGCGGCTATTCCGGCTGCGGAGCTGCGGGAGGAAGAAGAATGGGACGAGGCCGAAGCAGCCATGATCCCGCTCCCTGCCGCTGACTCCGTAGAACCGGCTTTCCCACAGGGTTCTGCCGAACCAGCTTCCTACACCATCACCTGGAAGGACGACGAAGGAAACGTCATTGACACCACATCCGTTGCCGCCGGGGAAACGCCGAGCCACGAAGCGCCGGTCAAGGAAGCCACCGACAAGGCAAGCTACGCCTTTGTGGGCTGGGATCGGCAGCCTGCCCCCGCCACGGAGGACACGACTTATACGGCGGTATTTGAAGCGACCTATGATTTCACCGCCATCATTCCCCCGGGAACGGCCAACATGCCCTATCAGATCTACTACAACACGTCGGGCAACACCCCCATCACCACCGCCAAGGAGGGGGAGGAATTCACCTTCTATCTGACCAGCCCCAATAGCGACGTTATGGCATATTCCATCCGGCTGAACGGCGAGCTGCTCGGTGAGGAAAGCGTCTATTTCAGCAAAGAATCCGACGCCCTCGTCTGCACCTTTACCGTTCCGAAGGATCCCACCATCGAGATCGTGCCCGGCTGATCTGCTGACCCGTTTTTAAATGGAGGAATCCACTATGAGAAAGCTCCTGACATTCCTGCTGTCCCTGCTCCTGCTCCTGCTCCTGGGGCTGGCCATGTCCGCTTCCGCCGCCACAGCCAAGGCGGTCACCATGCGCGTGGAGCTGGTGGAGGGCAGCGTCACCATCAAGGATGCCAGCGGCGTCACCCTGGAATTCTTTGAAGGCATGCAGCTCCACAGCGGATACAGCGTCGAGACAGGCGACGACAGCTCCGCCTATATCAGCCTGGACGACGACAAGGCCATCAGACTGGATTGGGGCACCGCAGTTACCATCAAGAAATCCGGGCGGAAGCTCCAGGTCAAGCTGAAAGCCGGTCAGATCGTCTTCAACGTGACCACGCCTCTGGCGGGAGACGAAGCCCTGGAGATCCGCACCAGCACTATGATCACCGGCGTGCGCGGTTCCTCCGGCATCGTGAGTCTGCGCGAGGTGCAGTATATCACCGGGCATGGTGTGGTTTATAATGCCTCTTCCCTTTCCGATGGCGCTAACTCCGCCCCGCCGATCCCCATCCGGGGCGGCCAGCGGTACGAGGCGGAGAGTGATTCCGCCGAAGCTCTGGCCCTGGAGGACATTCCCTCTGTCTATCTGGAGGAAGCGGCCGGCAATGAGCAGCTACAGCAGGACATCTCCGAAGAAGGCAACTTTGACGTGGAGGACTTGGTCGCGGCAATCCCCGAAAAGCAGGCGGAAGAAGCCGCCCGGCGTGAAGAGACCAAGGAAACGGCTCAGCGTGAGGGGGCCAAGGAAACCGAAACGCTCCCGTCGGATACGCAGAATACGAATAGTATCGACCCGGCATTTAAGAGGGATGGATCCGACGACGGGCAGAGTGCCGCCGGATCGAGCGCGCTGGATCGGCCTTTCATTCCAGAGAATCCCACGGTTCCCGATCTACCCGTGATCCCCGACGAACCGGATGCGCCCGACGAACCGGATGAACCGATCATGTATACCATCACATGGAAGATCGGCGACGAAACCGTAACGCAGGAAGTGGAAGAGGGCGATATGCCCTCCTATTCCGGCGAAGTCCCCGCCACGGAAGCGGACGCGCAATACAACTATGCCTTTGCTGGTTGGACGCCGGACATTGTGGACGCGGCGGACGACGCGACCTATACCGCCGCCTTCACGAAGACGCTTCGATCCTATACCATCACCTGGAAAAACGACGACGGCAGCGTGATCGACACTTCCTCCGTCCCTTACGGCACCGTCCCCACCCATGCCGATCCTTCCAAAGACGCCACTGCGGAATACTCTTACACTTTCGCGGGATGGTCCCCTGCTCCTGCTTCCGTCGCCGGAGAAGCGACGTACACCGCGACGTATTCACAAAACGCCAAAACATTTACTATCCAATGGATGAACGGCGAGACCGAATTCCGCAACGATACCTATGATTTCGGTATACCGGTGGCCGATCCGGGCATCCCCGAAAGGACCGGCTATACCTTCCTCGGATGGGACAATGAGATACCGGAAACCATGCCCGCTGAGGACCTC
This sequence comes from Oscillospiraceae bacterium, assembly GCA_902795345.1. GTDB lineage: Bacteria > Bacillota > Clostridia > Oscillospirales > Oscillospiraceae > UBA1774. The sequence goes on from CADBKO010000013.1 coordinate 77,873, forward strand.
ACCTTCCACGCAGTCTGGACCATCAGCAAATACAGTGTGACCTTTGTGGACGAGGACGGTTCCACGATCCTGCTGCCTGCCGCCGAGTATGAGTATGGCACTTCGGCTGACGATATTGAAAAGCCGGACGATCCAACCAAGGAGGAGGACGACGATCACATCTATTCCTTCGCCGGATGGGACCCGATGCCGGTTAAGGTCACGGATACGGCGACGTACAAAGCCACGTATACCCCCACCGAGAAACTTACGCTGAGCATTTCCCTTACGCAAGGCGCGGAAATCACAATCATAACAGACACGCGAGAAGACGGCGACTTCTCCGGGGAAGGCGTTAAATTCACTTCTGAGTCAGAAAAACTGACCATGAAGGTAGCGCCCGGAACTTGGGTAGAAGTGAATTGCGAAGCTGACGAATATTATACCTTCCTTGGCAGCGACTCTCTGTTGATCGATGGCGTTACCTGCGACAATGGAACGGTTTTCCAGGTAACGAAGGACGTGGAAATCAGCTCCTCTAAAGCCTATTACAGGATCACGAACGTGGAATCCTTGACCAACGGGCCGGAGATGGATTCTGTGATTGACAGCAATTTGACCATCGACAGCGCCGTTGCGATTTCCCTGAATCGCAATGTGACGATCATGCCTGGCGTCACGCTGAACATCAACAATGAAGGCGCCGTCCTTACCGTCGGCGAGGGCGTCACGCTTACCGTCAACGGCACCCTGACGAACACGGGGACCATCATCAACAACGGCACCATCGTCAACAACGGGACGATCAGCAATGACGGCACGATTACAAATAACGGCACCATCCACAATTACAGCGATAACACGATCGTAAACAACGGCCAGCTGTTCAACATCGGCACCCTGAACAACGGCGCCGCCGGAGATACTCCCATGGACGGAAGGATCGTGAATGGCTCTTCCGGCTTCCTGTCCAACTGCGGAACGCTCGCATCCCACACCAGCGGCAGCAGAATCGAAAACGCGGGCGTGTTCCTTCCCAAAGCCTCCAATGATACCGCTTCCATTTTCACATACGTCGGCGAGTTTGAAAACGCCGTTACAGGAGACGGCACGGTTGCCGAAAACGGAGGCCTCTGCAATGACGACGGCTCTGATGTGACCTGGTATCTGACCGACGCCGAAACTGCGGGCAAATATGTGCTGCATATCACCGGCGCGGGAGCGATCCAGGATTACGAATATACTGGAACTGACGGCAGCGGCGGCACTGCCAATTATATCGTCGAATCGCCCTGGTGGGACATGAAGGACGATATCACGGAGCTGGACCTGGGGAATCAGATCACCGGCATCGGCGCTTTCGCCTTTGCGCACTCCAAAATCACTAGCTTGACCGTCCCGTCCGGCGTGAAATATCTCGGCAGCTATTCCTTCTATAAGAGCCCGGCTCTCAGCAGCCTTACCATCGGGTCCGGCGTGACGGAAATACGCGATCATGCCTTTTCTGATTGTGACAGTCTCACGACGCTGGTCGTGCCCGATAACGTGACCAGCATCGGCGCTTCTGCGTTTTATAGCGCGATGCTTCAAACGGTCGAAATCGGAAGCGGCGTAACAAACATCGGATATTGGGCCTTTGCATATTGCACCAATATGACTGTACTGACGCTTTCTGAAGGACTTGTTTCGATCAGCGATCACGCTTTTTTGAATTGCTGGAAGCTGCCTTCCGTGTCTATTCCGGCCTCTGTCCAGAACATAGACGATGAAGCGTTCTGCGATTGCAATCAGCTGAACAAAGCGAATTTCGTCAATCCACCCACCCTTGGTTCCGATGTATTTAAAAATACGCCTGAATCTTTCTGCATCTATTATCCGGATAATAATCCGAACTGGGTAATTACAGACGGCAAATGGAATGGTTACAAAGCTGAAACCTATCCAACTACCAAGTGATTTTATAAAGTATTCTATATCAGACTTAGTATGCACATATTCGGAGGCCTCTATATGAAAAGACTGCTTTCTGTTGCTCTTGCATTTCTCCTGATGCTGGGACTCGCCTCTCCCGCCCTTGCCGCCAAAGCCAAGGCGGTCACCATGCGTGTGGAGCTGGTGGAGGGCAGCGTCACCATCAGGGACGCCGGCGGCGTCGCCCTCGACTACTTCGAGGGCATCCAGCTTTACAGCGGTTACAGCGTCGAGACCGGCGACGACAGCTGCGCCTATATAAGTCTGGACGAAGAAAAGGCCATCAAGCTGGCCATGAACACCGCTGTCTCCATCAAGAAATCCGGGCGCAAGCTCCAGGTCAAGCTGAAGGCCGGGGAGATCGTGTTTAATGTGACCACGCCTCTGGCCGGGAACGAGACCCTGGAGATCCGCACCAGCACCATGATCACCGGCGTCCGCGGCTCCTCCGGCGGTGTGAACGCCGAAACCGGGGAAATCTTTTACGGCACCGGACACGGGATCGTCTGGTTCCGTGAGACGGATCAAACAAGTTCCTTGTATGGGCTTTCCCAGCGCACGGAGCTTTGGGGCGGGCGGATCGTCAGCGTGAACTGGCCGGTAAAAGATATGGAGCTTTCGGATTTCTCCGCTCTCTTCCTGGGTGAAGTCGCAGAGAATCCTGACCTGCAGAATTCGTTGAAAATGGAAGGGAGATTTGATCCCCAGGATATGATCAACCTGCTTCCGTTAATCTTGGAAGCCGAAATAGCGGCTCGGGAGGAAGCGAAGTCCAGTGCGGTTCCCCTGCCCGAAAGCGCGACCGACAGCCCAGTCAACGGAGATAACGTCAATCCTGCCTTCAATAATAACTGGGATCTGCCCACCATCGTTACGCCTCCTCCCATCATCGATCTGGATGATTTCATCATTCCCGACGATCCCATGAACCCGGACGAACCGGAAACCACGGCTTACACCGTCACCTGGCAGGATGAAGACGGCACCATTCTGGAAAAAGACGAGAATGTTCCCGTCGGCACCGTCCCCGAGTTTAACGGCAGCGATCCCATCAAAGCCGCCGACGCGCAGTATACCTATACCTTTGCGGGATGGGATTCCATTCCCGCCGCAGTCACCGGCGACGCCATTTATACCGCGACCTACAAGGAAACGCCCAAGACCTATACCGTCACCTGGAAGGTCGACGACGAAACGACCACCGTGAAGTATGATTACGGAAGCGTTATCGTACCCCCCGCCGACCCGACAAAGACCGGCTATACCTTCACTGGCTGGGGCGGCAATGTGCCAGAGACCATGCCTGCTGAGAACCTCTCCTTCACCGCACAGTGGGATGTCAATACCTATACCGTCACCTGGAAGCAGAACGACGGCACCTTGATCAACACCACCACCGTTGCTTACGGTGAAGTCCCCACCCACGCAGCGCCCACGAAAGAAGCGGACGCGCAGTATACCTATACCTTCGCGGGATGGAATACCACCCCTGTCGCCGTCACCGGTAACGCCACCTACACCGCGACTTACAGCACGACCACGAACACCTATACCATCACCTGGAAGCAGGACGACGGCACCGTGATCAATACCACCACCGTCGCTTACGGCGATGTTCCCACCCATACCGATCCCACTAAAGCTGCCGACGCGCAGTTTACCTACACCTTTGCGGGTTGGACCCCGGCTGTCGCTGACGTCACCGCCGACGCTACCTATACAGCGACTTATTCCTCCACGGTGAACAAGTACACCATCACCTGGAAAAATGCAAATGGTGAAGTCCTCAAGACAGATGAAAACGTGGAATACGGTACCCTTCCCTCCTACAACGGTACTATACCGACCAAAACTGATGATGATACTTATACGTATGTCTTCAGTAATTGGTCCCCTGAAATCTCTGATGTTACGGGCGACGTCACCTATACGCCGCAGTTCACTCAGTATCGAATCATTGATCAAGCGTTCTTCAATGATGAGTTTCCAATAATCAACGAACCTTCTGCAATAATCATAGATGATGTTATTGCGGAGAGCCCGGTTACCCAAAACGCAGATCTGTATATCAAAGCCGGCAGCTCTCTAGCCCTCTATTCGAATATGACGGTGTCTGAAGGTGCTACGCTCATCATCGACGGTACTTTGACGATCGAGACGGGATTCAAGCTTACCAACAACGGCACCATCACCAATAATGGCTCCATCGAAAACCGCGGCACCGTCATCAACAATGGAACTATGAATAACTACAGTCCGGATACGATTTCCAACTACGGTTATTTCCATAACCTCGGCACTTTGAACAACGGAGCGGATGCTGATACCCGCGGCTCGTTCATCAACGACGACGGAGGCTTCCTTGTAAACGCCGGAACTTTCTTGACCTCCGCCGGAAGCTCTTTTACCAATTATGCAATTCTTATAAAGACGATTCCTAACAACGACTCTTCTGTTTTCCAATGCGTCGGATCCTACGATAATATTGGAGTCGAAGCTTATGACGGCGGTTTCTGCGGAGCAAGCACATACGATGTTGTTTGGTATATGCTGCCTGAAGGAGAAGGCTATACGCTGGATCTGTACGGCGACGGCGATATTGCCGATTATGACAGTTCCACTGATATCAACCCACCCTGGTACAGCTACCGGAACAGCATCACCGCCTTGGCCATCGGTTCCGGGGTCACCAAAATCGGAAATTACGCTTTTGCAGACATATCAGTTGCATCTGTGGAAATCCCTGACACCGTTGCTTCCATCGGCAATTATGCATTTGAGTACAACGATGCGATCACCTCACTCCATCTGCCTTACAGCGTGACAAGCGTCGGGAGGTCTGCCTTTATGTCTTGTGCGTCTCTCACGACCGTAACAATCGACGATGGTTTGAAAATCATCGGAGAGAGCGCATTCAGCGGCTGCGGCAGCTTAACGACGGTTGCACTCCCAACTACCCTGACGACGATCGATGGCTATGCATTTATGAGCACTGGTTTGACTGTAATTGCTATCCCAGAAAATGTTTCAAGCATTGGAGAAAGCGCGTTTAATCACTGCAATGCGCTTACGGAAATTCATTTTTGGGGTAATCCGCCAAACATCCTTGGTGATTCCGCTCTGGGCAGTACCGAAGGGAAAACCATCTGGTATCCCGATATTTACAGTGAAGGTTGGGAAACCGCTATGGAAGGCGGAGAGTATTATGGGTATGACTTGCGCGAAGAACGGTTTACAGATTAATGGAATAATCTAGTCTAAAAGAAGACGCTGCAATATGAAACTCTCCTCTACACTCAAACGCATCGGCGCGGCGGTGCTGGCCGCAGCGATCCTCACCGCCATCGCGGCATTGGGGATATTGGATCAGCCGGACTACACGGTCTCTGACCTTGTTTATCAGTCCCCCGCCGCCACGGACGGGCAGATCGTGGTCATCGGCATGGACCAGCGGGCGGTGGACGCCTTCGGCCCCGTGCCCTGGCCCCGCACCGTGATCGCGCAAGCCATCGAATATCTGAACAAGGACCCGGAGCGAAAGCCCGCCGCCATCGGCATAGATATTCTTTTCGTGGGCGACAGCGCGGACCCGGAGGCGGACGCCGCCCTGGTGGAAGCCGCCGAAAAGGGAGGCAACGTGCTCTTTGCCTCCGCGGGGACCTTTGGCAGCGGCCTGGTGAACACGGGCGACGACTTTTACATCGACACCAAGGCGGTGCTTGCCTGGGACCGGCCCTTTGACCAGCTGCGGGAGGTCTCCTATACCGGGCACATCAACGCCATGGCGGACGCGGACAGCATCGTGCGCCACGCCATGCTCTATGTGGACGTGCCGGAGATCGGGCGTGTCTACTCCTTCTCCCGGACGCTTTACGAGATGTATGCCGAGCGTCACGGCATCCAGCCGACGGCTCTGCCGAAGACGGACGCCAAGGGCTTCTTCTACATTCCTTTCACCGCCGGACCCGGCAGCTACTATGACAGCGTCAGCGTTGCGGACCTGCTGGAAGGGACGGTCAGCCCCGGCTATTTCGCCGGGAAAGTCGTTCTGATCGGCCCCTACGCCGCAGGCATGCAGGATGAATACCGCACCAGCATGGACCACGCCGCCCCCATGTACGGCATCGAGATCCAGGCGAACCTGATCGACGCCTACCGGAATGGCTTCTATCCCCACGAGGTCCATGAAACTGCGCAGCTGGTGATCCTGTTCCTGGTCTCCGGCCTCTGCTTCTGGTGGCTGTGGGACCGGAAGGTGCTCCATGCCCTGCTGACCTGGCTGATTCTCTGCGCTCTTTGGGTGGGCCTCTGCTTCGGGCTATACCGGCTGGCAGGCCTTGTATTTCATGTGCTGTGGGTGCCCCTGGCTGCCACCCTCATCTTCATCGCCTCCGTTGCGCTGAACTATTTCCGGGCTTCTCTGGAAAAGCGGCATATCACGGACACCTTCGGGCGCTATGTGGACCCCGCCATCCTGAAGGAACTGCTGGTGAAGGGCGGCGCGGCGGAGGACCTGGGCGGCAAGACCTTTGAGATCGCGGTGCTGTTCGTGGATATCCGGGGCTTCACCACCATGAGCGAATCCCTGGACCCGCCCACCGTCGTGGAGATCATCAACCAATACCTGACCCTGACGACGGAGTGCATCATGCGTCACCACGGCACCCTGGACAAATTCGTGGGAGACTGCACCATGGCCTTCTGGAATGCTCCCCTGCCCCAGGAGGACCCCGTTTACCTGGCCTGCTGCGCCGCCATGGACATGGTGGAGGGCTCCAAGGCTCTGGGCGCGCAGCTCCAGGAGCGCTTCGGGCGCACCGTCAGCTTCGGCGTCGGCGTCCACTTTGGCCCCGCCGTCGTGGGCAATATCGGCGCTCCCAAGCGGATGGACTACACCGCCATCGGCGACACCGTGAATACGGCTTCCCGGCTGGAATCCAATGCGCCGGGCAGCACGATCTATATCTCCCGCGCGGTGGCCGACGCCCTGGGCGACCGGGCAAAGACCACCTCCCTCGGCGGCTCCGTCAAGCTCAAGGGCAAAGCCGAGGGGTTCGAGGTCCTCACACTGGATTCCCTGGAAATGGAAGAAAGGAAATAAAGCCATGAAACGTAGTATTCTGATCCTGTTCCTGGTCGTCGCCCTGCTCACGGGCGCTGTCTCCGCCGCTTATATACCCACGGTGGAATATGACTCCCTGGATTTTGACGGCGGCATGATCTCCGGCATCTGGCTGGATGGCAGCACGCTCTATGCGACGGACATTCAAAACAAGGTCGTCTGGTGCATGGAAAACGGGGAGCCCGAAATCTTCGCCGGGGACCGAACCTACCGGGACATCAACGGCATCGTGATCGCCGATTATTTCGACGCCGAAGTGGATAAGGCCCGCTTTATGGAGCCCTGGGCCATCGTCCCCTTCCTGGACGGCTGGGCCGTCAGCGACGCCAGCGCCAACACGGTGCGTTATATCGTCGATGGCAAGGTGATGACCGCCTGCGGCGAAGAGAAGGGCTTTTCGGACGGATTCTGCACGGAAGCCCGCCTCTACCATCCCACGGGGCTTGCCGTGGACGACGATGGCCTTGCCTATATTGCGGACACCGGCAACGGCGCTATCCGCACCCTTGACACGGAGGGCAACGTGCGCACCGTTTACACCGGTCTTGCGGAGCCCACGGGCCTCTGCTGGCATGACGGCGCCCTCTATATCGCAGAGACCGGGCGCAGCCGCATCCTTTGCCTGGAGGACGGCGAGCTGACGGTCCTGGCCGGGGACGGCGGCGAAAAGGATGAATACGGCGTCTATGGCTGCGGCTTTGCCGACGGGCCTGCCGCCTCTGCCCTCTTCGAGCATCCCCAGGGTCTCGCCGTGGCCGACGATGGCACTGTCTATATCGCGGACACCGGCAACGGCGCCATTCGTCGTCTGATGGACGGGCGGGTCAGCACCATGGCCGTCACCGCCGAGGACGACCTTTATCTGGCCTCTCCCCAGGGTATCCTGGTCAGCGGAAGGAATATCCTGGTTTCGGATTCTCTCACCGGCGCCATCCTGGAATTCGATACCAGTATCCATGAGTTCCAGGACGTCTCCGAAACCGACTGGTTCGCCCCCTCCGTCCGGGAGGCGCTGATCCGCGGCATCATTTCCGGCGAGGATAACAACTTCCGTCCCGACGATCCCATGACCCGGGCGGACTTCGTGGAAATGCTGGCGAACCTGCAGCGCAGTCTGGACGGCAGCACGGTCATCAACGGTGGATTCCAGTTTACGGACATCACCGACGAAACTCCCTATGCCGCCATCGCCCGCTGGTCCGGAGATTTCGGCATCATCACCGGCAAGGATACCGGCGAATTTGCCGGGGAGGAACCTATTCTGCGGCAGCAGATGGTGGCGATCCTCTACCGCTTCATCACCATCAGCGAGATGGACAACGTGCCCGTGGGAGACCTGGACGGCTTCAGCGATGGCTACACCACCTCCGCTTACGCGCAGGATGCCATGATCTGGGCTGTGGGCCGGGGCATCATCAACGGTTTCCCGGATGGGACGCTGGCCCCCTTCGGCGGCGCTACGAGGGCCCAGGCCGTGAAGATCATCGTTTATTTCATGGATATGTACGGGTTCTGATTCCTATAAGAATACCGCCTGTCCGAGACCGGGCAGGCGGTATTCTTTTGAACAGGCTTATTTCTTGGGCAGGTCGCCGCCGTCGTAGATGTATTTCCCGTCGCGGTAAACGATCTTTCCGTAATCCCCGTTGGGATAGAAGGGCTCGAAATTGATGGGCGCGCCCAGGCGCTTGATCACGATGGGCCCATGCCACAAACCGGCGGGGATGCGCACCGCAGTGGGCTCCGTGATGGTGTATTTCTCCATATGCTCGGGATCTGGTCCCAGGGAGATCTCAATCTCCGCGTTGAACTCGAAGAACTTGGAGATGTCCGCGCCGGTGAAGAAGAGGTATTCTTCCACGGAATGGTGCATATGGGCTTCCCCGATGGTACATTCCTTCTGCACGATGTTGTAGAGATACCAGAGACGGCTCCCCTCCATGTCCTCATTGCCGCGGAAACCGCCGCGGGGGCTCACGAAGCGGCTGTCAGAATGAACGTCGGGCTTATAGGGATAAACGTATTTGTCGAATTTGCCGGTGCGGGGCTTCTTCGCCATCTCGTAGTAGGCAGTCAGCATATTCTGCTGCTGCGGCGCAGCTTCCTTCTTCGCATCCGCCTTCTTCTCTTCGGGCTGCTTCTCCTCCATGGCCTTCATGGCCTTGGAGAAACACTTGCCGCAGTAGATGCACTCCTTCGTGCGGTCCATGACGCAGCGACGGATGCCGGCGCCGTCATAGGTGAATTCTTCCCTGCCCTGCTCGTTGACCCGGCGGTTGATCTTGGACCAGTCGCCGTCCAGATATACGGCGGAGAATACGATGGGTTTTTCCGGATTGATCTTCCGAAAATTCACGGGACAGTGATAGAGTTTCGGCGGGACCCGGATGATGGTGGGCTGGGTGATGGTGAACATCTCCATATTCTCCGCATCGTCGCCCAGCCACACGTCGATCTCGGAGTCGAACTCGAAGAAATTGGACATGTCCGCATTGGTGAATACCAGGTATTCATCCGCGCAGTGGTGGGTGTGGGGCACTTCCATGGGCAGCGGCTTGTTGACGGCGGTCCAGTCCATATAGACATGGGCCTTCTCCATCATCGTGGTGCCGCGGAAGAAGCCGCGGGGCGCCACGAAGCCATACCAGGAATGATGCTCCTGGGGGATCGTGAAGATCAGATCGTCATATTTTCCCATGATTCGCTCTCCTTTGCTGTATTTTTGTTCCTGTTTCAAGTATAGCAGACCGCCCTTAGAAATACAAGAAAAACACCCGGAATCGCTTCCGGGCGTTATGCATCATTCCTCTGTCACCGGCTCCACATGCAGCGCACCGGTGGGGCAGGCACGCAGGCAGTTGCCGCAGCGGATGCATTTGCGGATGTTGTAGCTCAGGCAGCCCCGGTCATGGTCCAGGGTAAGGGCGCCTCGGACGCACATGGCGATGCAGCCGAAGCAGTGTCTGCAATATTCATTGTTCCAGGCCAGGACGGTGCGCTGTCTGCTCATATGGTCATTTCTCCAATTATGCTTTTGTCCGCAAACGGGTTCACTGGGTCAGTCTATCTCCAACTGTCGGAAGATCCACTTTTTCCGCCCAGGGCTGCATTTCCCGAACGTTCCAGGTCTCCGCGTCCGCATTTGTCCAGCCGCTGCCTTCCAGCAGATAGAAGACGCGGGTATTCTCCGGGAAGGGGCTGAAGCCCAGATTCTCCGGCGCATCTCCGCGGAAGTAGACCCGCCGCAGGGCGCTGCAGTTGAGGAAAGCGAGGCTTCCCAATTCCGTCAGATCCCCCATGATCTCCAGGCTGCGAAGATTCGCGTTGTTTGCAAAGGCGCGGATGGCGATCCTCCTCACCTCCGCAGGGACGCGGTAGCTGCTGCCCCACTTCTGGGCGGGATAGCAGATCAAGGTCTCCATGCTGCCGCTGTAAAGGACCCCTTCCCGGGCCGTGTAATACCAGTTGCCCCAGGCAACCTCCACGCTTTGCAGCAAATAGCAGTCGGTGAGGGCGGTCATATCAAAACTCCGGACGCTTTCCGGTATGCGGATCTCCTTCAGCGGTGAATAGGAGAAGGCGCAGACCTCCACCCTCTCCGTCCCGGAAAGGATCTCATACCGCTCCTGGGGCCTGGCCGCCGGATAACAAATCAGACTTGTTCCGGAATAGAGGACGCCGTCGTCCTCCCAAAAGCTGCTGCTAGAGGCGTCCACATGGATGGCATAGAGACTGCGGCAGCCATAAAAGGCGTCTTCCCCGATCTCATAGACTTCCGCAGGGATCGTTATCTCCGGCAGGCTGCGGCAGCCGTAAAAGGCCATCCCGCCCAGGCTGCCCATGGTGCCGGGAAGGGAGACCTCCCGCAGCTCCGTGAGATAGAAGAAGCAGCAGTAGCTGAGGGCGGTGACCCCCTCCTCCACCACGGCGGAGCGGATGCTCTGGCGCAGCGGATACCAGGGCGCGGAACCCATGTCATACCAATACATGTCGCCATGGCCGGATATGGTCAGCACGCCGTCGGCAACGGTCCAGCTCAGATTATCGCCGCATATGCCGGTCTCCTCCGCAGCCGCCGTGGGGATGGCGCAGAGGACCAGGATGCAAAGAAGAAAACAAAGGACTCTTTTCATATCAAATACGGGGAGGGGCGTCCGAAGACGCCCCTCACGATCCATCCGGAACTTACTTGCTCAGAGCGATGCGGCTGTATTTATAGATCGCCTTGGTGAAACGGGGATCTGCGAAGAAGGTGCCCACTATGAAGGGCTTTTCCGCAAAGTCCGGCGCATACTTGTCCACAAAGGCTTTGGCGGCGGCTTCCACATCTTCGTCGGAAGCATCTCTTGGCACGGCGGGAGGGGCGATGGAGAACATGATCTTATCGCCGTACTTCTCCCGCAGCATCTCCACGTCATTCATGGACTGGGGCTGCCACATGTCCACGCCGGCATAGATCATGGCGGGGACCAGGAGTTCATTCTTGCCGCAGGAATGCTGCTGGAACCAAAGTCCCTTCTCATGGCAGTAGTCAACGATCTGCTTGAGGTAGGGCGCCACCATTTCCATGCACACGTCCAGGGAGAAGAAGGGTGCGCGCTGGGAACCCCAGTCGTCGTGGAAAAGGACTCCATCCAGATTCAGTATCTCCAGATAATGGTCGATCAGGGATTTGTACATATCGACGAGCTTGCTGAACAACGCGTGGACCGCGTCCTGCTGCTCCTCGTCGATCAGGGCCAGGGCGGCGCCTTCAAAATCCATAAAGCTGATGAGCCGCTCAAAAATGCCGTTCTGGAAGGTGACGTAGAAGCTGCGGGTGGTTTCATTCATGCAGGAATTGAGACGCCTGCACTCGTCCCAATCCAGGGCGTCAATATCCGGGAACTTGATGATCTCCGGCCAGTCGTTGGCGTCCAGGAGGGCGGGGTTGCCGGGCTGCACCATGCTGCCGCCCGCGGTGGGAACAAACACCCATTCTATGCCGAACAGGTCCTTACCGCCCTTTTCCTCCTCCTTATAGGGAGGACCCATATCCATGACCTCGGCACGGGCCACATGGTCGATGTTGGTGCGGGATTCGATGTTCAGAAAATCTGCGGAGGAGGGAAACCAATAGGGCTTCTCCCGCTTGACGCAGAGGGCCACGTTTTCCCTGGGGGTGATGGGCGTATTGTATTTGGGGGTTTTGAAGGTGAATTTGCCGCCGAAGGACGTGGTATTTATATGCTCGCCTATGACCTTCAATTCGTCGTCGGAATAAGGGACCATTTTATTACCTCCTGTGCGAATATTATTTTCCTTATCATACTATATTCCCCCCTCCTTTTCAACCGGTATTTTCCCGAACAAAACGTGGTTCCGGGAAGTATTGCCTTATGCCGGGCGTTCCTGTATAATGCGTTCATCCGGCCAAATCTTCTCCCGGGAGGCAAAGGAATATGACAGACGAAAAGCAAATGGTATACAGGGCGCTGGTGGATTCCTCCATGCTCAACAGCCGCCGGGACATACAGATCTCCGGCCTTCTGCGCATCGTGGAGACGACGCTGGAGGAGCATCTCCTGGACATCGGCATGGACAATCCGAAGCTGGTGCGGGAGGAAAACATCAGCTGGGCCTTTCTCGCCCTGACTTCGGAGGTTTTGAGCCTCATCGCGCCGGGGGAAGTGCTCACTGGGCGGTCCTGGTTCTCCGGGCGGCGGGGTCCCCTGTTCCGCCGCGAGCTGGAATACTGCCATGCCGACGGCAGCCGGGCCGTAGCCTTTTCCTGCTTCTCCGGTCTGATCGACCTGGGAGCCCGGAAAATCATCCGGGACAGAGCTTATCTGGAACGATATACCCTTCCGGTGGGGGAAACGCTGCTGGAAGCGGACAGCCGCATGGCGCCGGACACCGCGCAATACCGGGAGGCGGATCGCCGCAAGGTATATCCCAGCTGGCTGGACGGCCTGGGGCATGTGAACAACGCCCGTTACGGCGATATGATCTTCGACACCCTCAGCGCCGCCGGTTCCTTTGACGGTATGCTGCGGCGGCTGGAGCTCTATTTCATGGGCGAGCTCCACGAGGGCGAAGAAGTTGCCCTGCTGCTTCGGAAAGAGGCGGATTGCCATTCCGTTATGGGCATCCACAGCGAGAGCGGGGAGGCCGCCTTCTGTTCCCGTATCTTCCTTGCATAATGCTGTTATAAGGATTATCCCCTGCGCTCCGGTCAGAGCGCAGGGGATAATTATTCAGATGGGGCGCGTGGCCTCTTTCAGCCAGGCGGCTTCCTCCGGTTCCAGATAGGGCGAGACCTTCTCATATACCTGGGCGTGGAAATCATTGAGCCGCCGGATCTCGCTGCGATCCATCTGCTCGGGCTCAATGCAATCCAGGTCGAAGGGAACATAGGTCAGGTTTTCAAAATACATGAACTGCCCGTATTCGTTCTTTTCTCCCTTGCGGCAAAGGACCTCGTTCTCCAGGCGGATGCCGTATTTTCCTTCCAGATAGATGCCGGGCTCGTCGGATGTGATCATCCCCTCCTCCAGCACCGCATGCTCGCTGCGGTCCGGAGACCGGCGCCAGCGGAAACCGTTGGGGCCCTCGTGCACATTCAGCAGGTGCCCGATGCCATGGCCGGTGCCATGCTTGAAGTCCAGTCCGGCTTCCCAGAAGGGGCCTCTGGCCAGGATATCCAGGTTCATGCCGCTGCAGCCATAGAGGAAGCGGGCGTACATCAGATTCAGATTCGCCCGGGCGACCCGGGTAAAATCCGCCTTCATCTCCGCCGTCACTGGGCCAAGGGCGATGGTGCGGGTGATGTCGGTGGTGCCGTCGATATAGTGGCGGCCGGAATCCACCAGCAGCAGGCCTTCCGGTTTCAAAGGCACGTCCGTCTCCGGGGTCGCGCCGTAGTGGATGATGGCGCCGTGGGGCCCATAGCCGCAGATGGTGCCGAAGCTCAGGTCCAGGAACCCGGGCTGTTTGGCGGCCAGCTCTGCCAGATAGTCGGAAGCGCTGATCTCCGTCATGGGCACCTTCCCGATATTCCGCTTCAGCCAGTAGATGAATTTGCACATCAGGACGCCGTCCTTCAAGTGGGCGTTTCTGGTGGCCTTCAGCTCCGTTTCGTTTTTTGCGGCCTTCATGGGCGTTGTGGGATTCATTTGATCCCGCAGGACGACGCCGGCAGGCAGCGTGCTGCACAGGCGGTAGTTGGCGCTGCCGGTATCCATCAGCACCTTCTCCCCAGCCCGGATCGTTTTCACATAATCATAGATGTCGTTATAGGGACGCAGGACGATGCCGCAGGCGCCAAGGTCGGCGGCGATCTCCTCCGGCACCGCTTCTTTCTGCACGAACCAGATGCACGCCTCCTTCGTGATCGCCAGATAGGACAATACCACGGGGACAAAGGCGATGTCACTGCCCCGCACATTCAGGAGCCAGGCAATGTCGTACAAGGAAGTAAGGATGTGCCGGTCCGCCCCCGCCTTTTCCATTTCCTTGCGCACTGCCGTCAGCTTTTCCGCCGTGGTCCTTCCGGCGTACTCGATCCCGTAGCGCCAGACCTTTCCGGCGGGCAGGGGCGGACGATCCGCCCAGATGAGGCCTATCAGGTCCTCGTCCACGCTGAGGCGGCCTTTTTTGTCGTCCGCCAGTTTCCGATAAGCCCTTTCCTCGGAACCGCTGACGGTCCTGCCGTCGAAGCCGATGCAGCCCCCTTGGGGCAGCTTATCCGCCAGGAATTCCTGAAGGGTGGGAACACCCTCCTCCCCCATGCGGTACAGCGTGACGCCGCTGTCCTTCAGCTGGGCGTCCGCCTGAAGGAAATAGCGGGCGTCCGTCCAGAGACCCGCCTCCTCGGCGGTGATTACCGCCGTTCCGGCGGAGCCGGTGAAGCCGGTGATGAACTGGCGCGCCTTGAAATGCTCACCCACATATTCGCTGCCGTGGAAATCCGCCGTGGGCACCACATAGATGTCGATGCCCCGGCTCTTCATCTCCCGGCGCAGATCGCTGAGACGCTGGGGAACACTGCTCATGACTGTCCTCTCCTTTTAATGCGTATCGGATAACGGAAATGCTTGACATTCCCCGCTTACCCGGTTAAAATGAGTTCAATTTCAAAGGGGTGCTGCTTGCGGCTGAGACGGAGGAACCCTCCGAACCCTGGAACCTGATCCGGATAATGCCGGCGTAGGAAGATCGCCCGTGAGGGTTATTGTTTTTGCGTCCGCATGTCCGGGCGCAATTTCTTTTTCTGGAGGCACACATGAAAGAACATCAAAAACTGCTCACCATCGTGGAAGGAGCCCTCTGCATCGCCATGTCCTATGCGCTGAGCTTCCTCAAGTTCAAGATCTGGCCCGAGGGCGGCTCCATAGACATCGTGATGGTCCCCCTGCTGATCTATGCCTGGCGCAGAGGCGCGCTCTGGGGCGTCGCTGCCGGTCTGATCTTCGGCACCATCAAGTGCTTCTTCGCCGGCGGTTTCGCCTGGGGCTGGCAATCCATCCTGCTGGATTACTCCATCGCCTATGCAGCCGTGGGGCTGGGCGGTCTGGTGCGTAAAATGAAGTTCGGCCTTCCCCTCGGCGCTGTGGTGGGCAGCGTCTGCCGCTTCCTCATCCACTTCATCAGCGGCGTCACGATCTACAAGATCCTGGAGCCGGAAATATTCGCCGGGACCACTTACTCCAATCCGGTGCTGTATTCTACCGTCTACAACGGCTCTTACATGCTGGCCAACCTGATCCTGGCCGTGGTGATCTGCTTCCTGCTGGAAAAGCCCATGTCCAAGCTCCCCAAGTGAATCCATCCTCAAAAAACGCACAGCCGGTCTTCCGACTGTGCGTTTCGTTTATTCTTCCGAATCACAAAGGAGCCAGATATAAGCCGTCTCCGTAAGGCTGTGGGCAAATATGCTCTGATCGTATAATTCCAGCTCATAGAGGTCGAAGGGTTCTCCCCCGTCCACCTCCATGTGCAGCGTCAGATACCCTTCCGCATCCTTCTGCATCTGCCATTTTCCGCTGTCTATGACGTTCGTCAGTTCCTTGTCGTCAAAGTGCTGATAAGTCCCGTCGTCAGAGAAGCGGTAATACTTCATATCATAGGTATCCAGCCAAGGATAACTGCTCAGCTTTTCGGCATATTCGTCACTTACATCGGTGGTCTGGGTGCTGACGTGCGGCGAATAAGGCGTTGGAGAATTCTTGTTCAGGTTTCCCGGCGTCACTGTGTTTTTCCCCTTGCAGGCGGTCAGGCACAGGACCAGGATCAGGGCAAACAGCCAGGCTGTTCTTCTTTTCATGCTAACTTCCTTCTTGACAATCGTGTCCTCTTTTAATACTCTGGACATGTTACTAAGATATCATATCGCATTTTCTCCATTTTGTCCATACCTTATTTCGAGAGAATCTCACAAGTTTAGTCAATTGCAGGACGAAGGATGTCGTAATTATGGTATTTCGATATGCGATCCGGCCGGTGATCCCGGATGCGCAGCGCTGGGCGGGGCTGCTCTGCGGCCGCGCTGACGATCGGGCTCTGCGTCTCAGCCGACTTCGAGGCCGCAGCCTGGCCCGTTCCATGACCGGCGAGCTGCTCTGCCGGGAGCTGCTGGCAAAACTGCGGCCCGGAGAAAACCCTTGTCTTTTGGAGGACGCTTCCGGAAGGCCCATTCTCCCCCGTTCGTCCCTCTTTGTTTCCATCAGCCACTCCGGCAGCTTTGTCGCCGCGGCTGCGGCGGATGTGCCGGTGGGTATCGATCTCCAGGAATCACGCGGGGTGTCCGACAGCGTGCTGCGCCGCTGCTACTCCCCTGAGGAGCAGCGCTGGGTGAAAGCCGGAAACGCAAGGGAGCGCGCCATCCGCCTCTGGACGATGAAGGAGGCTTACGGCAAGCTGAAGGGTATCGGCATATTCCGGGGCGATCTCTTCTGCGCAGAGTTTGAAGGCGATACGCTCCTCACCCGCTATGATGGACTGGACTTTCTTTTCCCGGAGGCGCCGGAAGGGTTTCTCTTCACCGCTTGTCTCGCATCTCAAAAGGAGGACGGCTGACACAGGCTAGCAGACGCCAATTTACCGACTGTTAACAATGTGGACGAACAGAGGGAGAATAGGCTGTTATCACCCTAGTGAAAGGAGCGGTAACATGCTGAGCGGTATGCTGGCCCTACTCCTGAATTCCGCCTTTCTCATGCTTCGTCTGGGAGGGAGCGGCGGTTCCTTTCCCCGTCCTCTCAGTGCCGAGGAGGAACGGAAATACCTTTCGCTGGCAGCCGAGGGAGACGAGGAAGCACGAGCCGTCCTCATCGAGCACAACCTTCGGCTGGTCGCCCACATCGTCAAGAAATACTATTCCACGACCTGCGATCAGGACGATCTCATTTCCATCGGCACGGTCGGGCTCATCAAAGGCATCACCTCTTACCGGCCTGACCGGGGCGTCCGGCTGGCTACCTACGCTTCACGCTGCGTGGAAAATGAGATACTCATGTATTTCCGCAGTCAGCGAAAATCCTCCGGAGATATTTCCCTCTCGGAAGCCCTGGACAACGACGGCGAAGGCGGTCTCTCCATGCAGGATGTGCTGTATGAGGAAGAGGATATCCTGGAACGTCTGGCTATGAAGGAGGACAGCCGCCGTCTGCGGCATCTGGTGGGCACGGCGCTGGATGAGCGGGAACGGGAGATCATAGAACTAAGGTATGGACTCGGCGGCCTTCCGCCGCTCCCGCAGCGGGAAGTTGCAGGCAAGCTGGGCATATCCCGCAGCTACGTTTCCCGCTTGGAGAAGAAGGCGCTGGAAAAGCTGCGCAAGAGGATGGAAGAGGGCGGCAGGTCTTGATCTGCCGCCCGTACAGCCTTCACGGTACCACGATGTCCTCTTTTTTCAGCTTCTCCCAGCGGAACTCACCCAGCAGTTCCCGCGCAGACAACGCTTCCTCCCTGTCGATCAGGCCGCTGCGGTATGCAAGCAGCCCGATGATCTCCTCCGGCTTATGCTCTTTTCGCAGCTGCCGCAGGTCCATGGCCGCATCCCGTTTGGAGAGCTTCCGTCCTTCCCCGTCCGTAAGCATGGGCACATGCCAGTATTTCGGCTCCGGCAGTCCAAGGAGACGCATAAGATAGATCTGCCGCGGTGTGGAGGACAGGAGATCGCAGCCCCGCACCACCTGTGTAACGCCGGCGGCGCCGTCGTCCACCACGACCGCCAGCTGATAAACGAATACACCGTCTGCCCGCCGCAGCACAAAATCACCGCATCCTGTCTTGAGGTTTTCCGAATAGGGGCCATATACGCCGTCCACGAACCGAATGGTCAGGTCCGGCGCTTCCAAACGCCAGGCAGGATCTCCCTTCATCTTCCGCCGCTCCTCCGCCGAGCGCAGGCGGCAGGACGCCGGATGGATGGGATGACCGTCTGTTGCGTGGGGCGCGTTCACAAGATTCAGGCTTCCGCGGGTACACCAGCAGGGAAACACATTTGCCTTTTCCTTCAGCGTTTCCAGAGCCGCCTCATAAGCCTCCGTGCGCAGTCTCTGGGGTGTGGTTTCCCGATCCCACCTAAGGCCGAGCCAGCGCAGGTCCTCCCGTATGCCCTCCGCAAATTCCTCAGTACAGCGCAGCGTATCCAGGTCCTCCATGCGGAGCACCACTTCCCCGTCCTCGCTGCGGGCGGAAAGCCAGGCTAGTAGATAAGCAAAGGCGTTCCCCAGATGCATCCGTCCGCTGGGAGTAGGCGCAAAGCGCCCGACGGCAGGCTTCACCTTCTCATGCCGGTATTTCCATACCGGCCTATGAAGCAAAACCGCTGTTTTCCCGCAATCCCGATCTTATTCAGGCAGCCTGTCCAGGCGTTTTGCATCGTCCTTCGTCTCCTGTCCATCACTCTGTCCTCCTGTAAAAAAGGGCTTGCACCCGAAGGTGCAAGCCCTTATCCGGCATGTTCAAACGTTCAGCGCCGCACCGCAGTATTCGCAGCAGCCCTTTTCGTCGGGAATGGTGGAAGCGCCGCAGCTCGGGCAGGTGACTGCCACCTTGGGCGCGGCAGCTGCCTCGATCCCTTCCCGGATGCCCTCGCGGATCTGGTTCATGGTTTTCCGGATCTCCAGACCGATGGCTTCGCAGCGCCGGTAATCCGGATCCGTCTTGCCATGGAGGGTGCTGGGATTGATCTGGAAGCGCATATCATCGAAATAGGGATTGTTCACATTGATGATCACGCTGATGTTGTATTCATACTTGTAGCGGGGCGGCGTGTAGCTGACTTCCTTCCCCTCGGCGTTCTTCATCTTCTGCTCGACTTTGCGCTCGTCGATGTCCAGATCGCAGCCGGTCACGTCCTCGAACTTCAGCACGTCGGGATTGGCATCCAGCAGATTGCTGGCAGAGGTCACCATGAATTTGCGGGCGTCCTCATCCATCAGCACCTTCGTCCTGTCGCCCAAGGTGCGGGTGGTATGGAAAGCGCTGACTTCCGCCTTGTTGGCTTCCCGGTAAGCCAGCTGTGCCTTGATCTCCTCCACGGTGCTGTGGCGGCGCTCGCTGAACCAGGGGGAGAGCTTCTGCGCGCACTCCTTGCAGAGATTTCCATCCTCCAGCTTCCGGTTTCCCAGAAGACCGATCTTCCCGCCGCAGACGCTGCAGAATTTCTTGTCAAAAAGTCCCATTTTGGGCCTCCTGTCTATTTGCAGTCACTCCGCCGCCGCAGCATTTTGCTGCGGCGGCAGAATTCAATTCCAGCTTGTTGCTCAGCCGACGATATCGCCGGTATCAAAGGGATCGCCGCAGTTGGGGCAGAACTTGGGAGGATTCTTGGGATCCTCGGGCTCCCAGCCGCACTTGTCGCACTTGTAGAGGGGCTCGCCGGCGGGCTTGGGCGCGCCGCACTCCGCGCAGAACTTGCCCTTGTTGACGGCGCCGCACTTCGGGCAGGTCCAGCCCGCGGCATCCGCAGGCTTGGATTCGCCGCATTCGCCGCAGAACTTGCCGGTGTTGCCGGCTTTGCCGCACTTCGGGCAGGTCCAGCCTTCGGCAGCGGGAGCGGCGGCCGCCTGCTGGGCTTGCTGCTGCTGACCCATCTGATAGAGGCTCGCGGCATTGACGCCGCCGGCGCCCTGCGCCATGTTGAGGCCCATGAAGCCCACCGCAGCGCCGCCGCTGTTCTTGGCGGCATCCTGCATGGCCTGCGCCTGAGCGCCGATGATGGTGGCAGCGCCCATGGTGGGATCCTTGTAAGCGGCGTTGCGCTGCATCTCCTTGATGAGCTTCTCGTCTTCCTCGGAAGCCTTGATGCTGCTGACGCCCACGTTGGCGATCTCGATGCCGCGCTGTTCCTTCCAGTCGCGGGTCAGGACTTCCTTCAGCGCATCCCGCAGTTCAAAGGTATGAGCGGGCAGAGCGCTGTAACGGATGCCCATCTCGCTGATCTTGGCGAAGGCGGGCTGGAGGGCGGTCAGCAGCTCGCTCTTCAGCTGGGAGTCGATCTCGCTGCGCTTATATTCGGAGCTGACGTTTCCGCATACGTTGCAGTAGAAGGCGGCGGGGTTCACGATCTTGTAGCTGTATTCACCGAAGCAGCGGACGGAAATGTCGATATCCAGGTTGGCATTGCGGTCCACCACGCGGAAGGGCACGGGAGAAGGCGTGCCATACTTGTTGCCGATGATCTCCTTGGTGTTGAAATAGTAAACCCGCTGATCCTTCGCAGCGTCGCCGCCGAAGGTGAAACGCTTGAGCATGGTGCCCAGAACGTCCTTCAGGCTCTGGCCCAGGTTGCCGCAGAAGATGCTGGGTTCCGTGGACATATCGTACACGAATTCGCCGGGCTCGGCGCAGAGATCGACGACCTTGCCCTGCTCGACGATCATCATGCACTGACCGTCGGCAACGGCGATCACGCTGCCATTGGAGATGATATTATCCGTCCCCTTGGTATTGCTGGAACGACCGGAGACCCGCTTCGACGCTTTGACAGCCAGGGTATCGGCAGGAATCGCTTCACAATAGAAGTATTCTTTCCACTGATCAGCCAGCACACCGCCGGCAGCGCCCAGAGCAGCACTAATAAGTCCCATGAAGATTACCTCCAAATTATAGAATTCTGGTTGAAACTACTATTTATCCATGTGATATTATAGCGTGCCGGACCGGAAAAAGCAAGAACCTCCGACAGATTCTCCCTGTTTTTTTGCCTTCCGAATAGCTTAGACGTGCTGCACGGGTTTTTGTTCCGAATTTTCCGGGTTTTTATTATTATCCTGCCGGTCCTCAATTGCGGTCATCGCTTCCAGCACCTGCGAGAACACCTGTTCCCGTCCGAATCGGCGCACCAGCTCCCGATTCTTTTCACCCATGACCGCCCGCAGTTCCTCGTTTCCCGCCAGGGTCTTCACGCAGTCGCAGTATTCTTCCCGGTCATTCCAGCCGTAAAGGAAGCCGCCGACGCCGTCTGTCACCAGGTCTGTGTGGCCCTTGACCCGGGTGGCAACCACCGGCTTTCCCGCATACATGCCCTCCATCACATTGAAGGGCAGGCCCTCATAGCGGCTGGAGGAAACACAGATGTCCGCTGCGGCATACCAGCCCCCCAGGTCGCGGACCTGACCCGGGAAAAACACCCGTTTCCCGACGCCCTTTTCCGCAGCCAGCTCCCGGCACTCTTCCAGGCGCTGTCCCTCGCCGGGCAGGGCCAGATAGGTGTTTTTCGGCATCCCGGCCAGGGCGCCGATCAGAAAGGCCTGATTCTTCCTCCTGGAGAACTCGCCGGGAAAAAGCAGCAGGATATCCCGCTGACGCAGGCCCAGCGTCTCGCGGAAGCTCTCCCTGTCCCCGGCGGTAAAGCGGGAAAAATCCACGCCTACGCCCGGGATCATGACTACCTCTTTTCCCAGCCGGTGCTTCTCAGCGATATCCAGGTCGCAGCGGTTCATCACCACCACGCGGTCCGTTACGCCCCGCAGGAAGCGTTCGGCTCCCAGGAGCAGCAGCCGACGGAGAGGGTTTGTTTTTTCATCGAACAGATAACCGTGGACAACGTTGACGACACGGGTGCTACCCTTCCCCGCCAGCTTGACCGCCAGGCGCACGACGAAAGCGGCCAGGGAGGTGTGGACGTAGACGAGATCGAACTTTTCCTTCCGCAGCAGCCCTGCTAGACGCAGCGCGGATCGGAAGTTCACAGGCGACAGCATATTCTTCTTCATGGGGAGATCGACGCTCTGTTCCGTGCCGTCGAGCCGGTATTGCCCGCTGCAAAGGGTCCAGACCCGGTCGCCGCGGGATACCAGGGCATTTATGTAAGGAACATGGAAGTTAGCCAAATGGATGGGGACGGATGCAGCATACAGGATCTTGCTCACGGCGGCTATCCCTCCTTTGCTCCCATGTTAACATGCAGCAGCCAAAAATGCAATTCACAACCGGCGCCCCCTTGCATTTCCAGGATAGGCGCATCGCATTTTTGATATTTACATTCATCGGAACTATGCTATAATAATATGAATTAGTATAATGCTTTTCAGGCTCCGAACAGGTATCGGACGCCTGTCACGCGAAAGATAAAGCGCGGGACCTTCGGCTGCCGCGCATACTTGGGGTGTAACGCACTTGAACAAAGAGAATCAGCTTTTCCTGCGATTATGCGATATCCTGACGGATGTCGTGCTGGTCGTTCTGGCTATGCTGCTTTCCTATTTTCTCCGATTCTGGGTCTTCAACGGTGAAGAAAACATGCCGCTGTCTTTCTATGTCCGCAGCGCGCTTCTGATCTCCCTGCTGTACTTGCTGCTGTTTTCCACCCTTGGACTTTATGAATCCAAACAGAATATCCTGATCCTTCCGATCATCCAGCAGGTCATCCTGGTGTCCCTGGGCTGTACTGCGGTGCTGGCCATGTTCTATTTCACTTCCCGCACCGTGGAAGTATCCCGTATCCTTCTCTTATTCTTCTTTATCCTCAG
Source organism: Oscillospiraceae bacterium (assembly GCA_902795345.1). Classification (GTDB taxonomy): domain Bacteria; phylum Bacillota; class Clostridia; order Oscillospirales; family Oscillospiraceae; genus UBA1774. Next base: position 100,907 of record CADBKO010000013.1, read on the forward strand.
CTCTGTGCTGCTTTCCGGCAAAAGGGCCCTCCACTATCGTCTGCGCAGGACCGCTTATTCCCGCGGGCTGCATGTGCGGCCCGTGCTTCTGGTGGGCTCCGGCCCTTCTGCGGAGGAATATCACCGCACTCTGGCGGACATGCCCTGGCTTGGCTATCAGCTGCTGGGATCCGTGGGAGCCAAGCCGCTGGCAGCGGATGTTCCCTATCTGGGCACCCTGGATGATCTCGACGAAGTATTGCGGAACACGACCGCCGAGGAACTGGTGGCCGCACTGGATTCGGATGAATTCGACGCCATGGGTCCCATCGTCAATCTCACGGAAAAATACGGTCTGAAATTTTCCCTGATCCCCTATTTCGCGCCGTATATGATCTCAAGGCCCTATATCGATCAGGTCGGCAGTCTCCCCCTGGTCAATCTGCGGCGTATCCCGCTGGACAATATGCTGAATGCATTCCTCAAGCGGGCGATGGACATTGTAGGCAGTCTAGTGCTGATCGTTCTCACTTCCCCCATCATGCTGATCGCGCTGCTGGGGACGCTGATGACCCTGGGCCGTCCCGTGATCTTCCGGCAGATCCGCGTGGGTTATCAGCGCAAGGAATTCACCATGCTGAAATTCCGCTCCATGCGGGCTGCTGAGCCCGGTGATCAAAGCGGCTGGTCCAGCTATGACAAAGACCGGCTCACTGCTTTCGGGGCCTTTCTGCGAAAGACCTCCATCGATGAGCTTCCGCAGCTGTTCAACGTGCTGAGAGGCGACATGAGCCTGGTGGGTCCCCGCCCGGAGCTTCCGAAGTATGTGGATCAGTTCCGGGAAACGGTGCCTCTGTATATGCTGAAGCACCAGGTAAGGCCCGGTATCACCGGCTTCGCTCAGGTCAACGGTTACCGCGGGGACACCTCCATCGAAGAACGCATTCGCCTGGACCTGCGCTATATCGAGACCTGGAGCTTCCTTCTGGATATCAAGATCTTGTTCCTGACGCTCTTTCACTTTATGAATCACGGAGAAGAGAATCATCATGGAGAAAGCAAAGAAAACCAGCAGCGAGAAAACCGCGGGAACCAAATCGGTGACGCCGATGCAGAAGCAGAATGTGAACAGCCCAGCTTCGAGGCAAAAGCCGCAGAGCCCGAACAAACAGCCCTCCCAGAAGGCGGAAGCGAAAAATCCGGGCAGGCAGAATGCCAAGGGAACGAATACCTCAAACCAGAAAAACCCAGCTCCCGGTAAAAAGTATGCTTCCCCTTCCTTCCTGCGCAAAATCCCGTTTGAATACCCTGCCCTGCTCGCGGCGCTGGCGCTGGCTATGCTGACGCTGCTGGAGTTCATGCAGAATCAAAAATGGCTGATTCTGATATGTTGTTTGTTGTCCGTCCTGTTTGCTGCCATCCCGCTTTTTGGTAAAAAACACCGGAAGAATCCGCCCCTATTCCTCCTGTTTTACGGCGCTTATTTGCTCTGGCTTGGCTTGGGTGTTTTCTGGGCCGTATCCGGCAGCTTTTTCCTTCGGGAGTATTCCAAACACTTGCTTGCTCTCCCGTTAGCGCTGTATATCCTCCTGCTGCTTCCTAGAAAAGAATCTTCCGTGCGTAAGCTGCTGTTCCTTCTCAGCGCAATCGGCGCTTTCTATGCATTTCTCAGCATCGACAATGTCACTACCGGCATATTCCGCCCGTTGCTCAATCTCATTCCCGGTTTCAGATTCGCAGACACAGGCTACGAATCCGGGACCCGCCTGTTCGGCATTTTCAGCAACGGCAATATTTCTGCCGGCGTTTTGGCGATCTGCATCTTCTTTTCTCTATACCTGCTCGAATCCGCTGCAAACCGTCGGCAACGGGTCTTTGCCGTCATTTTTGCCGTCCTGCAGGCAAGCACTTTCCTCCTGAACTTCAGCATGGGCGCGACCGGCTTTTTCCTTGTCAGCGTCGTGATCTATCTGGTTTTTGCCGGTGAAAAACGTATTCGAGTACTGTTTCGGATGCTGGAGATCGCTCTGCCTACCGTGATCTCCGTTTTTCTCACCTTCCGTTTCTTCGAGGTCAGCGGAAGCCGAAAAATGATCCCCATGCTCGCTGTGCTGCTGAGTTCCGCAGCCGCCGTTGCTTTGGAACTGATCGTTTTCCCGCGTTTGTCCCGGTTTTTTGAGAAATACAACAGGAAAGCAACCGGAGCCATTGCCGCTTTCCTGGTCATTATCGGCGCTTACATCGTTTTGGGTTTGCTGCTTCGGGGAGATGCCGAGATCGCCAAGGGGCAGTTCCTGCGCCGTTCCTGTTATCCCGACAGCGGCGATTATTCGCTTTCGGTAACTGCCGAGGGAGACGTGAATGTCCGTATTCTCTCGCAGAATGAACGGGAAACGATCATGCACACCAGTTCTTCCCTGTATTCCGGTCCTGCCGCAGAGGCGGTATTCACTGTGCCGGAGGATTCTCTGGTTGTTTACCTTACTTTTACTTCTCCGGAAGGCGCAAGGCTCAAAGAAGTCACCCTGCTCGGAAACGAGAATCATTCTCTCCACCTGGGATATCCTCTTCTGCCCGGCTTTATCGCCAACCGCCTCCAGGGGCTTCTGGCCAACGAGAACGCCATACAGCGCGGCGCATTCTTCCGGGATGGGATGAAGGTATTTCGTGATTATCCGGTTTTTGGCGCCGGCCTGGGGAGCTTTGAAACTCTCCTGTTCGGTTATCAGGACTTCTACTATGAAACGAAATATGTGCACAACCATTATATCCAGGTTCTTTTGGACAGCGGGATCATCGGGCTGCTCCTTTATGCCGCGATCCTGCTGCTCACAGCCGTAACTCTATGGAAAGCCCGAAAAAAGGATACTTCAGACCGAATACTGTATCCGGCGTTATGCGCGGCATTCGTGATGCTGGTCCTTCACAGCAGCATGGAAGTCATCATGTCTGCATCGGTATTTCTTCCCTATGCCTATGCTGTCCTAAGTCTCATCGCTGTTTGCTTCGCACCGGAAACAGAGAACAAAACCGCAAAGACGGCATCCATAGTGATCCCCGGCTTCACCGCCCTTATCTATGCAGTCCTGATCATTTTCAACCTGAGTGCGGATGCTGCCGTCCGCAAATCCACCGATAATGCCACCAGGTTTTTCAGCGCTTTGGAATATGCCGCCAAAGTGGACGCCTTCGAAAAGAACGACTGGAAAGTATCTTATATCAGCACCTGCGCAGATTTTGAAATCAACACATATCGTTACCTGGCTGACCGATATGCCGTTCAGCTCATGGACGTGCCTTCCAATTCTCTTCATCAACACCTGATACGCTATTATCTGGTATTCCGCAATTATGATATGGCACTGAAAGCCGCAAAACAAAGCGTGCATTTTAACTACTCCGATAAGGATACCTGGAACAGCAGCTTCAGTCTTTTCGCTTCCGCGATCTCTGAGCATCCCGAGGACGAAGCGGAGATCCTTAGCTGTGTCCGCATGCTGAACGACGAGCTCCAGCACATTCAGGAACGCCTGATGGAGCCCATACAGCTGGACTCTGTATCGAAGACGCTGATCGAAGCCGCTTTGCGCGAGTAAAGGTCGTGTTCTATGAACTATCGAATGATCGCCCAGCTCCTGGGCAAAGTCCTCTGCACCATCGCGGCGGTGCTGCTGCTGCCCGCCATCATCTGCCTTCTCTACCGGGAGTCTCCCCTGCCCTTCCTGGCCGTGACCGGCATCATGGCCCTCTGCGGCGCTCTGCTGCTGTGCTTCAAGCCGAAGATGCAGAAGATCTACGCGGCGGAAGGCTTTGTCGTGGTGGGTCTTTCCTGGATCCTGCTCTCTCTGTTCGGCGCGCTGCCTTTTGTGCTGAGCGGCGATATCCCCCATTACATCGACGCTGTATTTGAGACTGTCTCCGGCTTCAGCACCACCGGTGCCTCCAATCTGCCGGATATCGAGTCTCTCAGCCGCGGCGCCATCTTCTGGCGCAGTCTGACCCATTTCCTGGGCGGCATGGGCGTCCTGGTGTTCATCCTGGCCGTGCTCCCCATGTCCGGAAGCCGTTCCATCCACATCATGCGGGCGGAGGTCCCCGGTCCCATCGTCGGCAAGCTGGTCCCCTCCGCAAGAAAGACCGCCATCCTGCTCTATGGCATCTATATTGCCATGACGATCCTGGAAGCGATCCTGCTCATCTGCGGCGGTATGTCCGTCTTTGACAGCGTCATCCACGCTTTCGGCACCGCGGGTACCGGCGGCTTCAGCAGCCGGGCTCTCAGCATCGGGTATTACAACAGCGCCTATATCGACATCGTCATCACGGTGTTCATGATCCTTTTCGGTGTCAATTTCAATCTGTATTATCTGATTCTTCTGGGGAAGGGTCTGGAGGCGCTGAAAAGCGAAGAACTCCGCTGGTATTTGGGCGTGATCTTCTTTTCCGCCATCACCATCGCGCTGAATCTGGGCCGTACCTTCGGCGGCTTCCTCCAGAACCTGCGCTACTCCTTCTTCCAGGTGGCCTCCATCATCTCCACCACGGGCTACGGCACGGCGGATTTCAACCTCTGGCCCACCTACTCCAAGTGGCTGCTGGTACTTCTGATGTTCTTCGGCGCCTGCGCCGGGTCCACAGGCGGCGGCCTGAAGTGCTCCCGTATCCTCATCCTTGCAAAATCCATCCGCCTGGAGCTGCGGAAGCAGCTGCGTCCCCACAGCGTCAATATCGAGCGGTTGGAGGGCAAGCCCATCAACGAATCGACCATCCACTCCACCCTGGTCTTTTTTGCCTGCTACCTCTTTTTGTTCTTCCTGGGCACAGCCATCGTTTCCACGGACGGATTTGATCTTACCACCACCTTCTCCAGCGTCGTTGCCTGCCTCTCCAACATCGGCCCCGGGCTGGAGCTGGTCGGTCCTATGGGCAGCTACACCATGTTCTCCCCCTTCAGTAAGATCATACTCAGTCTGTGCATGCTGCTGGGCCGTTTGGAGATATTCCCGATCCTGATGCTGTTCTCCCCTAAAGTCTGGAAAAACTGAGGGGCGGTCGGATCATGGTCCACATTCAATGCGAGCGATTGAGCGCCGTGGAATACACCGGCTTTCTCAAGCGCTGCGACCTGGGATCCCAGTATCCTGCGGAGCGCTTTCCGGAACGTATACCCAGGCTGCTGAAAAACGCCTCCATCAGTCTGGCGGCAAGGGACGAGGAAGGAAAGCTCGTCGGCGTTCTCCTGGGTCTCACAGATTTTGCCTATTGGCTCTATGTGACCGATCTCGGCGTGGACCGGCAGTATGAACGCCAAGGCATCGGCGGGCGCCTAATGAAAGATGCGCTGGCTCTGGCCGGTGGAGAAAAGGACATCGCCGTCTATCTGGTCGCCAACGAAAAAGCGGTGCCGTTCTATGAAAAGCTGTGCATGAAGAAGGCGGAGAACGTCATGCAGTATAATCATGTGGAATGGACGCCCTTCACCGTTCAATAATGCCCGATAAAAAGCGCACCCGGTTTTAACCGGATGCGCTTTTATGATGTCAGCGGATCACTGGGGATTCAGTTCCTTTACGGCGCTTTCCAGCCAGGTCATGCGCTGAAGCTCCAACAGAGGAGGCACGACTCCATGGTCGATGCGCAGGACGCCCTGATCGTCCCAGACCGGGCCCTCGAAGGGATGGAGGCGATTGTCCCGCACAAGATCGCGGAAAATATCCAGCAGCCGCCCGGCACGCTCTCCGATGGCGGCGTTCACGGTATAGATATCCATGATGCCCGTGGAGAGGCCCCAGCCGAAATGGATGGGATTGCCGTTCAGATGGCGGCCTTCCAGGAGGGCGGTGCGCCCTTCGATGGCATCCCCGATCACTTTATCGTAAAAATGTTCCCAGTCGAAGGAAGCGCCGGCATAGCTCTCCAGCGCGTATCCCTCGGGTGAAAGGGCGTAGAGCTGGGCATAGATCTCGGGAAAAGCCATCCGGTCCAGGGGATTGTCCGGGGAATGACGGCAGAAGGCCACATCCGCCCCCTGCGCCGCCATGATCTCCCGGGCTTTGTCATGCTCGTTCCAGCGGTTGATGCCGCGCAGGGTATAACCCACGGTCCTGGCCCGGGGATTGATGAGCCGCGCCCCCAGGGCATAGGCATTGATCTCATAGGTCGTGCGCTGCTCACCCCAGGCGGCATAGTCCATATAGCCCACTACACCATTTCGGCTCATGGCGCCTGCCAGCACGCCGCACAGGAAGGTCAGGTCGAACATCTTGCTGAAATAGGTATTCAGGTTCTTCCCTTCCTTGGGCAGGTCACAGTTCAGAACGATCATGCGGGGGTTTTCCAGGGCGATGCGCAGGCTGGCGTCCGACATGGTGGGGCTGGTGGTGAAGAGCACATCCGGCTTTTTCTCCGCCAGAGCGCGCAGCGCTTCATAAGGGCCGCCGGGATAGTCATTCACATGGAACATCCGGTCCACCACCAGATTATCCTTGTATTTCTTCTCCACCCGATCGATGCCCAGGGTATGCCAGCGGGTAAAGAGATTCGTCTCCGCATCGTCGTCAAAGGCAAAGGCCGCCCGGATCTGGGTACGGCGGATCCGGCCGCGGGTCTGCACCTGCTCCACCTCGCTGGCGGAGATCTCCACCGTGTCGCGGCGGCGGACGCCCTCGGCCACCAGGAACTGCGCCCTGGCGTTGCGGATGTTCTTCACCATGTCGATCTGGTTTTCCCCATAGGGATAGCCGAAGATCTTGACATACTCCACCAGCGCGTCGCCGGTGGTGAGGTCCAGGTCGTCCATTTTCGCCACGCGGAAGGCTTCCCGGAAGCGCCGGTGGGTTGCGGTCATGACCTCCTCTACGCTGCCGTTGACTTCCCGGTGCTTCGCCAGATAATCCTCCGTCTGGCGGGTCAGCAGGGTGAAATTGCCCCGCCGGGTGAACCAGAGATCGTCCAGGAAGAGCTTTTTATCGTAATCCAGGAATTCATAGTAGATGGAGATCTCGTCGTTGTCGTCTATGCGCTCGGGCAGCAGGCGGATCACATTCCCATAAATGGAGGCTGCGCCTACATATTTCAGGATGCTGATGCGCTTGTTCCCCTCCAGCGCATAATAGCGCCCTAAGTATTCATAGACCTTGATGGGCTCCCGAATACCCTCCACCAGCTGGCTTTCATAGACTTTTTTCCATTTGATGGCAAACTCCGTATCGTCAGCCAGGAGCGGCATGAAGTTGCCTGCAAAGGAGTTGCTCCTAGCTGACGTGCGCGTGCCCACAACGCGGTCCAGCGGTATCTCATGATAGCCCAGATTGATCTCGCCCAGCACATCCACGCCGCGCATGATGTCTTCCAGCACCGGCAGGTAGCCCTTCGTTGCTTCCTTCTCGTGCTCGGACACGAATCGCCGGCCCATCCTGCGGGCTGCCAGATACGCAGAACGGCTGTCCTGTTCCGCCATAGCGCCGCCTCCTCTTCCATGATTGTATTCAAGTTTATCACTTTTCCCCTTTTCTGGCAATCACTTTTCCCTTTCTCCGTCAATAACCCTTGTATTGTTTTACCCGGCTGTGTTAGAATTTAGGGAGTTTGGGAAGGAGTCACGAAAATGGAAAAGCTCTCGTTCTATTTCGCTCTGTGGAGCGCAAAGGCTGCGCAGCTGGCCCTGCGCATCATCCGCAAGGGCGGCACCACCGCTCCCGGAAAGGTCGCGCTGGCGATCTGTCCCGATTTTCTCTCCCGGATCGGGCGTCCGGAGACGCTGATCGGCGTCACCGGTACCAACGGAAAGACCACCGTCAGCAATATGCTCTGTGATATTTTTGAGGCTATGGGAATGGACCCGGTATCCAACCGGGAGGGCGCCAACATCGACGCGGGCGCCGCCACCTCCCTTATCGCAGCCGCGAGCCTCGGCGGAAAATGCCGGAAAAAGCTGGGCGTTCTGGAAATGGACGAGCGCAGCGCTTTGAAGCTCTTCCCCGTTCTGAAGCCGGATCATCTCATCGTCACGAATCTCTTCCGCGATTCCATGCGGCGCAACGCGCACCCGGAATACATCGCAGACCTGATGGAGAAAGGCATCGTGCCCTCCACCCATCTGATCCTGAACGCGGACGATCCCATCAGTTCCTCCCTGGCCCCGCTGAACAGCCGGACGCTTTTCAGCGTGGACAAGCTCTCCCAGGATCCGCCTGCAAGGGAAAACCTGGTGCAGGACGTGCAGATCTGCCCAGTCTGCGGGGAGCGGATCGTCTATGATTTCCGCCGCTATCACCACATCGGAAGAGCCCACTGCGATTCCTGCGGCTGGCACTCCCCCGACCCCGACTATCTGCTGGTCTCCGCCGACCCGGACGCCGGAAAGATCACGATCATGGAATCCCAGATCTGGCAGGAATACCCCTTGCCCTCCCCGGAGATCTATAACCTGTACAATGCCCTGGCCGCCATCACGCTCCTGCGGCACATGGGCCATTCGGCGGAGGAGATCGCCGCCGCCATGGGGCAGCTGAAGGTGGTGCAGTCCCGGCTGCGCAGCGAGGAGATCGGCCGCTGGCAGCTGACGGCGTCCATGGCCAAGGGGCTGAATGCCGTCGCCTGTTCGCGGAATTTCGACATGGTGCTCAACACCCCCGGCAAAAAGGCCGTGGTGCTGCTGCTGGACGACGTGTTCGACGAGAAATCCTCCTCGGAAAACATCGCCTGGCTCTATGACGCGGACTTTGAATTCCTCTGTAACGACGATATCGTGCAGGTCCTTGCGGTGGGAAAACGCTGTCTGGACACCCGACTTCGGCTCCTGCTGGCCGGCGCCGATCCCCAACGGGTCCAAGCGGTCCGGAAGGCCGCCGACGCCGCCGCTCAGGTCGCGCTGGAGGAATGTGAAAAGGTCTTCGTCCTGTTCGAGGTCTACCGGCACGGACAAGCCACGGAAGTCAGAGACGCCATCGCGGAAAGGATGCGGAAAGCATGAAGCTGGAATACCTTTATCCGGAACTGGGAAACCTGTATGGCGACAGCGCGAATATGCGCTATCTGCGCCAGTGCCTGCCCCAGGCGGAATATGTGGAGACGCATATCGGGGAGGCGCCCGCTTTCGTATCGGACCCGGAGGTGTGCTTTGTCTACTCCGGCCCCATGACGGAACGGGGCCAGGGGATCGCGCTGGAGGAGCTCCGGCCCTATGCCGGGGCCCTTTCCGAGAAGCTGACGGGCGGGCTCCACGGTCTCTTTACCGGCAACAGTATGGAGCTGCTGGGCAAGAGCATCACTGCCGGTGAAACGACCCTGGATGGCCTGGGCGTCGTGGAGCTTCGTTCCCGGCGGGACATCGCCCACCGCTACAACGGGCTTTTCCTGGGAAATACCGAAGGGATCGAGATCACGGCCTTCAACAGCCGTTTCAGCCACAGCGTCCCCGGCGCGGGGCTGCAGGGCTTCGCCAAGGTGACCCGGGGCATCGGCTTGGATCAGGACTGCGCCTATGAGGGTTATCGGGTGGGCAATTTCATCGGCACCTACCTGCTGGGACCGCTGCTGGTGCTGAATCCCCTGCTGACCCAGCGGCTGCTGATCTCCCTCGGCAGCGAAGAGCTGCCCGCCTTCTTCACGGAAGCGCTCCAGGCTTACGAAGCCCGTCTGACCGAATTCCGCGACCCCAAGACGAAGCTCGACTGATCCTGATACGACAAACTCCCTTGTCCGCCGGACAAGGGAGTTTTTTATTCCGTTTCAGCCGCCGATGCCGGTGTAATCCAGGATGGCGTCCACCACGCCCGCAATGGTCTGCTCGTCAAAGGGATCGGCCAGGCCTGCCATGGCCAGGACCTCCGAAAAGCTCATGTCCGGATCGCTGGCGACGATGTCGTTATACACGTCTATCGCCTTCTGCCGGTCCGTCAGGGAGAGCTCCATGATCTGCAGCGCGGGGACGATGGAGGTGGCGTAGCTGATATAATACATGGGGACTTCGAAATTGTGGAGAACGTCCACCCAGACATAGTCCAAATCCACATAGTAGTAATCGTCCCCCATGCCATAGGATCGGCTGATCTCGCAGTAAGCCTCGTTGATCTCCTCCACCGTCTGCAGATCGTGAGAAAAGACATACTGCTGGAATTCATCATACAGGCAGCCCTGGATCAGCGAGCTCAGGGCGTTGATCATCTGATACTTGACGACGCCGGCATAGGTATCCGGCTTGTAATACTTGCCGTAATAGGGCAGGAACAGCAGCTCATTGGCCTGGGAGCAGATCTCCTTGGTATCCAGGCTCATATTATAGGCGGTTTCCCTTCCACCCATATAATTGCTGTAAAAATGGCCGAATTCATGGATGAACGTCGTGACGTCATAGAATCCCCCCTCCTCCTGGAGATAGATGAAGGGGATATCATAGGTGGGCATAAAGGTGGTATAGGCTCCCGCCCGGCTGACCGGACTGTCCGTGATGACGCTGAGCTGATATTCCACCAGATAGTTATAGGCTTCCACCATATCGGGAGAGATCTCCCGCACATATTCCTCGATATATTCCCGGCGCTTTTCCAGCTGGTTCTTGCCGTTGAAGGCGGTCTGCAGGCCCAGCCGCTCCGGATTTGTAAGGCTGCCGTAAAGGTCCTCCAATGCATCCACGCAGTATTTCTTCACGGCAGCGGACAGCTCGGCGGCATCCTCCACGGTGTAGTCCCGCTCATACTCGAAGGCATAGGCGAACTCGGCATAGTTGTCGAACCCGGTCTTGGCGGCGATGCGCTTCTCGATCCCGATAAGTTCCAGATAGAGCTCCCCCGCCACGGCGTTCAGATTGCGGTAATACTCGTTCAGCAGTGAATAGTAGGTATCATCGTCGATATTCAGCTCTTCCAGTTCATCCATCGTGTAGGCCTTGCCCCGGTATTCCACCGTGGTCTCCGTCTGGGCGTTCCAGTATTCGGTGGTGATCCCTTCCAGACGGGTATTCAGGGTCACATATTCGTCGTCATAGAGCTTTTCCGCGATGCGCAGATATGCGAAGTCCTCTTCCGTCCAATCATAGAATACGATGTCCCTATGCTCGGACTCATAGATGTCGATCTCCAGCTTGGTGGCCAGCACCTGCAATTCGCTGCTCTTTTCCGCCAGCAGTTCTTCTTCCGAAGAATAATACTCGTCCGTGGTGTCGATGGCGGAGTAGAGAGAGGCGATGGCATAGGCATTGTTGATCTCATAGAAGGCTTCATCCAGGGCTTCATAGGCTTCCAGGATGTCCTCGCTGGGCGTCCCGTCCGTTACCATAGCACGGATCTCCTCGATCCTCGCTGCCAGGCTGTCGAAATCCGGGCGCTCATAGCTGAGGTCGTCGAAGGAACATAGGCCCCGGCGATAGCCCGTAGATTCCCCGGTCTCCGGCGTGGGTTCCGGGGCAGGCTCCGGCGTGGGTTCCGCGGTGGGCTCCGGTGTAGGCTCCGGTGTGGGCAGGTCTGTCGGCGCGGGGGTCGCGGCAGGTTCCGGAGAAGGCGTCTCCTGAAGGGCGATAGCAGGCTTCGTCGGCTCGGGCTTCTGCACAATGGTGCAGCCGCAGCCGAGCAGCAGGGTAAAAGCCAGCAGCAAAATACATGCTTTTTTCAGCATATTCATCAAATTCCTCTTTTTCTCAAATCTGGGATCATCCAAGGATCTCCGGGAGAGGATCTATTCTCCCGCTTTTCGTTGTTCCGCTCCGTCCGGCAGCCGGTCATCAGCATTTCCGTTTCCCCGGGTTTGATACCCGGCGCAGCTCCCTTCCAGGAAATGTCGAAATAATCCCGAACCGGATTGGGAAAATGTAAACCGAAAGGAGGCGCTGCAATGGCTGTCATCACCGTGCGCACGATCATCGTATTCCTGAGCATCTACGCCGCCATGCGCCTCATGGGCAAACGGCAGCTGGGCGAGCTGGAACCAAGCGAACTGGTCGTGGCGGTGCTCATCACCGATATGGCCGCCCATCCGCTGCAGGATATCGGCATACCGCTGCTCAACGGGCTGCTTCCCATCGCCATTCTCCTGAGCTGCGAGCTGCTGATCTCCTGGCTCAGCCTGAAAAGCAGGGCTTTCCGCGCCTTCTGCTTCGGGCGCCCCAGCATCCTCATGCGGGACGGGAAGATCATCCTGAAGGAGCTGCGGCGAAACCGCTTCTCTATC
>CADBKO010000014.1 GCA_902795345.1 Oscillospiraceae bacterium
GTTGGCCAGCTCAGCGGCGGAAGCAGCGTCCTCGGAGTATCCGTCGGCGCCGACTTCGTCAGCGAAAGCCTGGGTAACAGGGGCGCCACCGATCATGATCTTGACAGTGTCGCGCAGGCCGGCAGCGACGATGGCGTCGATGGTGGACTTGATGGCGGGCATGGTGGTGGTGAGCAGGGCGGACAGAGCAACGATCTTGCAGTCCGGGTTCTCCTTCATGCACTCGATGAACTTCTCGGCGGGCACGTCAACGCCAAGGTCAATGACCTCGAAGCCGGCGCCTTCGATCATCATGCCGACCAGGTTCTTGCCAATGTCGTGCAGGTCGCCCGCGACGGTGCCGAGGATCAGCTTGCCCTTGGACTCGGTGCCGGCAGCCTTCAGATAGGGAGTCAGGACCTCGACGCCCTTCTTCATGGCACGGGCAGCGATCAGCATCTCAGGGACAAAGATCTCGTTGTTCTTGAGCTTTTCACCGACGACGGCCATGGCGCCGATCATGCCGGTGTTCAGGATCTCGGCAGCGGAGAAGCCCTCGTCCAGAGCTTCCTGGGTCAGACCAGCAACGATCTTAACCTTGCCTTTTTCAACAGCAGCCGCGACTTCTTCAAGCTTACTCATTTTCTAATTCCTCCTATAAAATTGATTTGCCTAAGGCAAATGGACACACATTGGAAAATGGACCTCTTTGTTCTCCTAGGGGACTCAGGCCTTCTTCTTGGTGGTGGCGGCGATACGCTCGTCGCGGAAGGCGCCGATATACTCCATGCAGAAATCATCCTGGCCCAGCAGAGCTTCGGTGGCGTAGATCACGCCCAGCAGCTGCTTGTCCAGGGGATCGAACACGGCGGAGTCCATGCCGGCCTTGATGGCGAGGCAGACGAAAGCCATGTTGACCAGCTTACGGGCAGGCAGGTTGAAGCTGATGTTGCTGACGGCGCCGGAGATGTGGATGGAAGGATACTGCTCACGGATCTTGGCCATGACCTCTTCCACCATGGCGATGCCGTCTTCGGAGGTGCAGAGCATCTCCACCAGGGGATCGATGTGGATGCGGCTGGGGGCGATGCCGTATTCCTTCGCCTTGGCCATGATCTTGTCGAACACGCGCAGACGGTCAGCCGCGCTCTTGGGGATACCGGTGTCGTCGCTCAGAAGGGCCATGACTTCCCAATCCTTATACTCGGGCTTGGCCAGCATGGGGAAGATCAGGTCGATCTTGTTGCCTTCGCCGGAAACAGAGTTCACCAGGCCGGGCTTCTTCACATAGGGAAGCAGCTCCACGAGGCACTCGGCATTGGGGCTGTCGATGCTGATGGGCATATCGGTGACGCCCTGGACCAGGTCCAGCAGCCAGCGCATGGTCTCGAACTCGACTTCGGGAGCCACGGAGGAGCAAACGTCGATGAAGCCCTTGCTCTCACCGATCTGCTCAGCCTGACGGATGGCGATATCCTTGATGGCTTCCTCGTTGCGCTCGGCAATGTATTTGGCCATGGAGGGGATGGAACCGTTGATTTTCTCGGCAATGATGATCATTTATTAACCCTCTCTAAAATGAATTACACATTTAGCGTTGTTATTATAACAGGGATTTCTTTGAATAACAACACCAATTTAGCACCAAATTCGCTGAAAATCGCGCTCTTATTTCAGCGTCCGCTGGGCAGCCTGAATAACATGCTTCACGAGAACGCTGGTGGTGACGGTGCCCACGCCGCCGGGAACGGGGGTGATGGCGGCCACGACGGGCTCGGCGGCGGCGAAGTCCACGTCGCCCTTCATGTTGCCTTCCTCGTCGAAGTTGATGCCCACGTCGATGACGACCTGGCCTTCCCTGAAGAAGCCCTCGCCCACCACGCCGGCCTTGCCGGCGGCGGCGATGATGACGTCGGCCTCACGGGCCACGGAAGCCATGTCCTTGGTCTTGGTATGGCAGACGGTGACGGTGCCGTTGCGCTGGATGGCCATGATGGCGGCGGGCTTGCCCACCACCAGGCTGCGGCCCACCACGCAGACCCGCTTGCCCTTCAGGTCGATCCCGAAATGCTCCAGGATCTCCATGCAGGCATAGGGGGTGCAGGGGGGGAAGCCCAGCTCCGTGCAGGCATAGGTGCCGGCCATGCTCAGGTCGGTGATGCCGTCCACGTCCTTGGCGGGATCCAGCTGGTTGCGGATGAAGTTCTCGTCCATGGTCTTGGGCAGGGGACGGAACAGCAGGCAGCCGTGGATGCCCTTGTCCTCGTTGACTTCCTTGATGACGGCCAGCAGGTCGTCCTGGGTGCAGTCGGCGGGGAGGACGAAATTCTTCACAGCGACGCCGATGCCCTTGCAGCGGGTCATGGCGCCCTTCTCATAGCTGATGTCGTCGGGACGCTCGCCGACGCGCACGATGGCCAGGGTGGGGTTGACGCCCTTCGCCTGGAGCTCGGCCACGTCCGCGATCATCTTTTCCTTCATCGCGGCTACGACTTCTTTTCCCTTCAGAATCTCAGCCATTTTCTTCTCCTTATTTCGCAGGGCGCAGACGGGCAAATACGCTCTCGTAGATCTCGTCGGCCATGGGAACATACTTGTCGAGCATCGCCAGGGCCTTCTTGTTGAGGTCGTCGGCATACTCGCGCTCTTTCATACTCTTCGTGTTGATGAACACATTCAGGCTGGCGCCCTGCAGGGCGGCCTTGCAGAAGGCGACGCCGACGCCGGCGTCGGAAATGGCGAGGCTGGAGCCCTTGGCCGCGAATTCCTTCTGCAGCTCGATGGCTTCACAGCACTTGACCATGATCTCCATAGGCACGGAGCAGGCCTCATGCAGGCAGGCTTCCATGACCTTCGCCTTGTGGGCCTTCTCTTCCTCGGTCTCCTTGGGCAGGCCGTAGGCCTTGCTCAGGGGCTCGAAAACGCGGGCATCCTCGTCGATCTGCTTCAGCAGCTCGGCGCGGACCACATCAGCCTTTTTCATGAGCTCGATGATCTCGGCTTCCACATCGGCATACTTTTTCTTGCCGACGGTGAGGGCGCCCACCATGGAGCCCAGGGCGGTGCCGACGGCGCCTACCAGAGCGGAGGCGCCCCCGCCTCCAGGCACGGAGGCCTTGGAGGCGAGAACGTCGGTAAACGCCTGAATATCCTGATTCAGAAAACTCATTGGTTTACCTCTCCAGAATTTGTGTGATCAGAACAGACCGCTGACCTTGCCGGTGTTGACGTCGATGTCGATGCGGCGGTAGGCGGGGTCGGAGGAGGTGCCGGGCATCATGCTGATCGTGCCGGCCATGGGGCACAGGAACTTGGCGCCGCCATAGACCAGGATGTCACGGATGGGCAGACGCCAGCCCTTGGGCACGCCCTTGACCTCGGGCTTGTCGGACAGGGACAGATGGGTCTTGACCATCATGGTGCAGAAGTCGGCGTAGTGAGGATCACTCTCGAAGCGCTCGGCCTTCTCGGTGGCGAGAGGAGACCAATCGACGCCGTCGGCGCCGTAGACTTCCTTGGCGATCAGCTCGACGCGCTGACGCAGAGGCATTTCCAGAGGATAGAGGAACTTCAGATTGACGGGCTCTTCGCAAGCGTCGATAACGGCCTCGGCCAGCTCCCTGGCGCCTTCGCCGCCGTAACGCCAATGGTCGGAAGCGGCGCAGCGGACACCCTGCTCCTTGCAGAGGCGCTTGATCAGCTCCACCTCGGCGTCGGTGTCGGTGTAGAACTTGTTGATGCAGACGACGGGCTTGATGCCGGACTTCTTGACGGTGTTCACATGATGGAACAGGTTCTCGCAGCCCTTCTCAAGCAGCTCCAGGTTCTCGGTCTTGTACTCCTCGGGCAGAGGCTTGCCGGCAACGACAGCCGGGCCGCCGCCGTGCATCTTCAGAGCGCGGATGGTGCAGACCAGGACGGAGACATTGGGGGTCAGGCCGCTGAGGCGGGCCTTGACGTTCCAGAACTTCTCGAAGCCGATGTCGGCAGCGAAGCCGGACTCGGTGACATGGTAGTCGAACAGCTTGAGGGCCAGACGGTCGCCGATGATGGAGCTCTGGCCGATGGCGATGTTGGCGAAGGGGCCGGCATGCACCAGGCAGGGCTGATGCTCGACGGTGTAGCAGAGGGTGGGATTGATGGTGTTGCGCATCCAGGCGGCCATGGCGCCATCGACTTCCAGGTCGTGGGTGGTCACGGGGTTGCCCTTCTTGTCGTAAGCAACGATGATGTTGCCGATACGCTCACGCAGGTCCTTCAGGTCGGTGGCGATGGCGAGGATGGCCATCAGCTCGCTGCCCACGGCGATGCCGAACTTGGAGTCCATGGGGAAGCCGTTGGACTTGCCTTCGCCGAGGCCGATCTTGATGTTGCGGAGGCACTGGGCGCAGAAGTCGATGACCCAGCCCATCTCCACGCGCTCGGGGTCGATATCCAGACGCTTCAGGCCGCGCTTGGCAAGGCCTTCGTCGGAGTAGTTGCGCTCGTGCTGCATACGGGCATTCAGCGCCACCATGGCCAGATTATGCGCGTTCATGATGTCGTTGATATCGCCGGTGAGGCCCAGGGAGAACTCGGTCATGGGCATGAGCAGCGCGTTGCCGCCGCCGGCCGCGGTGCCCTTCACGTTGAAGGTGGGGCCGCCGGAGGGCTGACGCAGGCAGCCGCCCACGTTCTTGCCCAGCTTGCCGAGGCCTTCGATCAGGCCGAGGCTGGTGGTGGACTTGCCCTCGCCCAGAGGAGTGGGGGTGATGGCGGTGACTTCGATGAACTTGCCGTTGGGCTTGTCCTTCAGACGCTCCATGATCTTCATGAAGTCCAGCTTCGGGGTCTTGCCGTAGGGGATGATCTCGTCGGGAAGCAGTCCCATCTTCTTGCGGAACTCTTCCACGCTGGGGAGCGTCTTTTCAGCTTCCTCAGCGATTTGCCAGTCTTTGTATACAGTCGGATCGAGCATTTGCCAGGTACCTCCTTCAATAGTAACCCTAGGGGTCATACTTATTCCTAAGTATTATAACGATTCGCCGAAAACTTGTCAACAAAACCTCGTTTGTAACTCTGTACAATTATTCGTGCCTCCGCATGGGAAAAACACGGCATATACACAAGATAGGCCGCTCTCTCATAGGATGCTGCGGGCGCCGGGATCCGGCGTCCCCAATGCAGCGGCCCGGGAAGCCGGGTCATCAAGGAGGAAAGCATGGATATGATGAATGACCGCAGCGGCGCCTGCCCGCGGGGCGGGGCTCCCCTGCCCGCCTGCGGACGCCTGGCGGCATCTTACGTTCCCGTACAGCCCCAGGGCTGCCGCCGATACAACCCGGAGGACGCCCTGGCAAAGGGCACCCTGTTCCCCGGCCTGGACCTGCCCTGGATGAACGTCGCCAATGCGACGCCCGCAGGGTGGAGCGGCACGCCCCTTGGGGAGCTTATGTCCCTGAACTTCGTCGTTCAGGAGCTGGGGCTCTATCTGGACACCCACCCGGAGGACCGGGAGGCCCTTCGCTATTATACCGAATACGCGGCGCTGCTGAAGCAGGGCGAGGAGACCTTCACGGCCCGCTACGGCCCCCTGCGGCAGATGCAGGTCACTCTGGAAGGCGGCTATAACTGGGTCGGCGATCCCTGGCCCTGGGAATACGGTCCCGGCTGCGAAGCCTGCGAGAGGAGGGACGACTGATGTTCGTTTATGAAAAGAAGCTGCAATTTCCCGTCAATATCAAGAATGTGAATCCCAGACTCGCCAGCATCATCCTCACCCAATACGGAGGCCCCGACGGGGAACTGGGCGCTTCCCTGCGCTATCTCAGCCAGCGCTACTCCATGCCCTATCCGGAGCTGAAGGGCCTGCTGACGGACATCGGCACCGAGGAACTGGGGCATCTGGAGATAATCGGTGCCCTGGTGCACCAGCTGACCCGCTGCCTGTCGGAGGAGCAGCTGCACACCGGCGGCTTCGACGCCTACTTCGTGGACCATGCCGCCGGGGTCTATCCCGCCTCCGCCGCCGGGGTGCCCTGGAGCGCCGCTTCCATGCAGGTCAAAGGCGATACCATCGCCGACCTGACGGAGGACATGGCTGCCGAGCAGAAGGCGCGGGCCACCTATGACAACATCCTGCGGCTCAGCGACGACCCCGACGTGAATCAGGTCATCCGCTTCCTGCGGGAACGGGAGATCGTCCACTTCCAGCGCTTCGGCGAAGCCCTGCAGCTGGTGCAGGACCGGCAGGATCAGAAGAACATCTACGCGGTCAACCCATCCTTCAACGCCGCCTGCAGGAAAGTCTGAAACAAAGCAGATCCGCAAGGGCCTCCGGATAGCCGGAGGCCCTGATTCCGTTGATCGGAGATGCGCTGCGGTCCGCATGGAAACGCAGGCACGGAATGTGCGCGGGAACTCTGAAAGCTCTGCCAGGCTCGACCGGTCAGCAGCGTGCGGTGTTGCTCATTTTTGAGCTGTCAGGCTCCGGGCTGTCTTTAATCATAATTGTATGTTGGCCTGTCCTATGGTAAAATACCTTAAATGAAACAGGCTGTCAGGCGGACATAGGATCTCCGCCCGGTCGGATCGCCATAAGAAGGATGGAGTGTTAGTGAAAAACAGGATCGATATGTTACATGGGAATGTGATGGGCAGCCTCCTGCGCTTCTCCGTTCCCCTGGTGCTCACCGGATGGCTTCAAACGCTGTTCAGCTCGGCAGACAGCCTGGTGGTCGGCCGCTTTGCCGGAAGCTCTGCCCTTGCCGCGGTAGGCGCTACCTTTGCCTTTGTCATGCTCATCATCTGCTTTTTCGGCGGGCTGTCTGCCGGCGTCACCGTCTGCGCGGCGAACGACGCGGGGGCAAACGATCCGGAGAGCTTCCGGGAGACCATGCATGTTTCCCTGCTGCTTGCCTTTCTGATCGGCGTTTTCGTGCTCTTCCTGGGCGAAGGCCTCGCCGGAACGATCCTTAAAATGATGCATGCGCCGGAGGACATCATCGGCGACGCTGCGACCTATCTGCGGCTGTATTTTCTCTGTATGCCCGCCCAGATGGTATATAACACCGGCGCTTCCCTTATGCGCTCCCGGGGTGATTCCCGCCATCCCCTGATTTTCCTTGCCATCTCCGGCGCGACGAATCTTATATTGAACATCGTCTTTGTTGCCCTGTTCCATTGGAATGTGGTGGGCGTCGCCGTGGCGACGGTGATCACCCAGTACCTGTCCGCTTTTCTCGCCATCCACGCCCTCCTTCACGAGGAAGAAGCCTGGCGCCTGGACCTGCGGAAGCTCTGCCTGCGCAGGGAGAAGATCGGCAGGATCCTGCGCATCGGTTTCCCGGCAGGCCTCCAGGCCGCTATGCTGGCCGCCTCGGACATCCCCTTGCAGACCTGTGTGAACTCCCTTGGCAGCCTGGCGGTCTCCGGCAACGCTGCGGCGCTGAATATCGACAGTCTGATCTTCATCACCATCGAAAACCTGACCCAGGCCTGCACCGTGTTCACCGGCCAGTGCGTGGGCGCCGGGCTCTTTGACCGGACCAGGACCGTGCGCCGGGACAGCATGATCGTCACCGTCCTGGCCGGCATGATCTGCGGGGCTATCGGTCTCCTGTTTCGGTATCAGCTTGTGGCCCTGTTCCTCCCGGAGACGCCGGAAGCCGTCGCCTTCGGCGCCGATCGGGCGAAGGCGGTGGCCACATTCGCCTTCATCTACTCCGTCATGGGCACTCTGAATGCTTTTCTGCGGGGTTACGGCGTATCCGTCGCCCCGGCTGTCATCAACATATTTGCCCTCTTTGTGTTCCGCCTGATCTGGTCCTTTGCCTACTTCCCGCATCACCGGACGCTGTTCCATCTGTATATCTCCTACCCCATCGGCTGGCTCATTGCCATCGTGATGCTGCTGGTCATCTACCGCCCCGCCATGGGAAAGGCTATGGAACGTTTGGAGGCGGAAGCCCGGGAACGGGCCGGATAAGGACGGCGGAGAAACCTTGGGGAAAGCGCGGCAGCCTATTCTTCACCCCCCATTGGCCGCAGCGGTCATAGCAAATGGCAAATACTTATCCGGGAGGAGGCGCAGGAGTTGGACAAGCAGTATATTGCGATCGACCTCAAGAGCTTTTACGCTTCCGTGGAATGTCGGGAGCTGGGGAAAGACCCGATGACGACAAATCTGGTCGTTGCGGATGCGAGCAGAACGGAAAAGACGATCTGCCTTGCCGTCTCCCCTTCTCTGAAAGCCGTCGGCATACCCGGCAGGCCGCGTCTCTTTGAAGTCGTTCAGCAGGTGAAGACGGCAAATGCCATGCGTCGTGCCAAAGCGCCCGGCCATGTATTCACCGGCAAATCCTCCGATGCGTCGGAGCTTGCAGCGGATCCCTCCCTGGAGCTGG
Source organism: Oscillospiraceae bacterium (assembly GCA_902795345.1). Taxonomy (GTDB): domain Bacteria; phylum Bacillota; class Clostridia; order Oscillospirales; family Oscillospiraceae; genus UBA1774. The sequence goes on from CADBKO010000014.1 coordinate 8,364, forward strand.
ACTACATCGTCGCAACGCCCCGCATGTCCTACTATATCGAATACAGCACCCGGATCTATCAGACTTATCTGAAATACGTCGCGCCGGAGGATATCCACGTTTATTCCATCGACGAAGTATTCATAGATGCGACGGAATACCTGAAAACCAGAGGGATCACAGCCCGGGAATTCGCCATGCTGATGATCCGTGACGTGTTGAAGACCAGCGGCATCACCGCCACGGCGGGCATCGGTCCGAATCTTTATCTCTGCAAGGTCGCAATGGACATCTGGGCCAAACACATACCGGCTGATAAAGACGGCGTCCGCATCGCAGAACTGGACGAACGGACATACAGGCAATATCTTTGGTCTCACAAGCCGATCACCGATTTCTGGCGTGTCGGGCGAGGTTACGCGAAGAAGCTCGCGGAATATGGCATGCACACCATGGGGGACGTAGCCCGCTGCTCCGTCGGCGGACCCGGCGACATCCGGAACGAAGAGCTGTTATACAAGCTGTTCGGCGTCCATGCGGAGCTTCTGATCGACCACGCCTGGGGCTGGGAACCCTGTGAGATCAAACACATCAAGGCATATAAGCCGGAGAGCAGCAGCATCAGCATCGGCCAGGTGCTTCCGGAACCGTATACGGCAGAGAAGGCCAGAATGATCGTGCGGGAAATGACGGACGGCCTCGTGCTGGACCTGGTGGAAAAGAACCTTGTCGCGGACCAGGTCGTATTGACCGTCGGCTACGATACAGCGAGCCTGACGAAGGATTTCCAGGGCGAGGTCGCCGAGGACTGGTACGGACGGAAGATACCCAAGCAGGCCCATGGCAGCGAGAACGTCGGCAGGCAGACCTCCAGCACGAAGCTCATCATGGCCGCTATGCTTCGTCTTTATGACCGGATCGTCGATCCCGCCCTGCTGGTGCGGCGGATGTATGTCGTCGCCAATCACGCAGTCCCGGCGGATTCCCTGAAGGAAGCGGACTACCGGCAGATGGACCTCTTCACCGATTACGACGATGTACGCAAACAGGAAGAAGCGGAAGAAAAAGAGCTGGAAAAAGAAAAACGCCTGCAGCAGGCTATGCTCTCCATCAAGCGCCGCTACGGCAAAAACTCCATCCTGCACGGCACGAGCTACGAGGAAGGCGCAACCGGACGCGAGCGGAACAATCAGATCGGAGGTCACAAGGCGTGATGGATATTTCCCATGAGTATGACGACATCATCGGTCTCCCCCGCCCTGTGTCCGAGACGCATCCTCGGATGCCCATGCTCGACCGGGCGGCCCAGTTCTCCCCCTTTGCCGCTCTGACGGGTTACGACGCAGCTATCACGGAAACCGCCCGCCTCACGGAGGATAAACGCGAGCTGACGGAAGAGCAGAAGCAGATCATCAGCCAATCGCTCTCGGAATTGCAGGGCCGGTTGAAAACAGACCCGGAAGTCACCGTCGTCTATTTCGAGCCGGATGCCCGCAAAACCGGCGGTTCTTATCGGACTGTAAGCGGGAATGCAAAAAGGGTGGATCCCCTTTGGGGGATGCTGGAGCTGGCAGACGGTACGGCGATCCCATTTGAAAACATTTTCAGTCTGGAACCGGGCCGTCCATCAACATAAAACATATAAAATGGGGGTCGGGAAGCCATGCCGCTTTCCGACCCCACAGTTTTTCTTTTCTCGATGTGGGCGTATTATGCAGGGAGCAGGCAAACCATTCTCATTCCCTGACCTGCTTCATGCTCAGGGAGATACGCTTCTTTTTCTCGTCCACCCCAAGCACCACGACCTTCACCGTATCTCCGACGCTGACCACCTCGCTGGGATGCTTCACGAATCGGTCACAGAGCTCGGAAATATGCACCAGTCCGTCCTGATGGACGCCGATATCCACGAAGGCGCCGAAATCGATCACGTTTCGCACGGTGCCGCTGAGGACCATGCCGGGCTGCAAATCTTTCATGTCCAGGATGTCCGTGCGGAAGATGGGCTTTGGCAGCTCGTCCCGGGGGTCGCGCCCCGGCTTCATCAGTTCGCTTACGATGTCCCGCAGCGTAGGCACGCCCACGGCGCAGTCCGCTGCCGTCTTTTCCTCTCCCCTGTCCTTCAGCCGCCGGGGCAGCTCGCCGAGCTTCCCCGCCTTTACGTCATCCATGGAAAAACCGCAGAGCGTCAGCAGCCGCTCGGCTGAAGCATAGCTTTCCGGATGAACGGCGGTATTGTCCAGGATGGAGGCGCTCTCCGGCACCCGCAGGAAGCCGGCGCACTGTTCGTATGCTTTCGGGCCGAGCTTGGGCACCTTCAGGAGCTGCCTGCGGGAATGGAAAGCGCCGTTTGCTTCCCGGTAAGCCACGATGTTCTTTGCCGTAGCTGCCGTAAGGCCGCTGACCCGCCGCAGCAGAGAGGGCGACGCGGTATTCAGGTCCACGCCGACGGCGTTTACGCAGTCCTCCACCACGGCGTCCAGGCTCTCCTCCAGCCGCTTCTGCGGCATGTCATGCTGATACTGGCCCACGCCGATGGCTTTGGGCTCGATCTTAACAAGCTCTGCCAGGGGGTCCTGCAGCCTTCTTGCGATGGAAACGGCGCTGCGGAGGTTCACGTCGTACTGCGGGAATTCCTCCGCCGCCAGCTTGCTTGCGCTGTAAACGCTGGCGCCCGCTTCGCTTACTACCATATAGCTGACGCCGGGACAGCGGTGCAGCAGATCCACGGTCATCTGCTCCGTCTCCCGGGAGGCCGTGCCGTTGCCGATGGCGATATGCTCCACGCCATGCTTTTGGATCATGGCGGCCAAGGTATCGATGCAGGCGGCACGCTGCTTTTCCCCGTGGGTGGGATAGACCACGGCGGTATCCAGCACCTTTCCCGTGGGATCGACGACCGCCACCTTGCACCCCATGCGGTAACCGGGGTCCAGCCCCATGGTCACTTTGCCCTTCACCGGCGGCGCCATCAGGAGCGGCTTCAGGTTCAGGGCAAAATTGTGGATCGCCCCTTCCGCGGCTGCGTCCGTTAATGTGGCGCGGGTTTCCGTCTCCATGCTGGGCTGCAGGAGACGGTCATAACCGTCCGCTATGGCCGCTTGCAGGAAGCCTTCGTTCCTCGCCCCCGGTCGGACCATCCCCCGGGAGATCTCGTTCAGGGCCAGTTCCCGGTCCAGATCCAGGGACACCTTGAGGTAACCTTCCTTTTCCCCCCGGTTGATCGCCAGGATCTGATGACCCTGAAGCCTGGATACCGGTTGGGAGAAGTCATAATAAAGGCGATAAACGCTGTCTTCCGTTCCGGCGGCTTCCACCCGGAGGCTGCCGCGCCTAGTGATGGTCTCTCTCAGCTTCTTCCGGTTTTCCGCGGAATCGCTGACCTGTTCGGCAATGATGTCCGAAGCGCCTGCAAGGGCGTCCTCCACTGTCGCCACGCCCTTTTCTTCATTTACATAGGCTTTTGCAAGCTCTTCCGGCGCCTTCTGGGGCTGGAGGAGGATCGCAGCTGTCAGCGGTTCGAGGCCTTTCTCTTTTGCGATGGAAGCGCGAGTGCGGCGCTTCGGCCGGTAAGGTCGATAGATGTCCTCCAGGGCGGACAGGGTCTCCGCCCGGTCGATCTCTCCGCTGAGCTCGGGGGTGAGCTTCTCCTGCTCGTCGATGAGCCTGCGGATCTCCTCCCGCCGCTGTTCCAGGCTTCGGAGGTAGCGGAGCCTCTCCTCCAGCGTCCGCAGGGCGGTGTCATCCATGGCGCCGTGGGCCTCTTTCCGATACCGGGCGATAAAGGGGACGGTATTCCCCTCATCCAGCAGGCCGATAACGTTCTGCACCAGCTGTGCCGGCTTGTTCAGTTCTTTCGAAATGCGTTCTGTGATGCGATCCATGCCTGTCTCCGTTTTCTGCGTATTTTCCAGTTGTTTTCTCCGCAATTCTAGCATAAGCGGCCTTTGGGGGCAAGTGGCGGAAGGACGGCGCATCCGGCCTGTTAAATAGTTGCAATATACAACTAACCGGCGTATACTTTTACCTGTGAAGAAGGAGGCGATGATATGCGCAGCCGCGCCCTGGGCGATATCCTCAGCGTCGGAAGATGCTGCAAGCTGTACCGTGCCCGCTCCCTGGGGGACACGGAGCTGCGTCCCGCCCAGCAGATGCTCCTCAGCCATGTGTGCCGCCGTCCCGGCCTGGCCCAGGAGGAGCTGATCTCCGCCCTGTATCTGGACAAGACCACGGTAGCGCACCAGCTGATGAAGCTGGAGGAACAGGGCTATATCCGCCGGGAAGCCCCTGCCGAGGACGGACGCTGCCGCCTGGTCTATCCCACAGACAAGGCGATGGAAGTCTATCCCCGCATCCACGAAGCCTTCGAGCACTTCACCGATGCGATCCTGACGGGATTCAGCGACGACGAACAGGCGCAGCTGGAAAAGCTGACGGCGCGCCTGCGGGAAAACGCGTTCCAGCTGCTCTCGACGGAAGGGGTGAGGGATCCTTGAAACTGATCTTCCGCTCCATGGGACGCTATGGAAAGACCATCTTCCTTGCCGTAGCGCTCAAGCTCCTCGGCACTCTGGCGGAGCTCTCCATCCCCTATATCCTGGAGCACATCATCGACTATGTGGTGCCCCTGGGGCAGCTGAAGCCGGTCATCCTCTGGGGCTGTCTCATGTTTGCCGCAGCCATCGTCACCAGGATGCTCAATGTCACCGCCAACCGCTGGGCCATCGAAAATGCCCATCGCGTCAGCTACGATGTGCGGCAGGCGCTTTTCCGAAAGATCGCCTACCTCAGCGGCAACCAGTTCGACGCTTTCGGTCTCCCCTCCCTCATTTCCCGCATGACCTCCGACAGCTACAATGTGCAGTCCGCCGTGCAGCAGCTCCAGGCTCTGTGCATCCGTGCGCCTATGCTGCTCCTGGGCGGCGTGGCCATGACCCTGGCCATGGACGCTTCTCTCGCCATGATCCTGGTGATCATGCTTCCCCTGCTTATTTTGATCGTGCTGGCGGTCTCGGCCAAGGGCATCCCCATGTATGCCCGCGTCCAGGGCAAGCTGGATGTGCTGGTTCGGATCATGCGGGAGAACATCACCGGCATCCGGGTGGTGAAGGCCCTCTCCAAATCGGAATATGAGAAGAAGCGTTTTGCCGACGCCAACGAGGACATGACCGAGACGGACATCACCGCCAGCACGGTCATGGCCATCCCGGGACCCTTCCTCCAATTCTGCCTGAATGTCGGTCTGACTCTGGTCGTATTATTGGGGGCCCGACGGGTGAACGACGGTACTATGGAACCGGGGGTCATCCTGGCATTCCTCACCTATTTTAATATGATCGCCATGGGCGTCATGGGTCTGACCAGGATCTTCATGACCATGAGCAAAGCCAGCGCCTCTGCCAACCGCATCGACGAAGTGCTTCGCGCAGGCACGGATCAGCATATCCTGTCCCCGGAAGAAGGGCTTACCCCTGCCGCTCCCGGTTTCATCCGCTTTGAAAACGTAGGCTTCCGCTATGGGGAGGACAGCCAGAGCGACGATCAGGGCGATTTTGCGGGAGAGGGCCGGGAAAAGGCCCTGGACGGCATCTCCTTCACCATCGAAAAGGGGGAAAGCCTGGGCATCATCGGTCCCACCGGCTGCGGCAAATCCACCATCATCCAGCTCCTGCTGCGCTTTTATGATGCCGGAGAGGGCGGAATATTCCTGGATGGCCGGGATGTCCGGACATATGATCCGGACGAGCTCCGCCGCCGCTTCGGGGTCTGTTTCCAAAACGACATGGTATTCCAGGATACGCTGCGGGAAAACGTGAATTTTGGCCGTTCTCTCTCCCAGGAGGATATCCGCGCCGCCCTGGGGGACGCCATGGCCCTGGAATATGTGGACGCCCTGCCGGAAGGGCTGGACTATGCCGCCGCCATCAAGGGGGCCAACCTCTCCGGCGGCCAGAAGCAGCGGCTGCTGGTGGCGCGGGCTCTGGCGGGAAAGCCGGAAGTGCTGATCCTGGACGACAGTTCCAGCGCCCTGGATTACAAGACGGACGCCGCTATGCGCAGGGCCATCCACGACCATTATGGGGATACCACGCTCATCATGGTCGCCCAGCGGGTGAGCTCCATCATGGGCATGACGCGCATCCTGGTGATGGACGACGGGAAAATAATCGGTTACGGCACCCATGAGGAGCTGATGGAATCCTGCCCGGTTTACCGGGAGACCTATCAGATCCAGATGGGCGACATGCAGTGAAAGGGGGCGAAGACTATGCCCGGACCCGGTGATCGCGGCGGGAAAAAAGAACGGCCGAAAGATACAAAAGGCGCCCTCCGGCGGATCCTTCGCTATCTGCTGACTTACCGCGCCCTGGTGCTCCTGTTCCTGGCCTGTGCGTTTTTGAGCAATATCGGCAACCTCCTGGGCCCTCGTTTCGCCGGCAAGGCCATCGGCGTGGCGGAGGCGGGCTTTCGGCAGGGTCCGGGGCATGTGGACCTGGGCCTGGTAAAGCGGTATGCCCTCCTGATGCTGGGCTGCTACGCCGGCGGCAATGTGATGAGCTTTCTGGTGAGCATCGGCATGATGCGCGTCGGACGCAGAGTGGCCCGGAATATGCGCCGGGATGTGTTCACGAAGCTCATGACTCTGCCCGTTGGCTACTTCGACCGGCATCAGGCCGGAGATATCATCAGCCGGGTGAGCTACGACATCGACGTGGTCTCCACTTCCCTGGCCACCGACGTGGTGCAGATCCTCACCGCCCTGGTGACGGTGGTGGGTTCCTTCGTCATGATGTGCGCCATTTCCCTGCCCCTGGTGCTGTGCATGGTGGCCACCATCCCCATCTCCATCGCCTTCACCCGGTATATGGGGAAAAAGACGCGGCCCCTGTATTCCAAACGCAGCGCCGCCTATGGGGAAATGAACGGCTTTGCGGAGGAGATGTTCACCGGGCAGAAGACCATCCTGGCCTATGCCCAGGAAGAGCGGGTCTGCGAGGATTTCAGCCGCATCAACCGGAAAGCCGCCGAAGCCTATCGGGACGCCGACGGCATGGGCGTGCGCATGGGACCCACCATCGGCATGATCTCCAACATGGGCCTGGCGGCCATCGGCATGGGCGGCGCCATCCTCTATATGCTGGGCATCGTCGGCCTGGAACAGATCTCCGCCTTCGTTCTCTATTCCCGGAAATTCTCCGGCCCCATCAATGAGATCTCCAACATCATCAATGAGATATTCTCCGCCCTGGCCGCTTCGGAGCGGGTTTTCCGCCTTCTGGACGAGCCGGAGGAGGTCAAGGACGTCTACGGAGCCGCGGAGCTGAAAGACTGCCGGGGCCACGTGGAAGCCCGGGACGTGAGCTTCGGGTATACGCCGGAAAAGACCGTGCTGCACCACCTGGACATGGAGGCGAAGCCGGGGCAGACCGTGGCCATCGTGGGCCCCACGGGGGCGGGCAAAACAACCATCATCAACCTCCTCATGCGCTTCTACGACCCGGATTCCGGAAAGATCTGCGTGGACGAGCGGCCCAGCCGGGAGTATACCATGGATTCCCTGCGCAGAGCCTACGCCATGGTGCTGCAGGATACCTGGGTCTTTCGCGGCACCATCTTTGAAAACATCGCCTACGGCAAAGAAAACGCCACCATGGAGGAAGTTGTGGCCGCAGCCAAGGCCGCCCACATCCACGGCTATATCATGCGCCTGCCCCAGGGCTATCACACGGTCATCAGCGAGGACGGAGGCAATATCTCCAAGGGGCAGAAGCAGCTTCTCACCATCGCCCGCGCCATGCTCTATGATACCAGCATGCTGATCCTGGACGAGGCCACCAGCAATGTGGACACGGGCACGGAGCGGCAGGTCCAGAAGGCCATCCGCACCCTCATGGCGGGCAGGACCAGCTTCGTCATCGCCCACCGGCTATCCACCATACAGAATGCAGACCATATCCTGGTGGTGGACCACGGAGACGTGGTGGAACAGGGCACCCACGAAAGTCTTATGATCCGGAAAGGCTTTTATTACCGGCTCTACGCCAGCCAGTTTGAATGAGCGCAAACGGCCAGACGCCTATGCCGAAATGCGAAAGACCCGGCGTTTCTGCGCGGAAGGGTCGGCCCGGGCGCGCTCTCCGGCAGCCGTCTCTGCGGCCTGGGGGCGAAGCGCTCGGTGCGCCGCCGTGATACTTCCCATCATTCAGCTCCGGAAGCGCCTTGTTTCCGGAGCTGTTTTCTATGAGCGCCCGGGCAGCCTGCTTCCTGCGTTTCAACATTTCGCTCTGCGTTCTTTTACAGCGGCACAGGTCCCCGATCATCGGCAAGTCAACTAATTTTCTCCTCAGTTTTACCTTGTATTTTACTCTAGATTATATATTGACTTATATCATCTATCTGATATAATAGTGCCAGGCCGCTTATGCGTCCGCAATATCTTGTATATCTTTGGAGGTTCCAACCATGATTTTTGACGCTATTGCCGAATTGATCGCTGACCGGAACGACTGCGACGTTTCCGAAATCACCCCGGACAGCCGTTTTGAAGACCTGGGCATCGACTCTCTGGACACGGTGGAGATGCTGATGGACCTGGAGGACAAGATCGGCTTCGAGGTGGAGCTGGACCAGAAGGTGGAGACCGTGGGCGAGCTGGCGGCCTTCATCGAGAGCAAGATGGGCTGAACCATGCTGCATACCGTACTGAATGATCTTCTGGGGATCGAATACCCCGTTTTCCAGGGCGGCATGGCCTGGATCGCCGACGGGGTCCTGGCCGCGGCTGTGAGCGAAGGCGGCGGCCTGGGCATCGTGGCCGCCGGGAACGCTCCGGCGGACTATGTCCGGGAACAGATCCATATCGCCAAGAACCTGACGGGCAAGCCCTTCGGCCTGAACATCATGCTCATGAGCCCCTATGCCGCCGATATTGCCAGACTGGCCGCCGAGGAAAAGGTGGCGGTGGTCACCACCGGCGCGGGAAACCCCGCCCAGTATATGGACATGTGGCGCTCAGCCGGGATCAAGGTGATCCCCGTGGTGGCCTCCGTAGCCATGGCCAAGCTCATGACCCGCACCGGCGCCAGCGCCCTCATCGCAGAGGGCGGAGAGAGCGGCGGCCATGTGGGAGAGCTGACCACCATGGTCCTGGTGCCCCAGGTCTGCGACGCGACGGACCTGCCCGTGCTCGCTGCCGGCGGCATTGCCGACGGGCGGGGCATGGCGGCGGCTTTCATGCTGGGAGCCTGCGGCGTGCAGATGGGCACCCGCTTCCTCAGCGCGGAGGAGTGTTCCATCCACCCCGCCTATAAAGAAAAGATCCTGAAGGCCAAGGACCTGTGCACCATGGTCACCGGCAAGCGGGTGGGCCATCCCGTGCGGGCCCTGCGCACCAGCTTCCCCCGCGCTTACCTGAAAGCCGAATACGGCGGGGCCAGCGACGAGGAGCTGGACAAGATGGGCACCGGGGCCCTGCGCCTGGCGGTGCAGGAGGGCGACATGGAAAGGGGCTGCTTCCTATCCGGGCAGATCGCCGCCATGGTGAACAAGGTGCAGCCTGCCGCCGAGATCGTGCGGGAAGTCTGCGAGGGGGCGGAACCCATTCTCAGGAGCGCGGCGAAATGGGTAAAATAGCCTTTGTATTCTCCGGCCAGGGCGCCCAGGCGCCCGGCATGGGGCTGGACCTTTATGAAAACAGCCCGGCTGCCCGGGCAGCGTTCGACGCGCTGGAAGCCATCCGCCCCGGCACGCTGGACCAGTGCTTCCGGGGCAGCGAAGCGGAGCTGCAGGAGACCGCCAATACCCAGCCCTGCATGGTGGCCATGGAGCTGGCGGCTCTGGCGGCGATGCGGGAAGCGGGCATCACGCCGGACATGGCGGCAGGCTTCTCCCTGGGAGAGCTGAGCGCCCTCTGCTGCGGCGGCGCCATGGATGCCCGGACTGCCTTCCGGCTCACCTGCCGCCGGGGAGAGCTGATGCAGCGGGCGGCGGAAGCCCGGAATACGGGCATGGCCGCCGTGGTGAAGCTGACGAATGAAGAAGTGGAAAAGCTCTGCGCCGGTTTCCGCCAGGTCTGGCCCGTGAACTACAACTGCCCCGGGCAGGTGACGGTCTCCGGAGCGGAGGAGGAAATGGCCGGATTTGCCGCCGCGGTAAAGGCCGCCGGGGGCCGGGCCATCCCCCTCAAGGTGCGGGGGGCCTTTCACTCCCCCTTCATGGCGGAGGCGGGGGAAGCCTTCCGGCGGGAGCTGGCGAAAGAAGCCCTGCGGGAACCGGTCATCCCCGTCTATGCCAACCTCACCGGCGAACCTTACGGGGCGGATGTGATCGCAACGCTGGGGCAGCAGATGTGCTCTCCCGTGCGCTGGGAGGCTTCCGTCCGGGGCATGATCGCCGCCGGAGCGGGCTTTTTCGTGGAGCTGGGACCGGGCAAGACCCTCTGCGGTCTCATCGCCAAGACGGACAGCAGCGTCCCCTGCTTCCCCGTTTCGCAAATGAAGGACATCGAGGCTCTGAGAAAGGAGCTGGCACAATGCTGAAGGGAAAGGTAGCCGTGGTCACCGGGGCTTCCCGGGGCATCGGCGCGGCTGTCGCCAAAAAGCTGGCTTCCCTGGGGGCGGACCTGGCTCTGATCTACGCCGGGAACGACGCCCTGGCGGAAGCGGCGGCGGCGGACTGCCGGGCCCTGGGCGTGCGGGCGGAAGCCTACTGCTGCGACGTTTCCGACGGAGAGGCCGTGAAGGAAACGGTGGCGAAGATCAAGGCGGAGCTGGGGGGCGTGCAGCTGCTGGTGAACAACGCGGGCATCACCCGGGACGGGCTGGTGGCGACGATGAAGGAAGCGGACTTCGACGAAGTGCTGGACGTGAACCTCAAGGGCGCCTTCCACATGATCCGCCATTGCAGCGGCCTGATGCTGCGGGCCAAATACGGGCGCATCGTGAACATCAGCTCTGTGGCCGGGCTCATGGGCAATCCGGGCCAGGCCAACTATGCCGCCGCCAAGGCGGGGCTCATCGGCCTGACGAAAACCACCGCCAAGGAGCTGGCCTCCCGGGGGATCACCGTGAACGCGGTGGCGCCCGGCCTCATCGACACGGACATGACCAGAAAGCTGGGCCTCAAGGAGGAGGCGCTGAAGTCGGCCATCCCCCTGGGCCGGGCCGGAAAGCCGGAGGAAGTGGCGGAGGCCGTGGCCTTCCTGCTGCAGGCCGACTATATCACCGGCGAAGTGCTGCGCGTGGACGGCGGCATGGCGATGTGAACAGCGAGGTGAAACCACATGGATGAAGCGAATATCCGCAAATATGCGAAACTGATGCGGGAGCTGGACCTGACGGGGCTGGAGATCACGGAAGGCAACACCGTGGTTCGCCTGGAGCGGGGCGCTGCCCCCGCGGCGGCTCCGTCGCCGGCGATCCTCCTGCCGGAGCAAAAGGCGGAGGAAACTGCGGGCGAAGTCGTCCGCTCCCCCATGGTGGGGGTCTTTTACGCCGCCCCCGCCGAGAACGCCGCCCCCTACGTTGCCGTGGGGGATAAGGTGAAGCAGGGGGACACCCTCTGCATCATCGAAGCCATGAAGCTGATGAACGAGATCACCGCTGAAAAGGACGGGATCATCGCGGAGGTCTGCGCCGGGAACGGCCAGGTGGTGGAATACGGCACCCCGCTGTTCCGGCTGGAGGCTTAGGATGGACCGGGCGGAACTCATGGGCATCCTCCCCCACCGGGATGGGATGCTGCTGCTGGACGAAGCGGAAAAGCAGGGCGAGGAAGCCCGGGGCAAGCTGCGCATCCGGGGGGACGAATGGTTCCTCCAGGGCCACTTCCCCGGCGACCCCATCGTGCCCGGGGTGGTGCTCTGCGAGATCCTGGCCCAGAGCGTCTGCGTGCTCCTGGCCGGAGAGATGACGCCGGGCAAGAGCCCCCGCTATACGGGGCTGGACAAGGTGCGCTTCAAGGCCCCGGTGCGGCCCGGGGACCTCTTTGAGACCCGCTGCCGGGTCACGAGGGTGAAAAAGCCCTTCTATTTTGCCGAGGGAGAGGGCTACGTGGGGGATACGCTCTGCGTGAAAGCGGAATTCTCCTTCGCGGTATTATAAAGGCAGCGCCGGAAAAGCGCGGCTCTGCCTAAATTGCGATTTTGGAGCATGCTGACATGTTTTCAAAGATCCTGATCGCCAACCGGGGCGAGATCGCGGTGCGCATCATCCGGGCCTGCAAGGAAATGGGCATCGCCACGGTGGCCGTGTGCAGCGAAGCGGACCGGGACACCCTTCACGCGGCTCTGGCGGACGAATGTTACTGCATCGGCCCCGCCGCCGCGGAGGAGAGCTATCTGAATGGGGAGCGCATCCTCTCCGCCGCCCTGATCTCCGGGGCCCAGGCCATCCATCCCGGTTACGGCTTTCTTTCGGAAAACGCCCGTTTCGCCCGGGAATGTGGGCGCAGCGGCGTCGTCTTCATCGGGCCGGACCCGGCGTTGATGGAGCGCCTGGGGGACAAAACGGAGATGAAGAAGCTGGTGGAGGGCACCTCCCTCCGCCCCATCCCCGGCACCGGCGTCCTCCGAAGCGCGGAGGAAGCGCTGGCGGAAGCGGAAAAGCTGGGCTTTCCCCTGATGCTGAAAGCCCGCTCCGGCGGCGGCGGACGGGGCATCCGTCTTCTGCGGGACCCGGAGGAGCTGCGGCAGGCCTGGAGCCTGGCCGTGACGGAATGTTCCGCCGCCTTCGGGGACGGGGCCCTGTACCTGGAAAAATACATCTGGCCCGCCCGCCACATCGAAATGCAGATCCTAGCCGACGAAGCGGGCAGCGTGGTCTGCCTGGGGGAACGGGACTGCTCCGTGCAGCGGCGGCATCAGAAGCTGATCGAGGAATCCCCCTCCCCCGGCGTCAGTCCGGCGCAGCGGGAAGCCCTCACCAGGGGCGTCACGGAGGCGGTGAAGAAGATCGGCTACACCGGCGTGGGCACCATGGAATTTCTCCTGGACAAGGAGGGCAACTTCTGGTTCATGGAGATGAACGTGCGCTTGCAGGTGGAGCATCCGGTGACGGAGATGCTCACCATGCTGGATCTGGTGAAATGGCAGATCCGCACCGCTGCCGGGGTGCCCCTGCGCTTCACCCAGGAGCAGATCTCCCTGGCGGGCAGCGCCATGGAATGCCGTATCAACGCCCTGGCTCCCGGCAAGCTGGGCATGCTCCACGTGCCCGGGGGCCATTTCGTCCGCTTCGACAGCTACCTGGTGCCGGGGGTGGAGGTCAGCCCCTATTACGACCCCCTGATCGGCAAGCTGATCGTCTACGCCCGCTCCCGGGAGGAGGCGGTGCGCAAGCTGAAGGCCGCCCTCTGCGAGCTGGTGATCGAGGGCATCCCCACCAACATCGGGGAGCAGCTGCGCATCCTTTCCGGGGAGCCGTTCATGAGCGGGAATTATGACCTTACCCTGATGGAGGGACGGTAAATGCCCTTTCTGGAATTTCTCTTTCAGCCGAAAAACGAGCTGGAGCAGGGCGGCCGCAGCGCGGCCCCGGTGCAGAGCGACGAGCGGGAGCCGGAAAAGACCTGCCCCAACTGCCACAACGCCATTCCCCTGAGCCGCCTTTGGGCGGGATTGAACGTCTGCCCCTGCGGCTACCATTTCCGCATGGGGGTGCGGGCGCGGCTCCGCTATCTGGCGGATAAAGGCACCTTCCGGGAGCTTTTTTCCGAGGTCCGCAGCGGCGACCCCCTGGGCTTCCCCGGCTATGCCGACAAGCTGGAGACCACCCGGACTTCCAGCCGGGAGGAGGAGGCCGTGATCTGCGGCACGGCGGAGATCCAGTGGCAGAAATGCTGTCTTTTCCTCATGGAGCCCTATTTCATGATGGGCAGCATGGGCACCGCCGTGGGAGAACGGATCACCCGCCTCTTTGAATACGCCCTGGAGCACCGGCTCAGCGTGGTGGGCTTCACCGTCTCCGGCGGGGCGAGGATGCAGGAGGGGCTCTATTCCCTCATGCAGATGGCCAAAACAAGCGGCGCGGTGAAGCGCCACTCCGACGCGGGCCTGTTCTACCTCACCGTCCTGACGGACCCAACCACCGGCGGCGTCACCGCCAGCTTTGCCATGGAGGGGGACATCATCCTGGCGGAACCGGGGGCCACGGTGGGCTTCGCCGGGGCCAGGGTCATCGAGCAGACCACCCGAAAGGCGCTGCCCAAGGGCTTCCAGACGGCGGAATTCCTGCTGGAACACGGCTTTGTGGACGCCATCGTGCCCCGGAGCCGCCAGAAGGCCCTGATCGCCCGGCTGCTGCAGATGCACGCTTTCGAGGGAGGTGCTTCCGCATGAGCCGGAGTGCCTATGAAACGGTGAAGCTGGCCCGCTCCGGTCGGCGGCCCACCGGCCTGGATTTCATCCAGGGCGTCTTTTCGGATTTCTTCGAGCTGCACGGGGACCGGCGCTGCGGAGACGACGGCGCCGTGGTGGGAGGCCTGGCAGACCTGGCGGGCAGAAGCGTCACGGTGATCGCCATCGAAAAAGGCCACAGCCTGCGGGAACGGATGCTCCGTTCCTTCGGCGCGCCCCAGCCGGAGGGCTATCGGAAGGCCCTGCGCCTCATGAAGCAGGCGGAGAAATTCCACCGCCCGGTGATCTGCCTGGTGGACACCTCCGGGGCCTACTGCGGCATCGGCGCGGAGGAACGGGGGCAGGGGCAGGCCATCGCGGAAAACCTGATGGAGATGATGGCCCTGCGCACTCCGGTCATCTCTCTCCTGATCGGCGAGGGAGGCAGCGGCGGGGCCCTGGCCCTGGCGGTGGCGGACCGGGTATGGATGCTGGAAAACGCCATTTACAGCGTCATATCCCCCGAGGGCTGCGCCAGCATCCTCTGGAAGGACGCCAAGCGGGCCCCGGAAGCCGCCGCCCAATTGAAGCTCACCGCCCGGGACGCCTTGGCGGGGGGCATGATCGAACGGATCATCCCCGAAGAAGGGCTGGGCAAGGCAGAATACTACGCAGCCCTTCGTCAGGCGCTGAACGCCGAGCTGGAAGGCCTGCTGCAACTGGATACGCAATCGCTGCTGGAAGCGCGCTATCAGCGTTTCCGCCGCATCGGAAAGGAGCGGGAAGCATGAATCTGAAGCCCTGTACCCATCGGGTCGCTTATTACGAGACGGATCAGATGGGCATCGTCCACCACTCCAACTATATCCGCTGGTTCGAGGAAGCCCGGGACGAGGTGGTCCGGGAATATGGCATCGACTATCGGCAGATCGAGGCCCAG
Source organism: Oscillospiraceae bacterium (assembly GCA_902795345.1). Lineage (GTDB taxonomy): Bacteria > Bacillota > Clostridia > Oscillospirales > Oscillospiraceae > UBA1774. Next base: position 23,615 of record CADBKO010000014.1, read on the forward strand.
GGGGTCCTGATGCCGGTGGTGAACGTCGCCTGCGACTACAAAAGCGCCGCGAAATACGGGGACGAGGTGAAGATCTATGCCTTTCCCTGCTATTTCAACGGCATACGCCTCCGCTACGAATATGAGGTCCGGGGAGAAGACGGCAGTCTCATCGTCACGGGAAGGAGCGAGCACTGCTTCATCGACGCCCTGACCCGCAAGCCTCTCAACCTCAAAACGCGGATGCCCCAGTACTGCGAGACCCTTTCCCGGCTGGTGGATCGGGTCAAGGGAGGACAGGAATGAATCGAGTCGTCGTCACCGGCATGGGCATCGTCAGCCCCGTGGGGAACAGCGTGCCGGTTTTTTGGGAAAACATCAAGGCGGGCTTCTGCGGCATCGGCCCCATCACCCGCTTCGACACTGCGGACTATAAGGTGAAGGTCGCCGGGGAGGTGCGGGACTATGACCCCCGGCAGTATATGGAGAAGCTGGACGTGCTCCACAGCGACATCTATACCCAGTTCGCCATGGGCGCCGCCTGTCAGGCCATGGAGGACAGCGGTCTTTCGGGCACCGTCGAGCCCGAACGCCTCGGGGTCTATATCGGCACCGGCATCGGCGGCATCGCCACCTTCATGAGCGAGCATGAAAAGCTCCTCCAGCGGGGCCCCAAACGGGTCAGCCCCTATTTCATCCCCATGATGATCGCCAACATGGCCTCCGGCATGATCGCCATGCGCTTTGCCTGCAAGGGGCCCGCCATGCCCGCGGTGACTGCCTGCGCTTCCGGCTCCAACGCCATCGGGGAGGCCATGCGCCTCATCCGCCACGGCTACGCCGACGCCATGATCGCAGGCGGAGCGGAGGCCACGGTGAACGCTCTGGCGGCGGCGGGCTTCAGCAGCATGCAGGCTCTCAGCTTTTCCGAGGATCCCCTGGCCGCCTCCCTCCCCTTCGACAAGCGCAGAACCGGCTTCGTCATGGGCGAAGGCGCGGGGGTGCTGGTGCTGGAGGAATACGAGCGGGCCAAGGCCCGGGGCGCGAAGATCTACGCGGAGCTGGCGGGCTACGGCTCCACCTGCGACGCCTACCACATGACCGCCCCCCACCCGGAGGCGGAGGGCGGAGCCCGGGCCATTGCCGACGCCTGGGCGGAAACGGGCCTGGATACGGACCGCATCTATGTGAACGCCCACGGTACCGGCACGCCCATGAACGACAAGGCGGAGACCCTGGCCCTCAAAAAGGCCTTCGGGGAAGAGCGGGCAAGAAAGCTCGCCATCAGCTCCACCAAGTCCATGACCGGCCACATGCTGGGGGCTGCCGGGGCGGCGGAAGCCGTCGTCAGCGTGCTGGCCCTGAAGGAAGGCATCGCCCCGCCCACCATCGGACTTACGTCGCCGGACCCGGACTGTGACCTGGACTATGTGCCCCTGGTCGCCCGGAAAGCCGATTTCGACGCTTCGGTGAGCGTTTCTCTGGGCTTCGGCGGCCACAACGCTTGCCTGGCTTTCCGGAAAATCGGAGGCTGAGCCGTGGAGGAACGAAACATCGTCATCACCGGCACCGGGGCGGTGACGCCCCTGGGCACCGGCACGGCAGCCTTCTGGGAAGGCCTCGTCTCCGGCCGCTGCGGCATCGGAGAGATAGAGAAATTCGACGTCTCCGCCCTGCCCATCCGCTGGGCCGGGGAGGTGCGGGACTTTAATCCCAAGGACTATATGCCCAATCCTCTGGTGCTGGATACCACGCCCTTCGCCCGCTATGCCATCGCCGCGGCGGTGATGGCCGTGGAGGAAAGCGGCCTGGACACGGACTCTGACCGGGTGGGCGTCGTCATGGGCACCGCCCTTCACGGCATGGACTACCTGGCCCATGTGCAGCAGCTCCAGGATGAGACCGGCAAGGGGGGCGACCCCAAGCTCATGACGAAATACATGGGCAACATGGCCGCCGCCCAGTTCGCCATACGCCGGGGCATACGGGGGCCCAGCCTCACGGTGGGCACTGCCTGCTCCTCCGGCGGGGACGCCGTGACCATGGGGGCGCTGCTGGTGAAGTCCGGCATGGCCGACGCCGTGGTGGTCATGGCGGGAGAAGGGGCCATCTGCCCCCCCGCCATCCTGAGCCTCCACAAGACCCGGGCCCTATCTCCCCTGGGGGAGAGCCGCCCCTTCAGCGCGGACCGCAGCGGCTTCGTGCTGGGGGAAGGCGGCGGCGCGCTGGTGCTGGAGACGGAGGCCCATGCGGAAAAGCGCTGCGGGCGCGTGCTGGCCCGGCTTCTGGGCTGGGGGAACAACACCGACGCTTTCCACCCCGTATCGCCCCGGCCTGACGGTGCGCAGGCTGCTACCTGCATGCGCCTGGCCCTGCGGGAAGCTCACCTCCGGCCGGAGGACATCGGTTATATCAACGCCCACGGCACCGCCACCCTTAAGGGGGACGAGGCAGAAGCCGCCGCCATCTGCTCGGTTTTCGGCGCGGAGATCCCCCCCGTCAGCTCCACCAAGGGGGCCACGGGCCACATGATGGGCGCCGGGGGCATCACGGAACTCATCGCCTGCGTGAAGGCGCTGGAAACGGGCCTCCTGCCTCCCAACCTTGGGTTCACGGCGGCGGACGAAGCCTGCCCCCTCCCCCTGGTGACGGAGCCGGGGCGGGAGACAAAGCTCAAGGCCGCCATGTCCAATGCCTTCGGCTTCGGCGGCCAGAACTCCTCCCTGATCGTGGGGCGGGCAGAATGAACTACACCTACGATGCGGAGGGTTTCCGCCGGGTTTTCGAGCGCAGCTTCACCTGGCTGGCGGGCTTCCGGCGGAATGTGGGCCGCAGCCCGGACAAGATCGCCGTGATCGACCCCATGCAGAACGAGCGGTGGAGCTATCTTCGCCTGGACCGGGAGACCAACCGCCTGGCCAACGCCCTGCGCTCCTATGGCGTGGGGAGCGGGGACGTGGTGCTGTATCAGCTTTACAACTCCCCCCAGTTCGTCTATTGCTATATCGCGCCGCAAAAGCTGGGGGCGGTGAACGAGCCGGTCAATTTCAATCTCTCTCCCGGGGAGACCGCCCGGCTTCTGGACCGGGACAAACCCAAGGCCTATATCTACGACTGGGACGTGAAGGACATGGCCCACAAGGCCCTGGCCCTCAGCCGCCACAAGCCCGCTCTCATTGCCGCCGTGGATTACCGGGGCCTCCATCCCCTTCTCCCGGAGGGGCACCGGGACTTCGGCAGTTTGCTGGCGGAATACTCCGAGGAAGCGCCGGAGGCGGATTTCACCCCGGACATGTACGCGGAAGTGACCCGGCTGGGCACCTCCGGCACCACCGGAACGCCCAAGGGCGTGCCCCTGTGCAACGTGAATGAAGTTCTCTCCGCCCATGACACCATCATGCACTTTCCCCTCACTCCTCTGGACGTGACCATGAACATGACCCCCTGGTTCCACCGGGGCGGCCTCCACTCCGGAGGCATCACCCCCACCCTTTACGCCGGGGCGAGCCTGGTGATCCTGCGCATGTTCAGCGCAAAGGCCTGCATGGACTGCGTGGAGGCTTACGGCGTCACCTTCCTTATCGGCGTACCCTCCGCCCTCCGGCAGCTGGCCCTGCGGCAGGAAAAGCACCCTGCGGATCTCGGCAGGCTGAAGGGCATCGTCACCATGGGCAGCCCTCTGGAAAAGGCGGACTGCATCCGCTTCCAGCAGTTCCTGACTCCCAATATCTTCAACGGCTACGGCACCACCGAGACCTTCTGGAACAGCTTCCTGCGGCCCTTTGACCTGCCGGAAAGGGCGGGCAGCGCCGGGCGCAGCTGTACCGGGGACGAGGTTCGCCTGGTCGCTCTCCGCGAGGAGGGCGCCGATCCCGGCGACATGGTGCCCGCAGACGGCGTGACCCAGGGCGAGGTCATCATCTTCGCCCCGGAGAAATCCGCCCTGAGCTATGTGGGGGACGAAGCGCAGAGCCGGGAGCGCTTCCGGGACGGGTGGTTCTACACCAAGGACGTGGGCACCTGGGACGAGGACCGGTATATCACCCTTCTGGGGCGAAAGGACGACATGATCATCTGCATGGGGGAAAACATTTACCCCGCCCAGCTGGAGGAGATCATAGGCGGCTTCCCCGGCGTGCGGGACTGCATGGTGGTGGGGGTCCCCGACCCCTCCCGGGGGCAGAGCGTCTGCGCCTACATCGTGCCGGACGACCCCGCGCCCACGGTGCAGGAGCTGAACCGTCTCTGCACCTCCTCCGACGACCTGGCCTCTTACATGTGTCCCCGCTACTATGCCTTCGTGGACGAGCTGCCCCGGAATGCCACCGGGAAGAAGCTGCATGTCCGGCTGAGGGAGCAGGCGGCGCGGGACCTGGCGGAAGGGCGGCTGGCGCGGCCCTGACCGGATCCGCGGTTTCCTGTGTCAGAATTTCAAAAGGGGCTTGCAGCTGTAACTAACGCTGCAAGCCCCTTTTCCGTTTTTCGTCCTTCCTGCGGCCATACTGCGGCTCATTCCAAATGCAGCCATTGGCCCATTTCGTCCGAGTTGGATCAGCCCGAATGAAACAGGAATTCAGACAAAGTCTTCCGTTTCCCGCTCAGGGGTCATAGAAGAAGATGCCTTCTTCTTGCTGCTTCTGGCGGATCCGGCGGCGAAGCTCCGCCTGCTTCCATTCCTTCTCGTCTTCCTCTGTCTGCAGGATCAGGCGCGGCAGACGGCAGGGCTTATTGTTCTCGTCGATGCCTACCATGGTGAGATAAGCCCGGTTGATGAGCTCCCGCTCCCCATCGGCATTCTCCACAAAGGATTCCACCTTGACCTCCATGGAAGCATTGCCCACATAAGTGACCTTGCCGGAGATCACCAGCATTTCCCGGAGATACGCGCCGCGGAGAAACTTGAGGTTCTCGACGGTGCCGGTGGTCACATTCATCTGCGCGTGACGGCGGCCCACCAGACCGGCGACCTCGTCGATCCAGCACATCATGGCCCCGCCGAACAAGCGCCCGGAATCATTCATATTTTCCGGCATGATGATGTGGAATGTCTCCACCCTGGATTCCGCAACGGTCTTGTCCTTTCGTTCCATCCTGCTTCCCCTTCCTGCCAACTTCCCGCTTTTCCGCGTCTTTCCGTCTTTTCCCCATTCGTCCGCCGAATATGCCCCGGCGCAGGCTCGCAATTATCTTTCCGCCGAAACCGGCGTTCACTCCCCTATTCTCCCATTTCCCGGTCCCATTCCCGAAGAAATTCCAGCAGGAAAGCATGCCGCCGCTCCGCCAAGGCCTTCCCTGCTTCGGTGTTCATCCCATCCTTCAGCAGGAGCAGCTTTTCATGGAAATGGTTGATGGAATCCGATAGGTCCCGGCCATGCCTGCCGCCGTAGGCAAAGGTCCTGGCGGCCCCGACAGCGCCCAAAGCGTCCAGCCGGTCCGCGTCCTGCACGATCTCCCCTTCCTTGGTGGCCGGTCTCCTGCCCCGGTTCTGACTGAAGGACACCGCGTTGACGGCGGCGATGATCTGCCCGGCCGTACTCTCGTCCACCTGCTGCGCGCGAAGGAAAACCCGCGCATTGGCGTTATCTTCGGTGTGGAACAGCTTATGGTCGTCAACGTCGTGGAGCAGGGCGGCCAGGGCCACGATGCCCCGGTCGCAGTCTTCCCTTTCCGCGATCATCATGGCATTCCGGTAAACCCGCAGGGTATGCTCCGCGTCGTGCCCGTCGGCATTTCCCGCAAAAAGGGCCTGCACATAGGCGATCGCCGCCCGTATCGTTTCCTCGTTCATTCTTTCTCTCCGGCGGAGCCACTTCTCGCTCCGGTGTGCCTGCGGACCCAGCCGAGGATCGGCTCCCGCCATTTCCACAGGACGATGACGAGGCCCATCATGATGACCACATACAGGATGCTCATGACCCAGTCTCCCTGGATAAGCCGGTTGCCGATGGCGCAGCACAGCAGCATATTGGGAAGGCTGCCAAGGCCGACCCACAAGGAAAACTCCGGCACCGAGATCTCCAGCTTGGCGGCCAGCAGCGGGATAAGCCCGTTGGGCAGCACGGGGATCATGCCGCCCAGGAACACCACAAAGCGGGGCGGCGCTCCCGATTCCGCCAGCCGGTTTATGAGGCGCAGCTGCTTTTCTTCCACGGGGAACCACTTGGACATGCGCTTCCCCATGCCCTTCCACAGGAAAAGGGAGAGGGTCAGGGCCAGGGTGGAGGAAAGCAGGCAGATACAAAGGGCGACAAAGGTCCCGTAGACCACGCCGGCGGCCACCTGAATGGGCACGCCGCTGATCACCAGGGAGAATACCTGGAGCATTTGCAGCAGAACCGTGCACAGTACGCCCTTCCAGGTGCCCACGCCCCGAAGATAATCCTGTATCTCCTCCACGTCGCCGCTTTTCAGCAGCGGGAGCAGATCGGGGAAGGCATCCCGAAAGGCGAAATAAACCAGGGCGGCAGCCAGCGCGAGAAATACCAGGATAAAGAGGATGCGTCTGAGGAGATTCCTGTGCACCGGCCACGGCCCCCTTTCACTATACTGTTTGTAGTTTACCACCGGACCGGCAAAAGCGCAAGCTGCAACAAGTTAAGCAAAGCGGAGGCGCTTTCTTGTCAAGGCGCGGGAAGCATGGTAAAATAGTGTAAACAAGCAAAAAGGAGGAGCGAACAATGGGCAATTTCGGTCTGGACATTCCATGGACGCTGATCGAGCCGGAGGACCCCTCGGGTTCGGATATGGTGGACGTCAGCGGCGTAAAGCACAAATGGCTGGACGTCCCCTATGCCGCCCAGTCCCCCAGCCAGGTGCTGGACATCTATCTTCCCGAGAAGGGCGACGGCCCCTTCCCCACCTATATCTTCATCCACGGCGGCGCCTTCATCGCCGGGGACAAGCAGGACGTGCAGTTCCTGCTGGCCGCGGACGGCATCAACCGCGGGTATGCGGTGGTCTCCGTGGAATACCGCAAGGGCTTTGAGAGCAAAGCGCCCAACGCCCTCTATGATGTGAAGTCCGCCATCCGCTTCCTGAAAACCCACGGGTTGGAATACGGCCTGGACCCCGGGCGCTTCGCCGTGGGCGGCGACAGTGCGGGCGCTTATTATGCGGTTTTCGCAGCCGCCACTGCCGGCATCCCCGCCTTCCGAGGGCCGGAGCCGGTGTTCCCCGCGGCCTCCGAGGAAGTGAAGGCCGTCGTCGCCCAATGCGGCTGCTATGACCTCCTGCTCCTGGCCCCGCCCCCGGAGGTGGAGGAGAAGGCGTCGAAGGAATTTGTCCCCGGCACCATTCCGGCCAACCTGATGTCCATTTATATCGGCGCAAACCCCCATCTGTTCCCGGACCTGGCCTCCCTCCTGAACCCCCTCACCTATATCGCCCCGGGCTTCCCGCCCACGCTGGTGCAGGTGGGAAGCGCGGACGCCGTGGTGCCCTGCACGGAATCGGAGCAGCTCGCCCGGGTGATCGAAGAGCGCTGCGGAAAAGAGAACGTCCGCCTGGAAGTTTTCGACGGCTGGAACCACTGCGCCCTCAACCACATCGTAACGGCGGACTGGTTCAAGAAAGCCAACATGGACCGGGTCTTCGGCTTCCTGGACCGGGTCCTTTGATAACGGCAATATAAGTTCAGCCCGCTGCGAAAAACGCAGCGGGCTCTTTTTACCAGCGCAGGACCTGGGTCTCGTAAGGCCGCAGCTTTCCCGGCTTCGGCTCCCCGGGGTAGTTGCACAGCAGCACTTGGCTGCCTTCCCAGGCATACCCCTTCGGCAGTTGCCAGTCCTGCTCCTTTTTGGAAAAGGAGCAGACGACCAGGATGCGCTCGCCCCGATAGCTGCGCTCATAGAGGTAGATGCCCCGGTGGAGGGGGAAGTATTCCCGGTAATCCCCCCACAACAGGGTCTCGCTCCCCTTCCGCAGGCGCAGGCAGCGGCGGTAGAAATTGAGGATGCTCTGCTCATCCCCTTCTTCCCGCGAGACGTTGATCTCCCTGTAATTGGGGTTGACGGCGAACCAGGGCTTGACTGTGGAGAACCCGGCGTATTCCGAATCGTCCCACTGCACCGGCGTCCGGGCGGAATCCCGGGAGGCGATGTGGACATGGCGCAGGCGCTTTTCCTCCGACTGGTGGCGGCGGAAGCTGTGATAGGTGTTGATGGTGGCCACATCCTGATACTCTTCAATGGAGCCGAGGCGGATGTTGGTCATGCCGATCTCCTGACCCTGATAGATGAAGGGCGTGCCCTGCTGGAACAGGTAGGCCGCCGCCAGCATGGTGCCGGATTCCCGCCAGTATTCCTCGCTCCCGTAGCGGCTGATCACCCGGGGATGGTCGTGGTTTTCCAGATACAGGGCGTTCCACCCCTTCCCGCTCAGGGCAAGCTGCCACTTGGAAAAAGCCCTCTTGAGCTTCGGCAGGGAGAAGGGCAGATGGATGTACTCTGTCATGAAGCAGTCCGCCATCATGGTGTCGAACTGGATCATCATATCCAGCACCCGGTCTTCCCCCGTGAGATAGGTCATGGCCGTTTTGAGGGGGGTCATGGGCGCTTCCCCGATCTGCACTGCGCCGTACTCCCGGGCCACGGCCCGGAATTCCCGGAGGTAAGCCATGAGATTGGGGCCGTCCTTGTAGAAGGGCATGCCGTTGATGGCGGGCACGAAGGGCAGCCCGTCCGGCAGCTGGGGGTGCTTGGAGATGAAGGTGATCACGTCCTCCCGGAAGCCGTCCACCCCCATGTCCAGCCAGAAGCGCATGATGCCCTTCACTTCCTCCCGGACCTTCGGATTGTCCATATTCAGGTCCGGCTGCTTTTTGGCAAAGACATGGAGATAATACTGCTCCCGTTCCGGGCAGTATTCCCAGGCCAGCCCCTCGAACTGGCTGTACCAGTTGTTGGGCGGCAGCCTGCTTTCTCCCTTCCACTTGGGGTCCCGCCAGATATAGTAGTCGCTGTAAGGCCCGGTGCGGCTCTTCCGGCTCTCCAGGAACCAGGGATGCTCGTCGGAGGTATGGTTGATCACCAGGTCCATGATGACCCGCAGCCCCAGCGCATGGGCGCGGTCCAGCACCTTTCGGAACTGTTCCAGAGTTCCGTAATCCGGGTGGATATTCCGATAATCGGAGATGTCGTAGCCATAGTCCGCGTTGGGCGAGGGGTAGATGGGGCTGAACCAGATGCCGTCCACTCCCAGGGAGGCGATATAATCCAGCTTGTCATAGACCCCGTAGAGATCCCCGATGCCGTCGCCGTTCCCGTCGGCAAAGCTGCGTATCCAGATCTGATAAAAGGACATGCGCCGATAATCGAACCCCTCCATGGCTTACCCCTTCCGGCCCTTGCCGATCCCTCGGTGCAGGTCCGCCGAAAGCTGATCCAGGAAATGCTCCGCCGTTTCCTCGGCCTCCTGGATGTTTTCCATCATGCCCACCGCCGTTTCCCGGAAATCCCGGAACAGTTCCCTGTATACCCGCCTGCGGCGCGCCCGCTCCTCCATCGTCCTGGCGGTGAGGCGGACCAGGTAGTCCGCGGGCAGCTTCCGGCGGGCGGGCAGCAGGCCCTGTTCCTTTTTTTCCAGGATCAGCTGATATTGCTCATAGGCCCGGGCCACGCAGTCCTGCCAGGAGAGATACAGTTCTTCCATGGCCCGCTCCCCCACCTGCCGGAGATGCCCCAGGTCCCCGGAGACCTTTTCCAGCAGCGCCGCCAGGGCCTCCGGCGATTCCGGGATGGTGAAGCCGTTGACGCCGTCCGTGACGCCCTCTGCGGCGCAGGAGCCCTCGATCAGCACGCTGCTGAGGCCGCAGGCTGCCGCCTCCCGGACCACCAGGCCGTTGGTATCGAAGGTGGAGGGGAACAGGAACAGGTCCGCCCGGGTGTTCCAGGCCCGCAGCTCGTCCCGGTCATAGATGGGCCCGGTAAAAAAGCATCTGTCCGGCCCGCCGGCGGAGCCCATAAGGCCCAGGGTCCGCGCCTTCTCCTCCAGCAGTTCCTTATCCGGCCCCTTGCCCACGAACACCATGCGGAAATCCCCGCCCCGGTCCAGGAGGAGCTTCAGCGCGTCCAGGATCATGGGCAGGCCCTTATAGGTCATCATGCGGCCCACGAACAGGAATACGGGCACGTTTTCCGGCAGATCATAGGCGGCCGTGACCTGGCGCACCTTCTCCGGCTCCACCCGCCCTTTCTGAAAATCCACGCCGTTTGCCATCACCCGGTAGTTCCCCCGGTAGCCCAGGGCCTTCAGGCTTTCCCCCGCTCCCCGGCTGACGGTCCACACTTCGTCGCAGGCTTCGATGTTGGATACCATGACGCTGATGGCCTCTCTGGCGGCCAGGCGGGCATGGACGACCCGCTTGATGTCGATGTCGTACTTGGTGTGATAGGTGAAGACCACCGGTGATGCGGTTTTTTCCCGGAGGAGCCGGGCGATGACGGTGGCCGAGGCGGGACAGTGGGAATGGATGATGTCCGGCCGGAAGGCGGCCAGGGCTTCCAGCGCCTCCGCCGCGAAGGGATTGCCCGCCCGGTAGCCGCCGGCAGCGCCGGTCATGTCGAAGCTGGGATAGGCCACCACCGGGTAGGGATATTTCTCATAATCCCCGTCGGGATAGCGGGGCGTGCCCACGATCACGCCCGCAGCGTGATCCCGGGTCAGATGCTCCGCATAGTTCATCACCACATTGGCAACGCCGTCGATCACCGGCGGAAAGGAATCATTGAGCAAGCAGATATTCATGCTGCGCCTCCCTGGAATTTTGGTCCTTCCCGGACCCTCCGTACAATAGCACAACTTGCAGAATCTGGCAATCATCCCGGCCCGCCGGTTTTGCGAAAAAATGCCGGGAGGCGCATTGTGCGCCCGGGCATCCTATGGTACAATCGGCATAGACAATACTCTTATGGGGAGGAAGAAACCATGTTCACCGAGGAAATGATCGCCCCCTGCGGGCTGGATTGCAGTCTTTGCATGTTCGCCCACGCCAAGGAGAAGCCCTGCCGCGGCTGCAACGCGGACGACGACTCCAAGCCTGTCTTCTGCGCCAGCTGGTGCAAGATCATCCCCTGCGAGAAGCGCGTGAAGAACGGCTATAAATTCTGCGACGAATGTCCCGACTATCCCTGCGAGGACATGATGGAGCGGGAAACGCGGTACACCACGGCCTATCCCCTGAAGGAGTCCCCCATGCAGAACCTGCGGGACATCCGGGAAAAGGGCATGGAGGCTTTTCTGGAGCAGGAGCGGAAAAAGTGGTCCTGCGAAAAATGCGGCGGCCCGATCTGCGTGCACAACGCCCTTTGCAGGGACTGCGGGCATAAGCACACCCCTGCCGGGGCGGAAGGCTGAAGCGGAAACGGCGGAAGGGAAAGAGCATGGACAAAAATACGCCATTGTACGACACTTCCCTCCCCGTGGAGGAGCGGGCGGAGTGGCTGGTTTCCCAGCTGACCCCGGAGGAGAAATTCACCTGCTTCTCCGTGGGGATACGCATAGAGCGCCTGGGGATCGCGGCGTCCACCTGCGGCGGCGAAGGTGCCCACGGCGTGCAGGCCCGCGCCGGGCAGGGGGAGGCCCACTCTCCCACGCCCACCACCTCCTTCACCCAGCCCATCGGCATGGCCGCCACCTTCGACCGGGAACTGATCCGCAGGGCCGGGGACGTGACCGGGAAGGAATCCCGCGCCTTCGCAAACGCGGTGAGCAAGGGCGGGAACGGCCGCCTGGGCCCCACCATCGACCTCTGCCGGGACCCCCGCTGGGGCCGGAACGAGGAGGGCTATGGCGAGGATCCCTACCTCACCGGCAAGATGGCCTCCGCCTACATTCTGGGCATGCAGGACGAGCACAACTACGACGGCTCGCCCCTGAAGCCCGGTGAGCGGGGCGACCGGGTCCGCACCGCCGCGGTGCTCAAGCACTTTTATGCCAACAACCAGGAATGGCGGCGCTGCTACGATAATTTCGACGTCAGCGACAAGGTCAAATACGACTACGAGCTGGAGCCCTACCGCTACTGCGCCCAGGAGGGCCACGCGGAGGGGGTCATGACCTCCTACAACGAGATAAACCACATCCCCGCCATGCTGAACCACGAGGTCCGGGACATTCTGAAGGACAAGTGGGGCATCCGCTACGCCATGACCGACGGGGGCGACTTCCTGCAGACCGTGGACTTCCACCGCTATTTCGAGAGTCACGCCGAGACCCTGGCGGAAGGCGTCAGGGCCGGGGTGGACGCCATGCTGGATAACCCCTTCGCCGTCACCGACGCAGCCAGGGAAGCCTATGCGCGGGGCCTCATCACGGAATCGGAGATGGACAAAGCCATCCTCTGCACGGTAGAACAGCTCATCCGTCAGGGCGCCTTCGACCCCATAGACCCCTACGCGGAGCTGGACATGGCGGACGTGGGAACGGACGAGGCAAAGAGGATCTCCCTGGAGATGAGCATGGAATCCACCGTCCTTCTGAAGAACGAGGGCGGCTTCCTGCCCCTGGGGAAGGAGGAGGACATCGCCCTCATCGGCCACGTGGGGGACCGCTGGTATATGGACTGGTACGGTGGGCAGCCCACCTATAAGGTGACTCTGAAGGCCGGGCTGGAGAAGAAAATGCACCGGGCGATCCCCTATGACAGCGGCCTGAACCTGGTGCGCTTCAAGGCCGGGGACAAATACCTGGGGGCCAGCTGCCCGCCGGGAAGCCCGGAGGCGGCGGAGCTGGTGACGGTGGACAAGGCGGAGCAGGCTGTAATTTTCGAGCAGACCAATTGGGGCTGCGGCTCCAACTTCCTCTACGCCCCCGCCTACCGCAAGTTCCTGACCGTGGGAGAGGACGGGAAGATCAGCCTTTCTTCCGACGACCCCTTCGCCTGGTACGTCTGCGAGAGCTTCACCATCGGCACGGCGGAGGCGGTGCGCACGCCGGAACCCCGGAACGCCAACGGCGTGGAGCTCACAGAATACTGGAACGACGAGGAAGGCGGCGTCAGGCTCTACTGCTTCGGCAACCGGAACGTCTATATGGAGGGCGGGAAGCTGAAGACCGACCCCCTGGTGCGCATCCGGGCGGAGAGCAATACCAAGGAGGGCGGGAACGGGGCAGACGCTTGGGCGGGCTCGGAAAAGGAGGCCTCCGTCCTCACGGTGGAGATGGTCTCCGGCGGCATCGAGCGGGCGAAGGCCCTGGCGAAAAAAGCGAAAAAGGTCATCCTGGCCCTGGGCTGCGATCCCGTGGTCAACGCCAAGGAGGAGATCGACCGGAGCACCATCGAAATGATCCCCCTGCAGGAAAAGCTGGCGGAGGCCGTGTACGAGGCCAATCCCAATGTGGCCGTCGTCCTGATCACCAACTACCCCTACGCCGTCAACTGGATGCAGGACCATGTGCCCGCCATCCTCATGAACGCCACCGGCTCCCAGGACCTGGGCAACGGCCTGGCAGCGGCGATCTTCGGAGAGGCAAGCCCCGCGGGGCGGCTCCCCATGACCTGGTACCGAAGCGACAAGGACCTGCCGCCCCTGGAGGATTACGACCTCATCGGCCACCCCAGGACCTACCGGTATTTCGCGGGGCCGGTGCTCTACCCCTTCGGCTTCGGCCTGAGCTATACCGCCTTCGATTACGACGGTCTGAAAGCGGAAAAGCGGGGCGGCGGCCTGAAGGTCAGCGTGGAGGTCCGCAACAGCGGGAAAACCTGCGGGGACGAAGTGGCGCAGCTGTATATCCGGCGCCTCTCTCCCTCAAAGACGGTGCACCCCCTGCGCAGGCTCATCGGCTTTGCGCGGCTCCATGACCTGGCCCCGGGAGAGGAGCGGGAAGTCTGCTTCGCCGTGGAAGCCGGCGACCTGGAGATCTATATGGAGAAGGCGGGCCGGAAGCTCATAGAACCCGGCAGATACCTGATCTACGCCGGCGGCTCCTGCCTGGATGAGCGGGTCTGCGCCGAAATAGAACTGTAAAACTGCTGAAAAGGAGCGCAGAGATGGGACTGTTCGATTTTTTAAAATCCAAAAAGAAGAAAGAGGAAGCCCCTGCCGAAGCGGAAGTGCTTCCCCTGGACAGCAGCGAGCTTGCCGGGATCGAGCCGCCCGAGACCCGGTACACCCAGGAATATCAGGATTTTCTCGCATCCCGGGAGGCTGCCGGAGACGGTATCGAGCTGCCCGGAACAAGGGTGCGGGACACAGAACAGGAGGTTATGGAAATGAAAACTCTGGTCGCCTATTTCTCCGCCGGGGGCGTGACCGCCGCCGTTGCCAAGCGCCTTGCCGACGCATTAGGCGCAGCCCTGTATGAGATCAAGCCCGAGACTGCCTACACCACGGAGGACCTGGACTGGCGGAACCAGGACTCCCGTTCCAGCGTGGAGATGAAGGACAAGGACTGCCGCCCGCCTCTAATGGACACCGACGCGCCCGTGGCGGAGGCCGATCTCATTTTCCTGGGCTACCCCGTCTGGTGGTATCGGGAGCCCTCCATCATCGACAGCTTCCTGGACGCTTACGACTTCAAAGGCAAGAAGATCGTCCTCTTCGCCACCTCCGGCACCAGCGGCATCGGTGAGGAAGCCCCCCAGCGCATCGCCCTGCTCAGCGGCGCGGAAGTGCTGCCGGGCAAGCGTTTCCCCGCGGACGTCTCCGCCGAAGAGCTGAAGGCCTGGGCGGAAACCTGCTGAGGCCTCTTTTCCGGATCGCGCGACAAACGGCGGCGCCGTACCTTCGCAAGAAGGCGGTGCCGCCGTGTTTTTGTTTCTTTATCGCCGGTTAGCTTCGCCACGAAGGAACGCTGCACCTTCATGGCCCCCGTGGGGCAGAATTCCTGGCAGCAGAAGCAGCGGATGCATTTCTTTCTCTCGATCATCGCCCTGCCGTCCCGGATCCGGATGGCGGAGGCGGGGCAGTCCCGGGCGCACTTGCCGCAGCCGATACATTCCCGGCTCACCGCCGGGCGGGAGCGGAAGATCACATACATGCCCTGCTTCATCAGCTTACGCAGGCCCCGGTCGTCCTCCGAGCGGGCGAACCAGGAGGCCGTGGCCCCGGAGCGTCGAAAGTCCTTCAGGGCATAGGGGGCGGCCATCGCCCCGATCTCCGGTTCCTCCGCTTTCAGAAGGCCGCGCTGTTTCGCCGCTTCCAGATAGGGAATCTCCCGCTCCCGGATCCCCAGCAGGGCGGCGCACAGCCGGTCCAGCCGGTAGGGGTCCCGGCAGGCCAGCACCAGGCCGAAGGGCCGGGGCGTGCCCATGGTGGGGCCGTTGCCCTCCATGATCTCCACGGCGTCACAGAGGCACAGGCGGGGCTTTACATATTCGTTCAGGTCCACCAGCATGTCCGCGAAGCGCATGGGGTCCTCATGGCGGAAGTGATACTCGCTCTTGTAAGTGCCGGGAATGACGCCGTAAAGGTTCTTCACCGCCGCGGTCATGCCCATCATGCCGTGGGATTTGAGCTTGGAGAAATTGATGACCGCGTCGCAGGAACGCAGCCAGTCCACATAGGCAAAGCGCCGGAGGGTCTTTCCCTCCGGAAACTCCACCTCGCTGTAACCGAAATCCTCGTTGAGCTCGCCCCCCGCTTCCCGGCAGAGCCCTAGGCCGGTCGTGTCATACAGGCGGTGCATCAGCGGCGCCACGAAGGGTCCGCCGGGGCTGTCACCCAGCACCACCTCCGCTCCCCGCGCTCTGAGCATCCTCGTCAGCTCCGCGGCCAGAACAGGATGGGTCGTGGCGGCTTCTTCCGGCTTCTTGGCCGCGCAGAGGTTGAGCTTTATGCCGATGCGCATGCCGCTCTTCACCCAGTCCAGGCCGCCGGAAGCCTCGATCACGGTCTCCAGGGCGCGGCGGACGTTTTCCGGCGCATAGTCGCGGCAGGCTGCCAGGGCAGGCAGGGCGTCGGCGCTGTCCGAAACTGCCTGTCGTACCTTTTCCTCACCCATGTCGGAGTCCCTTTTCACCATGATGACTTCTTCTCACTCCCGGGCCCCTCACCCGTTTAAAAAGGCCGCCAGGCCCTTCACCGCGGCGATGGCCGCGGCGTCCTCCCCGGCGGGGAGGGTATTCGTGGCGTGGCTGCAAACGAGGGGGTAGATCTCCGCAGCGTTCAGCTGCCGCAGCAGGATCTTCGCCGTGGTATAGGGCCGCTTGGGATCGCCGTCCCCGCCGCCAGCCAGCAATACGCCGCCCTTTTTGGGCTTGATCCCCGGGTCCTCCTTCCGGAAAAAGCGGGCGGAATAGTAGAGCTGGAAGCGGCTCGCCACATCCAGCAGCTTCCCGGTCAGCTCCGAATAGTAGATGGGGGAAGCGATCACGATGTTGTCACATTCCTCGATATAGGCGTAGACTTCCTGCATGTCGTCCGGGAGGACGCATTTCTTCACCCGGCGGCAGCTGCGGCAGTCGATGCAGGGCGAGATGTCCGCCCGGTAGCAGTCCACCACCCGGTACTGACCCGCAAGGTCCTCCGTCAGGGCGCGGATCAGGGCGGCGGTGTCCCCCTTTTTCCGGGGTGACCCGTTGAAGATCAGCGTTTTTTTGACGGGAACACCATCCATAAAGCCTCTCCTTTGGAGTTATCCGGCCAGATAGCCGTCCTCACCGAAGGTATAATCCACACCGTCGATCTCCCGGGTCTCCCCGGCGAGATAGCTGCCGTCTGCGCAGCGATAGCGCCAGCCCGCGTCGTCCTTCCGCCAGCCCTCCGGGGTGATGCCCCGGCTGCGGTAGGGCGGAGCAAGGCTGTTCAGGGTCTCCATATCCTGAAAATGCCACCATTCGCTGAACAGGGTGCCGAAGCCCGCCGTGCGCATATAGCGGGAGAGCATGTCGGCATTGGCGTCGTTCGCGGCAGTGGAAGCATGCCAGCTCAGATCGTGGATGTCGCTCTGCATCTTCAGCTCCGTGCCGTCCTCGATGCGCACCAAGGCCACGTCCACGGCGATGCCCCGGTTGTGCTTGGAGACGCCCGCCGCCAGGAAGTCCCAAAGGCTGTACCGGTCCCCGGTCATGAGTTCCCGGTAAGTCAGGGCCCCCTCTTCCTCCGACACGGGCTCGTCCATGATCTCCAATGCCAGGTCGTAGACGCTCCGGGTGGCCTCGTGGGGCCGGAAGGAATCATAGATGCGAAGCCGGTAGCCGTCCTCCGCAAGGGCCAGGGCAGCGGCGATGAGCTTCTGCGCCGTGGGGTACAGCAGCGGGGCCAGATAACCGCCCCCGGGCAGGGCCACCGCCTCATAGCCGGTGATGACCTTCCCCGTCATGCTCTCGATGGGTACGCCGTGGACCGTATAAATGGAAGCGACGCTGTTGGTGATGCGGTATTCACAGAGACCGCCGATGTAGTCCGGCAGATCGACCATGCACCGACCAGCGTCCACATAGCCGCAGAGGACCGGAGTGCCGATCTTCAGGAAGCCGTTTTCCTCCCCCAGGACGCAGGCGGCCCGGTCCAGGGGCAGGGTGCCGATCTTCTCCCGCCCTTCCGGGTCGGCAAAAATATCCAGCTCCTCCAGGCCCCAGGCGGCGGCGTAAGCCAAGGCAGCGCCGGTGGACACGGAGATTTCCTCCGGCTCGACGGCGCAGGGACCCGAGGGCCGCACCTGCCCGCCCCGGGCTTCCACCCGATAAACTGAGCTGCTAAAGGGCGGCAGATGGCCGGTGTGATAGACCCGCTCTTCCCCCGCCGGAATCTCCGCCAGGGTCGTCCAGGAACCGTCCTCCTCCTGCCGGAGGACGGCATAGCTTTCCCCCTTGGTCTCCTCCCAGCTCAGGCGGAAGGAGCTGTCGTCCTCCCTCTCGCAGCGGAGGTCCAGGGTCACCCCCAGCAGGTCCTCCCGCACCACGGACACGGTCTCCGAGCTGACGCCGGGGTAGCGAAGCCCCGGCTTTTCCCGGAAGGCTTCCAGCCAGAAGCGGAAGGTCTCCCCTCGTTCCGGCACGGGCAGGTCGCCGCCTTCCCCGAAGGTGACGGAGGCGTTCTCCCCCGTCAGGATTCCCAGGAGCTGCGGCTCACCCCCGTCGCGGGAAACATAGAAACGATAGCTGTTATCCGCCAGGCCGGTCCAGGAAAAGAACGCTTGCTGCCCGCCTTCGTCCACCGAAACGGAAAGCCCTTCCGCCGCGGGGCAGGCCAGGAAGACGGGCACGGAAATGGGGTCGCCGCAAAGGCGAATTTCCTCATGGCCCAGCATCTCCCAGCTAGCGCGGGCATAGACCCGCAGCTCCAGCATTTCCCTCTGGGGCAGGGCGGCCGGAAGGGTGCAGCCGGGTTCCGAGCACAGGGCGGAATAGAGGGGTTCCCCCGCCGGATCGCCGGCGGGGCGGACTTCCACATAATAGCGGTCCTTCCCCCGCTCACCCGGCCAGCGCAGGTCCACGCCCCCGTCCTCCCGATGGGCCAGGGAAAGCTCCCGCTCCGTGCCCATGGTCAGCTCGGCATCCCGGAAATCCCGCCGCTGTTTGAGGAACACGCCGCCCACTGCCAGCGCAGCGGCCAGCAGCAGGAGGAAGGCCCCCAGAAGCCATTTTGCCGTCTTGCTCATCTTTCCCGCTTACTTCGCGTAAGGCCAGAGAGTCGCTTCGATGTCATAGGAAAGCATATAGAAGTGGTGATCTCCGTACTTTCCCTTGGACGCCATCTCCATCTCCGTGTCGAAGATATAGGGCACGCCGTCGAATTCGATCTCCACCCAGGCGTGGGGCCGGGGCGTCCAGTTCGTGGTGCCGGAGATGGCCTTTGCGTCGTAGCCCAGCTGCCGGGCCAGGAGGCACATCACCCCGGCATAGCAATAGCAGTTGCCCCGCCCGGTGCGGAGGATGGTGAGGGCTTCCTCCACCTCCCAGCCCGTGGCCCCGGGATCGTAGGCATCGCTGCGGCGCAGATAGCTGTAACTGTCCACCACGTAGTCATAGGCGGCCAGGAGCTTGTCCGCCGCGGTCATATCCTCCGTGATGATCCCGGCCAGGATGTCGTGGACAAAGGCGTCGGCTTCCTCGTCGGAAGTGGTATAGCGCCCATCGGGGCCGAAATACAGGCTGCCCACCGTCTTGTCCCGTACAAGGAGGCCCGCTTCGTCGGCATAATAGAGGTCAGCCCCATAGAATATCGGCCCGGGCGCATAGCGGAAGGCGTCGTTGTCTGTCTCGACCCAGACCTCCGCGCCCGCCGAAAGGTCCGCCAGGTGGCCCACGCTGGCTTCCAGGATCTCATAATAAGCCCAGTGCTCTGGCTTCAGGTCCGTATAAGGGGGGATCACCATTTCCTGGGCCAGCTTGTCCCGGTCGGCGCTGCGGCCCAGGGCCCGGTTGATGACGGCGGCGGCCTCTGCCCGGGTGATGCGGTCCAAGGGATGGAAGGTGCCGTCCTCATAGCCGTTGACCCAGCCCTTGGACGTAGCCTTGGCGATGGCGCTGTACCAGGGGGAAGATTCCGACAGGTCGGAATAGCTGCATTCCCCCTCCGGGAGATCGGGGAAAAGCGCCACCAGCATCATGACGAACTGGGCGCGGGTGAGCTGGGCGTTGGGCTCCACATAGCCGCTTTCCGTGGGGACGATCACCCCCGCCGCGGCCAGGAGGCCCACGGCGTCGTAGAACCAATCCGTTTTCTTCACATCCGCCAGGGACGCCCGCTCGGAGGGCCGCTCCTCCAGCAGATTATAGAGCATCTGGGCTTCCTCCGCCCGGGTGATATAGCCGTTGGGCTTGAAGCTGCCGTCCTCGTAGCCATGGAGATAGGCCAGGTGCCGCCCTCCCGAGGATTTCAGGCTGAGGCGCACTTCGCCCCTCTCCCCCGCCGCAAAGCCGGGCAGGGCCAAAATCATCGCCAGGATCAGTACCAGCGCGGCAGCGCGAATCCGTTTACTCCACATAGGTCACAGTCTCCGTTCCGTTCTCCCGATAAGTGTAGACGATAAAGCCGTCATAATAGAGGTTCCCGTCGTCCCCCTCCCCCAGGCAGCTGGGGGCATAGTCCGAATATTCGGGCTCGCCGATGGCGGCGTACAGTTCCTCCACGTCCCGGTCGATATACCCCTCCGCGATGGCCTTTTTCTCCTCGGCGCTCATGGCGGGCGCTTCCGTGGGGGCCGGGGTGGGTTCCGGCGTGGGCTCGGGAGTGGGTTCCGGCGTCGGTTCCGGGGTGGGTTCCGGCGTGGCCTCCGGCGTCGGTTCCGGGGTGGGTTCCGGCGTCGCCGGGGTCTCGGTGGGCGCGGGGGCAGCCGTCGCGGGGGCGGCCGTCACGGGGGCAGCCGTCGGCGCAGAGGTGGGCTGCGGCGGGTTCTTCGCGCAGGCGCAGAGCAGCACAATCAGGCCCGCCAGCAAAAGTATCGTGGGAAATGCAGTCTTTTTCATGGTTTCACACACTCGTTTCTTTTATTCCTCGGCAGCGGCAGTCACGGCCAGGGCCGTCAGCGCCGCTTCTTGTTGGATCCAAATGATTTCCGGGACCGCATCCGCGGGGATATAGGCGGCAAAGCCCCCCTCCTCCAGCTGGAATGCCTCCCAGCAGCGGTCCCCGGCAGAGAGATACACCCTTCCTTCCCCGCTCTCCGGCGTTTTCCCCTGTACCAGCAGGCAGCCCTGGGGCATCCGCCCTTCCCTCCGGCAGGTGAGCGCCGCCTCCCCCGAGGGCTGCGCCTGACCGGGCAGGGGGCGCTCCGGTGCGGGCATCACGGGCACATTCTGGATCAGATAGACGAGATTTCTCTCCACAAGTTCCACCAGCACGCAGTCCGCCCCCATTTCCTCCACCAGCAGGAGATCATAGGCGGTTAGGCGGGAGAAACGGGCCTCGGCAAAGCTGTCGGCCAGGTAGGGATAGAGGGAGTTTCCGAAGGAATCCCGGAAGGCCAGAAGGACGCCGCTCCCCTCGCCGGTGGTCTGGATGGTGATGCTGTCGGGCCGGGTATCGCTGCCCTTGCGGGTGTATTCCAGGCCGGGGGCATAGACCGGATCGGTCTCGGGGTCGTCTGCGGCGGGATAGAGCATTTCAAAAAGGTCGCCCCGGTGGGGCTCCGCTCCCTGGAAGGGCCCGGCGAAATAGCTGCCGGAAAAGCCCAGAGAGGCGCAGATCTCGTCCGCCGCCAGAGCGGCGCCCCGGCTGTTCCAATGGGAGTCGTGAGCGAAATACAGGGTTTCCGGCTGCCGGGCAAAGGCGGCGTAAAGGTCGGCATAGGCCACGCCCGATGCTTCCAGCAGGGGGAACAGCCGGTGGATATCGTGCTCCCCGGCGGCGGTATAGCCGGGCATCGCCTGGGGATAGAGGGTGTTCTTATTGGGCACGGAGACGAACAGGAACCGGGCGCCGATATCCTCGCAGTATTCCGCCATCAGGCTGAGGTTACGGGCGGCGGCATTGAGCTCCCGCCTAGTGAGTCCCTCCGTGCCGCAGTAGTCCCCCAGGGTCGGGGCGTAGTAGAGCCAGCCATTCTCCCCCAGGATCACGTCCTCCACGGTACTGCTGCCCAGGAGGGCGAAGGCGCGGCTGCGGCAGGTGATCAGCTCCTGGCGCAGGAAGAAGCGGTCCCCCACATACTTCGTAAGGTCGGACAGGTAATCCGGATTCCATGTATCTTTCTGAATGAGCTTTGGCCTGGAGGCCAGGCGCTCATTGGCCGCCGCCTCTGCCGGACCGAAGACCAGCATCCCCAGGCTCAAAGAGGCGCAGAGGAGGAGACAGAGGAGAGAAAAGACGATCACAGGCCACTTTTTCATACAACTACCCCCCTAAAACCGCGCATAGATGAAGGGGGCGAACCCGCCCGCGGCCAGCTGCGCCAGGCAGACGATCAGCAGCAGGAGGCAGAGCCCGTAGCCCAGGGGCCGGAGCCTGCCTTCCGCCAGGGTCTCCGATGCCTTGGGAAACAGCTTTTTCCAGGGCAGGCAGAGGAGGATGCACAGCAATAGCAGCAGCGCGTTCATGGCGCTGAGGCTCGTCCGCAGGGCCAGGGCGGAGGCGGCGGAGCCGGGGAAGGCCCCGAACATGGCGCGCAGCACCCGCCAGCCGCCGGAAACGGTCTCCGCCCGGAACATGACGAAGCCCAGGCAGACGGCCAGGACGGCATAAACATGGCAGGCAGCAGCGCCGAGCCGGGTCTTTTTCCAGCGGCCCGTGTCCAGCACGCGCAGGCTCTCCAGAGCGGACAGGAGGCCGTGCCATGCGCCCCAGAGGATAAAGGTCCAGGCCGCGCCGTGCCAGAAGCCGCAGAGGAGAAAGACGATGAACTTGTTCAGGGCGGTCCTGACTTTCCCCTTCCGGTTCCCGCCCAGGGGGATATAGAGATAATCCCGGAACCACAGGGAGAGGGAGATATGCCAGCGCCGCCAGAAATCCGTGATGGAATCCGCGGTGTAGGGGTCCAGGAAATTCTCCGGCGTCCGGAAGCCGAAGATGCGCCCCAGGCCAATGGCCATATCACTGTAACCGGAGAAATCGAAGTAGATCTGCATCAGGTAGGCCAAAGCTCCCAGCCAGCCCAGGGCGAGGCTCAGGGGCGCGCCGGGGCTGAACACCGGGTCCGCGATCTTGGCCG
The DNA here is from genome assembly GCA_902795345.1 of Oscillospiraceae bacterium. Classification (GTDB taxonomy): domain Bacteria; phylum Bacillota; class Clostridia; order Oscillospirales; family Oscillospiraceae; genus UBA1774. Next base: position 46,127 of record CADBKO010000014.1, read on the forward strand.
CGGCAGTGGCCAGAATCAGCTTTTTCCCAAGGCCGATGACGAAACGGCGAAGGCCCTGCCCCAGGTCCTCCCAGCGACGCTCACGCTTCCCCAGCTGGCCGCAGAATTCCGGGAAGCGGGTGATAGGGCCGGCGGTGAGCTGGGGGAAAAAGGAGATATACAGCAGCAGCCGGAAAAAGCTGCGGGTGCCGCAGGCCGGGTCCCGCCGGGTATCCACGATGTAGGAGATGCACTTGAAGGTGAAGAAGGAGATGCCCAGGGGCGCGGCGAGGCCCAGGCCGGGCCAGCCGGTCTCCGGCAGGGGAAGCACCAGGGAGAGGAGAAAGCTGAGATACTTGAAGGCCCCCAAAAACGCCAAGTCCAGAATAACGGCGGCAGCCGCCAGGGCCTTGCCCCTCTTGGGACAGCGGAGGATAAGCAGACCGAAAATATAGTTGACCAGAGCGGCGGCCAGAAGCAGGCCGAGCCCGCTCAGGCTCCCGAAGGCGCAGAAAAGGAGGCTGAGGATCAGCAACAGCACGTCCCCGCCCCGGCGGCCTCGGATCAGGTAATACAGGGCGGCGGCCAGGGGGAGGAAGCAAAGCAGGAAAAAGGCGCTGTCCAGACTCAAGGGGCACTCTCCTTTCCTACCGGCTTTCTGCCGGGAAGGACTCCCGGCGGAGCAGACATGCCTCCAGCAGCATACTGCCCCAATATACGAACATATATTATAATCCGTTTGCCCCCGTTCCGCAAGTTTCTTTTTCGGGACGCCGGGGCATGAAAATCGGGACCGGCAACTTTGCCGGTCCCGCGTGCGATTTCATAATCAGTCCTCGTCCTTGACGATGCGCACGGCGATCCTCTCCTCCGGGTCGTCGATGTCGTTTTCGGTGAGGGCTTTGCTGCAATTCTCGATGAGGTCGAAATAGACATCCCAATAACTGCCGGTCTGGCACCAGGTACGCACATAGAAGATGTAAGTATCGTCGTCCACGGCGCCCATGCGGGCAAAAGGCGCGGGATCGGCCAGAACGCCTGCCGTCTCCTTCGCCGCCGTCAGCAGCACCCGCTTCACCAGCTCCGCGTCGATGTCGTTGGTGATCTTGAATTCCAGGTCGATGCGCCGCTGGGCCGCCGCCGTGTAGTTCACGATGCTGGCGTTCATCAGTTCCCCGTTGGGCACGAAGATCTGCTTGTTGTCCAGGGTCATGACGGTGGTATAGAAGATGCTGATGTCCTTCACCACGCCCTCGGAACCGCCGGATTCGATGTAGTCCCCGATCTTGAAGGGGCGGAACAGAAGGATCATCAGCCCGCCCACCAGATTGCCCAGGGAGCCCTGGAGAGCCAGGCCCACCGCCAGGCCGCAGGAGGCCAGGATGGCGACCACGCTGGACATGGACACGCCCATGATCTCCACCACGCTGATGATGAGGATCGCATAGAGCAGCAGCCGGAGGAACTTCTTTGCGATCTGCTTGAGGGTCTCGTCGATCTTCAGCTTGTCGATGGCCTTGACGATGGCCTTCATCGCCAGCTTCACCACGAAGCAGCCGACGATGAAGACCAGGATGGCGATGATCACCCGCCCCCCGTAGGTGCTGATGAAATCGATGCCGCTTTTAATGAATTCCTGCAAGCTCTATTCCCCCTTCGTCACGGATCCGCATCCTCGCCGCCTATCTCCCCCGCGCCTTTGTTCAGGATCGCAGCCAGGGTATCCGCGGCTTTTTTCATGTTCAGCGGCTTGGCGATATGCCCGTTCATCCCCGCTTCATGGGCGGCGGCAATATCCTCGCTGAAGGCCTTGGCCGTCAGGGCCACGATGGGGATGGAGGCCAGGGCCGGGTTTTTCAGGCTGCGGATCAGCTTCGCGGCGTTGTAGCCGTTTTTCACGGGCATCTCGATGTCCATGAGGATCAGGGCATAGCGCCCCGGCTCCGAGGCGGCGAGCATCTCCACCGCTTCTTCCCCGTTCTCGGCGGTGTCCACCTGGAAGCCCGCCTCCCGCAGCAGGGCTTTCTCCACGTCCCGGTTGTCCGGATCGTCCTCCGCCAGCAGCAGGCGGACCCCGGAGAAGGCGCCCGCGGCTTCCTCTCCCCCGGCGGAAGCGCCGGAGCCCGCCGCTTCCGGGTCAGGCGGGAAGGCAACGTCCACCACAAACTCGGAGCCCTTCCCCTGTTCGGAGAATACCTGGATGGAGCCGCCCATGATGTCCACGATGCTCTTGGTGATGGCGGTGCCCAGGCCGGTGCCCTGGATATTCTCCACCGTTGCGGTCTTTTCCCGCTCATAGGCTTCAAAGACCTTGGCGGCAAATTCGGGGCTCATGCCGATGCCCGTATCCTTGACGCTGAGCCGGAAGCCGATCCTGTCTTTCTCCCGCCCCGTCTGCCGGAGCGTCACCGTCACGCTGCCCCCCTCGGGGGTGAACTTATAGGCGTTGCTGATAAGGTTGAGGAGCACGCGGTTGAGCCGGTTGCCGTCGCAGAGGACGCGGGGATCCGTGACGTCCTCGCAGGAGACGGTGTAGTGCAGTCCCTTGGTCTCCATCTGGGTGCTGAACAGGTCCCGCACCTCTCCCATCACATGGCGCAGATCGGTGGGGACGGGCATCAGCTCCATCTTCCCGCTCTCGATGCGGCTCATTTCCAGCACGTCGTTGATCAGCGCCAACAGGTGGCTGCTGGAGGCTTCGATCTTGTCCAGATAATCCCGGCTGCGGGGGGACAGGTCCTTTTCCCGTTTTGCCAGGGTCACATAGCCCACGATGGCATTCATCGGGGTGCGGATATCGTGGCTCATATTGGAAAGGAAGGTGGTCTTTGCCTGGCTGCTCTGTTCCGCCAGGGTCTTGTCCTCCACCGCCGTCTGATGCTGCTTCTGCACCGTGGAATAGATGCGGAACACGATGAGCAGCGCCACCATGAACAGCATGAACTGGATGAGGGTATTCCGGACGATCTGCCCCGTCAGCTTGTTGAAGCGGTCGGTCATCATGCTGCGGTAGCTCTCCACCTTGGATTCCATTTCGGTCTGGTTTTCCTGCTCCAGGACCTGGGCATAGTTCTGCCCCGCCTCCTCCACGACCGCCTCGGTGGCCTGCTCCGTGGTGCCCATGATCCAGATCATGGAAGTGAAGAAGATCAGCAGCAGCAGGACGATCCAGATGACGGTGCTCTTTCCCATGCGCCGGGAGCTGTCCCGCCGGAAGATCAGGTAAAAGACCACGAAGCCCAGCACGGACCACAGCAGGAACATCAGATAGGATTCCATGGAGAGGGTAGAAACGGACCAGATATTGGGGATCAGGAAATAGAGCAGGAAGAAAACGGAGAATCCGATGCCCAGGACGGCGGAAACCAGGACACCTCTGTTCTTTTCGGACAGGGCCTGCCGGAAGGCGACGGCGGAGGTATAGGCATAGGCGATGGTCACGCCGATGGTGTTGACGTCGATGATCCAGCCGATGGCCGAGCGCCCCAGGAATGGGATGGGCAGGGAAATCAAAATCAGGAACAGGATCGCGTTTTTCGGCGCGCCCTGCTTGTTGAGGGCCGCCATGGGCGCGGGAAGCATATCTTCCCTGGCCATGGAATAGATCATGCGGCTGGCAGCGGTCATGTTCCCCACCAGGCCGGTGATGATGCCGGCGGCGGCTGCCACGCCCAGGATGGCGACGCCGGCGTTCCCCATGGCGTCGGCTGCCGCGTAGAAGGTGGGCAGCCCCTGAACGCCGCTGAGCTTTCCCAGACTGCCGAGGTAGTCCACCCAATCGGGGAAGCCTTCCGGCTGGGCCGCGGCTGCGATCAGCGCAAGGCAGATGTAGGCGACGGCGGAGGTGAGCAGGGAGACGACCACGATGCGGAGGGTCTTTTTGACGGGGAAACGGAATTCCTCCGTGGAATGGGACACGGATTCAAAGCCCGCGAAGGCCCAGGGCGCCAGAAACACGATGAACAGAATCCCCGCGCCGGGCTTGTACTCCGGCGAGAACAGGGGCTCCAGGGTGACGGCGCCGCCGGTGCGTGGCTTGAGGAAAACCACCAGGGTGACGACGGCGATGCTCACGATGAGGTACAGGGCCAGCAGGATCTGGGCCAAGGACGCCGTGCGGCTGCCCCGCAGGCAGACGAAGCCGAAAAGCAGCACCGAAAACAGAGAGATCATGATCTCTCCCATGTAGACGTCATAGCCCGCGATGGTATAGATATAGCCGAAGCGCAGCAGGTCCCCGAAGACATTGCGGAAAATGAGGGGGATGGCGGTGGCGTTGGCCCAGATGATGGCCAGGTACACCAGCCCCATGAACCAGGCGGAAAGGAAGCCATGGTCATAGCCGAAGATCATTTTGGCGAAGGTGAAGGTGCCGCCAGCGTCGGGATACCGGTTCATCAGATAGGCATAGTTTATGCCGATGACCAGCATGATCAGGGCGCCGATCAGGATGCCCAGCGCCGTGCCCAGAGGCCCCGCGATGGGCAGGAAGGTATTGCCCGGCATGACGAAAGCGCCCCAGCCGACGCTGCAGCCGAAGGACAGGGCCCAGACCGCCAGCGGAGACAGGCGGCGAATAAGCCGGGAAGCGCCTGCGCCGCTTTCCGCAGCGCTGCTTTGTTTATCCATGGTGAACCTCTCTTCTCTCTGCAATGGAGCGCCGGTCCGGGGGCGTCATTCCCCGGCGCGGAGCCTGTTTAGCTCCCGTCGGATGGCGGCGGGGTCGATGGGCTTGGAAGCAAAACCGCTCATCCCCGCGGCGAGGGCTTCCCCGGAGCCCTCCTGGGTGGTGCTAGCCGTCAGGGCGATGATGGGCAGGTCTGCCGCACTTCTGCCGGGCAGGGCCCGGATGGCGGCGGTTGCCTCGTATCCGTTCATCACCGGCATGTTCACGTCCATCAGGATCGCGTCGAAGGTCCCGTCGGGGGCGGCGGTCACCTTTTCCACCGCCTCCGCCCCGTCGGCAGCCAGCTCCACCGTCCAGCCCTCCCCCGTGAGCATCAGTTCCCCGATCTCCCGGTTGAGCTCGTTATCGTCCACCAGCAGCACATGCAGGGCTTCGCCCCCTTCTGCCGCAGGCTGTTCCGTTTTTTCCTCCGTCCCGGACCGGGGTGCGGGGCGGAAGGCGAGATCGAGCACCACCCGGGCGTTCCCGCCCTTCTCAGAGCTCACGCGGACCGTGCCGTCCATGGCGTCCACGAAAGCCTTTATCACGGTCATGCCCAGGCCCACGCCGGGCAGCTCCTCCAGTTTTTCGTTATTCTCCCAGCCGGTCTCCTCGAAAATGCTGTCCAGGGCGTCCGCCGGGATCTCCATGCCCTCGTTCTGGATGCAGAATTCGTAATCCCGCTTCTCCCCGCCGTTCTCCGGCCCCTGGGAGACGCTGAGGCTGATGTCGCTCCCTTCCGGGGCGAATACGCAGGAGTTTTCCAGGAGGCGGCCCAGGATCCGCCGCAGGCGGTCCTCGTCGCACAGGACCACGTTTTCCCGCAAGCCGGAGGTCTCTGCGTGGACATGGAGCCGCTTATCACGCCGCTCCTCGGCGAAATGCGCCGTGATCTTCTCTGCGAAGGCCCGCAGATCCGTGGGCTTTTCCTCCAGCGCCATCTCCCCGGAGTCGATCAGGCTCATGGCAAAAAGGTCTTCCAGCAGGGTTTGGAGCCGCCGCCCGGAAGCGCTGATCCGGGCCATCTGCGCCTGCACTTCCCCCATATCCGCCGCGGCGGAAGCCTTGTCCGCGCATTCCAGGATGCCTTCCACGGGGGTGCGCAGGTCGTGGGAGACCCGGGCGAAAAAGCGGGAGCTTGCGTTTTTGGCCGTGACCGCCTCCGCCAGGGCGTCGGTCAGCTTCTGGTTCTGCGCGGTCTGCTCCTCCTGCAGGCTGGTGGAGTCGGACACCAGCATCAGGTAGAACTTGCTGGCCCGGTCGATCCGGTAGAACACCACATGCTTATAGCGCTTCGCCCCGTCCAGGATGAAGGGGGCGTTCACATCGTACACCGTCGTCTCCGCCATGGCCTTGTCGATGACGGAAAGGCGCAGCGGCTTGGGTCCCTTGGCCTTGCCCTCCTCCCGGACCATAGCGGGAAGGATATAATTGAGGTAGAGGGATTCGTAAGTGTCGTCCTCGTCGTCGGGCAGCAGCAGGCCCTTCTTTTTGCCGGTGTTGCTGATGATCACCCGGTATTTTCCGTCGATCAGATAGGCGATGCGGTCATACTGATCCATCAGCACGTCCTCCAGTAGCGCCTTCTGGATCACTTCCTCGTTGTAAGGCCTCTCGATGATGAAGGCGACGATGTCGCCGGAAACGGGCATTTTCGACAGGGTCGCCGTCATGCGGACGTAACCCGCTTCCCCGTCCTTCCGACGAACCAGCAGCACTTTGGAGACCGAGGTGTGCCCTTCTTCATAGCGGCGCAGCAGTTCCTCCCGCCGGAAAGTGCTGTCTGTTTCTTTGCCGGCGGCATCCAGGACATACGCTTTCCGGGCCTGGAGCAGCTCGGAATACACGTCGGTCTCATAGTCGCTGTCATAGAGGAAAGACCCGGCCCGCTCCTCCACCTCGTCCCTGGTGAGGTTCACCAGGAAGGCGGCCAGGGAATCCCGGGTTATGGCGTTCAGCTCCGTGCGCATCTCCTCATAGCGGTGCGCCAGGACCCGGTCCGTATCCCGGATGTGGCCGATGATCCCGTACATGACCATCAGCAGCAGGAAAACGAAAATGCTGCCGCCCAGCAGGATCGACGCCATCATCAGGTCGGCAATCCCGCTCAGGCCAACCACGATATAGCCCACGAGGAAAAAGACCAGGAGGATCAGCGGCACGACCAGCATCCCCATGCGCATGGTCTGCTGCTCCAGAGTCCGGCTGTCCTTCACAAATACGCCGTAGCGGATGATGTTGTAGATCATCAGCGCGCTTCCGGCAAATATCATGACCGTGATCAAGGCTCCCACATTCGGTTCCTCCCGGGTCCATACTTATACAGGATAACTATACCATGTTTGACAGCATTTGCCAAGATACCGCAAAAATATCCGTCAGCATTTTGCGTCGGATAGCACGATTCACGGCACATCACGCAAAAAGAAAGACCACCGACGATGTCGATGGTCTTTCTTGTGGTGCGCGAGGGGGGACTTGAACCCCCACGTACGTAGTGTACACTAGAACCTGAATCTAGCGAGTCTACCAATTCCACCACTCGCGCATAATCGGGAGTGCTCGCGGCGGCTCCCGTTTGGTGCGGAAGATGGGACTCGAACCCACACGCCAAACGGTATACGCACCTCAAACGTACCTGTCTACCTATTCCAGCACTTCCGCATGTCCTGCTCAGAAAGCTCCCTCATTATAGCAAAGAATCAGCGAATGTCAAGAAGAATTTTATAAAAACGGCGGCTGAAATTTGCTGCTGTCCAGCACGTCGGAAAGACCGATGAGAAGATCCCGCATGCGGCCGTAGCGGGGTTCCCGATATGCGCGCAGCTCGTCCGGCAGGACGCGGGGCAGGGCACATACCGCCTTGGTGCCCCGGCCTTCGCCGGAGGTGATGACCAGGGTGCCCCCGTGGGCCTTGGCGATGGCCT
>CADBKO010000015.1 GCA_902795345.1 Oscillospiraceae bacterium
GGCTTCGGCACCGGCATCGAGTATGCCTTCTGGTTCGAAGCTGACGGCACCTTCTGCTTCGACCAGGACGTGACCCTGAATTATCAGGGCGCCGTGAAGACGGAGCTGAAGGCCGGGGAAGTGACCGGCATCGCTGGATACAGCGAATGCTATCTGACCCTGGACGACGGCAACATGATCGCCCTCATCGACAAGGCTAACCCCGGCAACTTCGGTTCCCTGGCTGCCGACACCGCCTTTGACGGTTTCCCCGGCACCGTAAGCGCCGGCGCTGCCGCTGCTGAGGAGCCTGCTGAGGAGCCTGCTGCCTCTGAGGAACCCGCCGCCGAGGAGCCCGCTGAGGAAGCTCCCGCCGCCGAAGGCGAAGGCTTTGTGAAGGCCGCTTCTCTGGACGCCGGAAAGCAGTACCTGATCGTCACCGAGTATGAAGGCAAGTATTATGCCCTGACCAGCACCGGCGTCAACAGCAATGTGGGCGCGGTTGAGGTTGCGGTGGACGGCGATACCGTCGCCGCGGCGGACGCCGCCGCCGTCTGGATTCCCGACGGCAGCGACCATCTGGAGAATGTGGGCAATCCCGGCCAGTTCGTCTTTGCCAGCTCCGGCGGCCTCTTTACCTGGGACAGCAGCATGCTGCGCACCTTCGTGTATGACGCTGCCAGCGAGACCGTCATCCTCCACAGCGGCAAGTACACCCTGAGCTTCGACGGCGCGGCCTTCGGTCAGGCTGAAGCCGCCAAGATCCTGCTCTTTGTCGGGGAAGGCGCCGCTGCTGCGGAACCTGCTGAGGCCGAACCCGCAGAGGAGATCGTTTTCCCCGCCCCTGAGACCGTGTACCGGGACGCCGTGAAGAACGAGGACGGCTCCATCACCCTGGCCTTCACCTCCGACGTCCACTATCGGGACGGCGACAACATGAACCTGAAGACCTGGCTGGACAACTCCGGCGTGGGCTATATCGACGCCATCGGCTTCTGCGGCGACATGGGCTCCGCCTATGCCTCCAACGCCGAGGATTTCTGGACCTGGACCGGCTCCGTCATGAACTATGTGGACAGCATGATCGCCGAGGGCAAGGTGGGCGACGCCATCTACACCCTGGGCAACCACGAATGGTTCCCCTCTGCCGGCGGCGACTACCTGCACACATATGCCGACTATGAAGCCGCCCAGCGGCTGCGCCAGATCGGCGAGGGCGTCGTGACCGACGACTATATCATCTATTGCTTCGGCGCCGGCAGCTGCGTTTCCACCCAGTACAAGAACGACTATATGGAAGAGGACATCGCCAAGCTGGACGAGTGGCTGGCGACCGCCCCCACCGATACCCCCATCTTCATCCTGACCCACTTCCCCCTGCACTTCTGGTACAACACCCGCTACGCCCCCCATGCCGTGGACGTCATCGACGTGCTGAACAAGTACAGCGACGACCATGAGATCATCTTCTTCTGGGGCCACAACCACAGCGACTACGACGACAGCTACTATACGCCCAAGTTCCCCGGCGATGAGATCCGCGTGGATGCCGAAGGGAATATGCGCACCCTGAACTTCACCTATATGGGCGCCGGCTGCACCTCCGACGCGGAGTATACCGGCCCGGGCAAGGGCTCTGCCAGCATCTTCAACAAGGGCCTCATCGTCACCATCAACGCCGACAAGACCCTGGACTTCACCTACTATACCCTTGAAGGACAGAAGATGTATGTGGAAAGCCCCTGGCTGGTCCGCTTCCGCACCGGCTACGGCGACTATGAGACCGTGTCTTCCGTGTATGTGGATGACGGAGAGACCGTCACGCCGCCCGAGGCGCCCGAGCTTGAGGGCTATGAATTCACCGGCTGGGTCTACTGGAACGATTACAAAGAGGTTCCCTTCGACTTCTCCGCGCCCGTCCATCAGTCCTATCTCATCACCGCCAATTATGTCAAGATCCTCACGCCCGCGGCTGCGCCTGACGCGGCCGACTGCGTGACCGTCACGCCGACCGCCACCTGCGGCGGGGCACCCCTGACCATGACGGCCGCCGGCGCGGGCGACCTGATCACGGTGTTCGACCTGTCCAGCATCGGCTACGGCTCCGCCATCATGTATGGCTTCTGGTTCGAGCCTGACGGCGTCGTCAGCTTCAACCAGGATGTGACCCTGTACTATCAGGGCAACGCCACGGACTTCACCCTGAAGGCTGGGGAGTTCTACAGCACCGAAGGCTTCGGCGAGCACTATATCCAGCTGGACGACGGGAACGATCTCCTTCTCCTTGAGTATGAGAATCCGGGCAACTATGCCAGCCTCCCCGGCGACCAGCCCTACTCCGCCTTCCCCGGCGCCGTCGCGGCGGGCAGCGCGGAAGAAGCTGAGCCCGAGCCCGCTCCCGTGGAGCCCGAACCCGCTCCTGTGGAGCCCGAACCCGCTCCTGTGGAGCCCGAACCCGCTCCTGTGGAGCCCGAGCCTGCCCCCGCGCCTGCGGGCCAGACTTACACCGTCCAGGCGGGTGACACCCTTTGGAGCATCGCCCGGCGGTTCTACGGCAGCGGCTTCAAGTGGGGCGACATCTACAACGCCAACTACGACGTGATCAAGAATCCCCGGATGATCTACGTCGGCCAGGTGCTGCTGATCCCGTAAACAGCTTCTGCGGGAGCATCCCGCAAGGCAAATGAAAAAAGGCGCTGTCTCCCAAGCCGGATGGCTGAAGGAGGCAGCGCCTCTTTATCGGCAGAATCATACTATTATCCAATAAAACCATTTTAACTTTTTGCGGCCAGATTTGCGCCATACTTCGTTGTCGGCTTTGCCGGGCGACAGCCCGGCTGCATCCTCCGCCTCGTCTGACAAAAATCTGCCTCGCAAATTTTTTAAAGCGTTTTATCAGATAATAGTATCAGACCTCGTTGCGGACCTTTTCGATGACCTTTCTGCAAAGGAGCGCCGCGACGCAGAGGGTCACGACCTCGGAAATGAGGGGGGAGAACCAGACGATCTCCAGCCGCCCGAAGCTGCTCAGCACCCAGGCGGCGGCTACCTGGATCACCACCTGGCGCATGATGTTGAGCATCAGGGCGAAGCGGGAACGGCCCAGGGCCTGGAAGGAGGAGGTGAGGATGACGGTCACCGCCCCGAAGGTCATGGACAAGGCGCAGCGGCGCACCGCCGTGACGCCGATGGAGAGCATGTAATCCGAGGCATTGAAGAGCCGCAGCAGCGGCACGGGGATGATCTCATAGAGGATCGTGATCGCCAGGGTGATGACCGCGCCGACGATCACGCTGAGCTTCAGCGTCCGGAACAGGCGGTCCAGCTTTTTGGCGCCGTAGTTGTAGGAATAGATGGCCAGAGTGCCGTTGTTCATGCCGAAGACGGGCATGAAGCCGAAGCTCTGGAGCTTGATCCAGACGCCGTAGACCGCCGTGGCCGTGGTGGAGAAGGAGAGGTAGATGCCGTTGAGGAGATAGCCGGTGACGGCGTGAAGGCCCACGGTGATCATGGAGGGGAAGCCGACGGAATAGATGGAGCCCAGGATCTTCAGATCCGGGAGCATCTGCTTTAGGTCAAAGCGGGTGGCGGTATTGCGCTTCAGGTTGAAGATGAGAGCGCAGACCGCTGCGGCAAACTGGCCGATGACCGTGGCGATGGCGGCCCCCCGGACGCCCAGCCCAAAGGCGAAGATGAAGATCGGGTCCAGGATGATGTTCAGGATGGCTCCCAGGGCCTGGCTGACCATGGAGGGGGTGGCGTTGCCCGTGGCGATCAGGAGCTTTTCCAGCCCCTGGGCCTGGAACATGCCCAGGGAGAAGATGGTGATGATGGAGACATACTGGGCCCCGTAGTCGATGATGCTCTCCACGTCGGTCTGGCTCTGGAAGAAGCGGCGGGAGAAGAGCAGGCCGACGCCCACGCAGAGGATGGCGTAGATCAGGTCGATGAAGACCTGGACGTTGGCCGCCTTTTCCGCCCGGCGGCGGTTCCCCTCCCCCAGAGAGCGGGACACCAGCGCGTTGACGCCGACACCCGTCCCCACAGCCAGGGCGATCATGAAGTTCTGGATCGGCAGCGCCAGGGAAACGGCGGTCAGCGCATCCTCGCTCAGCCGGGCGACGAACATGCTGTCCACGGCGTTGTAGAGGGCCTGGATGAACATGGAGATCATCATGGGCACGCTCATGGTGACCAGCAGCTTTCCGATGGGCATGGTCCCCAACTTTTCCTGGGCGGATCGTTTTTTGTTTTCGGCGGGCATGTCTGCCATAGCATCCTCTCCCTTTGGCGGATCGTCGTTGGCAGCGCAAAGCGCAGGCGCAGCCGATGGCTGTGCCCGGAGGCCCCGCGCCGTGTAGTGAGTATACTACAGATCCCGGTCTCATTCAAGGTTCCGCCCAGCGGGAAGGACCGGGCCGCGTTTGCGGCCCGGTCCAAGCTGTCGACAAAGTGTCGACAGCTTGAGACGCAAAATCAGAATTGTATTCTGATTTTGCAAGGATATAACGTGAAGGGGGATTCCCGTCCCCCTTCTTGCGGCCCGGTCCTTCCTATGCGCATTTCAGTATTTCCCGTATTCCCGCACGGTGTCGAACATGGCCGCCACGTTTTCCTTCTTTACATGGCTCAGGCCGGAGCCGGTCATGAAGATGAAGCCGCCGCCGGGAGCGCAGTCCGGGTCGAACTCCTCCAGGTACTTCACGATGGACTTCTCCATCTTTTCCAGGGTGGTGTCGTAAATGACCTCCGCCACCGTGTACCCCGCGTTCAGCATGAGGAACAGGGCGGCCGAGGGCATCATGGGCACCCGGTCCGGCTCCTTCAGGGCGATGGCGGCCTGGACCCTGGCCGTTTTTTCATCGTATCGTTCTTGCGCTTCCGGTGTCATCCTCTTTGCTCCGTTCCGAGTTATTTTATTAAATGTTGCTATAAATCAGAACGGCAGGCAAGAGGATTTAAGGAGATTTGCCCAAATAATCCCTGCGTTCGTCCTCTTTTTCCTTGGGGCAGGGGGTGCAAAGGGGCGGAAAATGTGGTATGATGCTGTCTGCCGCCCCTTCGGGCAAAACCAGACACGTTAGGATAAGCGATGAAACGACCGGACCTCTCCCTCACCGGCACGGTATTCCGCCTGGCGGGACCCACCATGCTGGAACAGCTCATGCAGACCGCCGTGCAGTATGTGGACACCGCCATGGTGGGCGCTCTGGGCACGGCGGCCACCGCCGCCGTGGGCTCCACCACCACCGTCAACTGGCTCATCGGCTCCTCCATCGGGGCCATGGGGGTGGGCTTCCTTGCCATCATCTCCCAGGCCCGGGGCGCGGGGGATGTTGACCGGGCCCGGAGGGCCTCGGCCCAGGCGGTGCTGATGATGCTCCTCATCGGGGTCCTGTTCACGGCCCTGCCCCTGGCTCTGGCGAAGCAGGTGCCCGGCTGGATGCAGCTGGAAGCGTCCATCCGCCCTCTGGCCTCCCGCTATTTCTTCATTATCTATCTCCCCACCGTCTTCCGGGCGGCAGCCACCCTCTCCGGCACGCTCCTCCGCTCGGCGGGAGACAGCCGCACCCCCATGGCGGCGGGCATCCTCATGAACCTGGTGAATGTGGTCCTGAATTTCCTCCTCATTTTCCCCAGGCGGGAGCTCCTCCTTTTCGGCCTGCACATCCCCATGTGGGGCGCGGGACTGGGGGTGGTGGGGGCCGCCGCGGCCACGGCCCTGAGCTTCGTGCTGGGGGGCGTCCTGCTCCTCCGGGCCCTCTGGCGGCATAAGGAGATCTCTCCCCGGGGCTACCCCCTGAAGCCGGACAAGGCTGTGCTCCTGCCCTGCCTGAAGATCGCGGTGCCTGCGGTGCTCCAGCGCTTCGCCACCTCCCTGGGCTACGTCATTTTCGCCTCTCTCATCAATTCCCTGGGGGAGGTCTCCACCGCCGCCCATACCGTGGCGAACACGGTGGAATCCGCCTTCTATGTCCCCGGCTACGGCATGATGACCGCCGCCGCAACCCTGACGGGGGAGTGCATCGGCGCCCGGGACCGGGAGCGGCTGAAAAAGATCAGCACCGCCGTCCTGGTGCTGGAAACGGGGCTGATGCTCGTCTCCGGGGCGCTGCTCTTCACCTTTGCCCCCGCCATGGCCTCCCTGTTCAGCCGGGACGAACAGGTGGTGCGCCTGGCCGCCGCGGTGCTGCGGATGGTGGCCCTTTCCGAGCCCTTCTACGGCGTGACCATCGTCCTGGAGGGGAGCCTCCAGGGGGCGGGGAACACACGGGTGCCGTTCATATTCAATGTGATCGGCATGTGGGGCGTGCGCATCGTGGGCACCTTCCTGCTGGTGACGGTGCTGGGCAAGGGCCTCACCGCCGCATGGGGGGCCATGATCGCCCACAATCTGCTGCTGTTCGTGCTCTATGTCCTCTATCGGAAATACGGGCGATGGAACAGCCTGATGAAATGATGAAATAATGAGGCGCTGCTTTCGCAGCGCCTCACATTCCTTTATCCATTCGGTTCCGAAAGCCAAAGGCAAAGCGGAGCCGGGATCAGCCCTCTGCCGCCTGCAATTCCCGGATGCCCGCCGTCACCAGGGCATAGTCCTCCTCCGCCTGCCGGGCCATGGGGGCCAGGTCCACCGTGGGCGCGCCGTTCCGGACGGCGTCGCAGATGGCGGAGGCGCTGCGGGCCAGCCTTCCCAGCTCCAGATTCAGGCAGACGCCCTTCAGGTTGTGGGAATAGCGGAACACATCCTCCCAGTTCTCGGCCCGGATGGCCTCCATCATGGCGGCGAAATCCCCGCCTTCGATGAATTTGCCCAGGAAGCGCAGCATGAACTTTTCCGACATCAGACGATTCAGGGCTTCGTCATAGCTGCCGTCGATACCGGCGTAAAACTCCCGCAGTGTCATGTTTCCATCGTCCCTTCTGTCTGTCTTTATCCTCCATTATATCTGCAACCGTTCCTGATTTCAATACTAATACGCCAGGGGATCCCAGGAATCCAGGAAGGAGATGAAGTCCGCCTCCCGCAGGGGCTTGCTGAAATAATAGCCCTGCACCAGGTTGCAGCCCGCCTTGACCACCCGTTCCAGCTGGTCCTTGGTCTCCACGCCCTCCTGCACCACGTTCATGTCCAGGCTGCGGATGATGCGGATCATATTGCGCAGCAGCCGGGCGGTGGAGGGGTTCTTTTCCCCGCCCCAGAGGAGGGATTTGTCGATCTTCACATTGGCATAGCTGCCCTCGATCAGCCGGGCCAGGTTGGAATAGCCGGTGCCGTAGTCGTCCAGGGAGAAGGTGTAGCCCAGCTCCTGCAGATGACGCAGCAGCTCCTGCACGGCGGGGGTCTCGTCGGAGGAGACGCTTTCCGTGATCTCCAGGTTGATCTGGCCGGCTTCCACCCCGTAGGCGGCGCGGCACTGTTCCAGCTTTTCCAGCACGCCCTCCCGCAGCAGCTGATACAGGGAGAGGTTCAGCTCCAGATAGTGGATGCCCTTCTCCCGGAGGTTATAGGCGCTCAGCACCCGGCAGACCTCCTCGAAGGCGAAGGCGCCCAGCTCATGGATCATGCCGGTCTTTTCCGCCAGGGGGATGAATTCATCCGGGGGGATGAAGCCCAGCTTGTCGTCGATCAGACGGCTCAGGGCTTCGGCGGCGATGATGCCGCCGGTGTCGGCGGACCAGATGGGCTGATACCAGATCTGGAGGCTCTTGTTGTCCAGGGCGTGGCGCAGAGCGTCGTAGATCGCCAGCTTCCGCTTCAGGGCGGCCAGCTCGTCGTGGGAGATGAGGAGGGAGCCGGGCGGCGTGTCCTGATAGCCCCACTGCAAAAGATCCTGGAGCATGGAGAGGGAATTCACGTCCTCCGAGACCCGGATGACGCTGACGGTGACTTCCAGCTGGACCTCCGTCTCCTCGGCCTTCCAGGGGGAGGCGAAGCGCTGGAGGGTGCGCCTTGCGGCCTCCTCCGCTTCCTCCTGCCGGAGTCCGACGAAGGTGAGGACGAAGTCCTCCTGTCCGTAGCGGAAGATGTTCTCCCGCTCCGTCACGGTCTCCAGCCAGCGGGCCACGTCCACCAGCAGGGAGTCCACGTCCCGGCTGTCGAACAGGCGGGAGATGCGGTCCAGGTCCACCAGCTTCACCAGGAGGACGCTGTAAGGCTGCTCCGTCTCCATCCACCGGCGGCTGGTATCCAGGAAGGCCCGGCGGTTGAATACCAGGGTGGTGGGGTCGGTGGCGCCGGACCGGTCCTCCAGCATCACCATGAAGCCCAGGATGGTGAGGGCCTCGGCAAAGAGCTCCGTCAGGTATTCGGGGTGCAGGGCCTGGATGCCCACGCCCAGCAGGGAGAGGACGACCGCCGAGCAGATGGCGATGCTATCCTTCCGCGGGATGGCCTTCTGATAGCGGACGAAGAAAAAGATGCCCGTGAGCACATAGACGGCGGCCAGGCAGTAGAGGGCGGGCATCAGGACGCCCCGATGATAGATCATGTCCGCGTCCAGATAGAAGATCAGGCTGGTGACGGGATTGGAGAGGGTCACTGCCTCGCCCAGGGCATAGGGCAGGATAAAGTACCAATAAAAGCTCTTTTTCCTGCCGATGGCCGTGCCGCTGACATTCATGAAATAGAGGACAAAGAGCATGGTCAGGGTGGTGTGCAGTACGAAATACAGCTCCAGCAGGAAGTACTGGAGGAAATAGAATTGCCTGTCGGGGCGCCCCATCAGGTAGACGCTGCCCACGGAGGCGGCGGAGGAGACGATGCTCACGAGCAGCAGCAGCATGAACACGAAATGCTGGCTGAGCAGCTGGGCCTTCAACCCCTTGGGCGGCGCATACTGCTTCTGCCGGGTGGTCATGATGTAAATGAAGCAGAGGGCGGAAAGGACCAGCGCAGCGGGGTCGAGGTTCAGGGTATACATGGCGGTGCTCCTTTCCGCCGGACACGGCCGGCATCACTTTTATACGGTAGATCGCGGATATACTACCACATTAAAGTATAGCACCAATGGACCGGCAATGCAAACGGAAAAACGACGAGGTCCGACAAATGGGGTGAAAGCTGCGGATTGCCCCGGGGACGGATTTATGTTAGCATATCCCCACAGCCGGGACCCCGGTCCGGGCAGGGAACAAGACCTTTTTCGGAGGGCATAGTTATGGGATTCAGGATCGTGGAAGGCGCGGAGAACATGAAAACGGAGGAGGTCGCGCAGCTGCTGCGCACCACCTATTGGGCGGAAAAGCGGCCCGTGGAGCGGATCGAAACGTCCATGGCCAATTCCGCCTGCTTCGGCGTTTATTCCGAGGAAGCCGGGGCCCTGGTGGGCTTTGCCAGGGTCGTCACCGACTGGGCCACCACCTATTATCTCTGCGACGTGGTGATCGACCCGGCTTATCGGGGCCGGGGACTGGGGAAAGCTCTGGTGGGGCATATCGAGGCCCTGCCCGCCCTTTCGGGGCTGCGGGGCTTCCTGATCACCCGGGACGCCCACGGGCTGTACCGGCGCTTCGGCTATGAGGTGGTGGATGGCCGGGTCATGGCAAAGCTGAACCGGGGGAGCGAAGGGTCATGCTGACGAAGGACGGGATCGAGCGGAAGTTCAAAGAACAGCTGGCCCTGGAGCTGAACTGCGCGCCGGAGGATTTTTCCGGGGAGGAGATCATCATAACCGGCCCCGTCCTCCATGAAAACCGGCGGAAATTCTCCGATCAGCCCTTTTTCCTCCAGATGGCCACCTTCGGCGCGGGGGCGGTGATCTCCGCCGACGAGCGGCTCCATCCCCGGCTGCGGGAGTGGGCGAAGGGGAAGCGGGGCTTCTGGCTCTTCGAGCAGCACAATTATCTGGAACTGGACCGCCTGCTGCGGGGGTACGGGTACAAAATGGCGCTGACCCACCACATGTTCACGCCGACAACGGAGATCGCGGCGGTGGAAACGGGCTTTCCCATCCGCTGGCTGGAACAGGGGGATATTCCGCCCTTCTACGGGCGAGAGGAGTTCTCCAACGCCCTCTGTGACCGCTTCCGCCCGGAGCGGCCAGACGTGCTGGCCGTCCTGGCCCTGGACGGGGAGGAGATCATGGGCATGGCGGGCTGTTCCGCCGACACGCCGGAGCTGTGGCAGATCGGGATCGACGTGCTGCCCCGGTATCGGGGCCGGGGGATCGGGAAGACCCTGGTGGCCCTCCTCCGGAACGAGGCCCTCCGCCGGGGCGCTCTGCCCTATTATGGGACGAGCCTTTCCAATATCGCCTCCTGGCGTGTCGCCCTGGCCTCCGGCTTCCTCCCCGCCTGGGTGGAGGCGGAAGCACGCAAAGCAGAGGACGGAAAATTCGAAAAATAAAAAGTCGCGGGGATCGGATGGCATTATCCGGTCCCCGCTTTTTGCCCTATGCTCGCGTTGATATTATCAGTCTCCGTACCGGCCCAGATACTTTGCGGCGGTGTAGGCGGTGCCGGTGGCATTGAGGATGGTGGAGCTCTGGACGCAGTCCCCCACCATATGGAAGACGGGGGCCGCGTCATAGAAGCTGAGGGCCTCCTCCTTCCGCGCCTTCATGCCCGCGGCGTAGACCACCGTGTCCGCCGGGAAGAACGTTTCCCCCTTGGGGCCGGAGCAGCGGACGCCCTCGGGAGTGATCTCCTCCGCCCTGGTGCTCAGGTTCACGAGGATCTTGTGCTGGATCAGCATGTCCTGCACGGCGATGCCGTGGCAGGAGTTGCCCCCGTTGTTGAGGAAGGGGGCCATCTCCACCACCGTCACCTCCCGGCCCAGCTGGGCGAGGTAGATGGCCAGCTCCGTCCCCGCCAGGCCGCCGCCCAGGATGAGGACCCGGCCCTGGGCCAGCTCCGGCTCGGCAAAGACGGACACGGCGGAGTGGACCTGGGGCAGATCGACGCCGGGGATGGGGGGCTTCACCACCTCGGAGCCGATGGCGCAGAGGATGGCGTCCGGCTTCACATACAGGGCGTAGTCCCGGTCCACCGCCGTGCCCAGGCGCAGCTTCACCCCCGCCGCCACCAAAGCCTCCTTCTGCTGCTCGATGTAGCGGTGGAGGGCGGCCTTGAAGGGCACGTCCCGCTCGCAGAGGATGGTGCCGCCCAGCTCGTGGCTCTTTTCGGCCAGCAGTACGTCGTGGCCGTTCCGGGCGGCGGTGAGGGCCGCCTGCATGCCGGCGATGCCGCCGCCGATCACCAGCACCTTCATCTTCCGGGCGGGGGGCAGGGCATAGTAATTCTCCCGGTTGCGCTGGGCCTCCGGGTTCAGGGCGCAGAGCATATCCCCGTGGCTCACGGTCTGGCTGAAGCAGGTGAGGCAGCGCATGCACTTGCGGATCTCGTCGATCCTCCCGGAGCGCACCTTGTTGGGCAGGTCCGGGTCGCAGTTGAGCTGGCGGGCCATGCAGATGATGTCCGCCTTGCCCTCGGCCAGCACCTTTTCCATCACATAGGGGTCGCTGAAGCCGCCGGCCACCCCCACCAGGGAGTGCTTCACATGCTTCTTGATCTCGGCGGCCACGTCCGCGTGGTGCCCCTCCTCATAGAACATGCTCAGGTGGGTGCGGGAGAAGGATTCCGGGTTCATGGTGTCCATGGCGCTGACGGAGACGCTGATGATGTCGGCGTGGCCGTCCAGCTGCTCGGCGATGCGGCAGCCCTCCTCCACCCCGTAGCCATCGGGCACGATCTCCGTGCCGCTGATGCGGATCTCCACGGGGAAATTCCGCCCGCAGACCCGGTGGATCTCGTCGATGGCCATGACGGCGAAGCGGCAGCGGTTTTCCGCGCTGTCCCCTCCCCATTTGTCCGTGCGTTTATTCTCCTGGGGGCTGAACCAGTGCTGGAAGGCCCTGGAGTGGGCGGCGTGGATACTCACCATGGGGAAGCCCGCCCGCTTGGCGGCCATGGCCCCCAGGCCGAAGTCCCGGATGACCTCCAGGATGCGCTCCTCCGTCATGGCCTTCACGGGGAAGCCGTCGGCGTTGCGCTCCATGTCGCAGGGACCCTCCAGGGGCTTGCCGGAGGCACGGAAGATGCCCATGCTGGGCTTGCTGGGGCCGGAGCCGGAGAAGCACAGCTCCATGGTGGGCACCGCCCCGTGGCGCTTCACGATGTCCGCCATGCGGGCATAGTTGTAATTCTGCATGTTGGTGATGTCCCGGGGCCATTTACCGTCGCTGAATTCCGTGTGGTCGATGATGACCTCCCCCTCCGCCACAGTAGCGGCCCCGCCGATGGCGATGCGCTCGAAGCTCATGAGGCCGTCCACGCTGGGCTGGCCGGGGGCGATGTCGTCCGTGTGGCCCGTGGGGGCGCAGAACATGCGGTTGCGGTAGATCACGTCCCCGATCTGCAGGGGGGCGAGAAGATGGGGAAACTCCTTGAACGGGTCGATCATGGCGCGATTCTCCCTTCCTGTTGTTTATTTTACCTTTATTATACCAGCCGCTTGCGGGGTTGACAATTCGTTTTCCCCCATTCCGCCGCTTTTCCCTTGACGTGTCGGCTGAAAGCGAGTATGCTTATTCTGTGAAATTGTGCAAATATAAATGAATATAAAAACTAAAATTGGAGGTATCGCACATGTTCTTTACCAAGTTCGATCCCATGACCCCCGAAGCGATCCAGGCCGCCATCGACGCGCAGCGCCGTCCCGCGGGCGGGGACTGCGGCGCCCTGGCAGGCAAGTCCTTCAAGTGCCGGCTGGAAGGGGAGTTCGCCCCCGAGCAGCTGGAGTACAGCTTCAAGGACAAGGAGACCCTGACCTGCACCGAGAACGGCAAGACCTACGACGCGCCTTACAGCGCCATCACCCTGGGCCATGTGACCCTGTTCAGCCATCTGGTGCCCGGCGAGACCCGGGGCTGGCACGGCATCCTCAACTGGAAAAACAAGGCGCTCACCATGTTCGAGACCTGGTTCGGCGTCACCGTGGCCGTGGGCGGCGACCTCTTCGGACAGCGGAAGCCCGACCACTACCGGGATGTGCCCCGGGAGATCCAGCGGCAGTATACCTGCGGCTGGGCGGATTTCGGTGACAACGAGAAGCCCGAGGACCTCATCGCCACCACCAACCGCATCGAAGGCCGCGGCCTCCACTGGAGCTATTCCACCGGCTACGAGCTGCTCACCTTCTTCCCCAGCGTGGTCTGCTGCACCCTGGTCCAGCTGGGGGATTATATGGGCGACATCACCATGGCCAACCCCGCCGACTATCTGAAGATCGACGACGAATTCTTCATTTTCAGCCGGGGCGAGGTGGAGTTCTCCGGCAAGCTGTGGATCGAGGTCATGGACTTCTTCCACAATAAGGCCATGGGCCTGGAGTTCGGCTTTGAGGAGGACAATTCCTTCACCTACTCCCTCCATACCGCCGACCTGGAGATCACCGGCGACGCGGCCCATCTGGAGAGCATCTATACCTTCGGCAATGAGGAGCCCCCCATGGCCATGATGGCCAAGCGCAAGGGCGGCCGCTATGCCTACCGGCCCATGGACATCGACGTGCCCATGACCCACGAGGAGGCCCTGCAGCACGCCAACGAGTCCCAGCGCATCTTCGAGGTGGACGGGCCCAACATCATGGCCAGCAAGAACACCCTGCCCTTCAGCGAAGCCCTCATCGGCAAGAAGTTCAAGGTCAAGCTGGACTGCGAGAAACATTCCATCGCCCCCTGGACCGGCGACCAGTCCGTGGTCTATGAATACGATGTGTTCAGCAAGCGGTTCCTGCGTTTCCGCATCAATGACGGCGAGTGGATGGAAGCCAAGTATATCTGCTTCGAGCCCGCCCATGACATCTATTTCTTCTCCCACATGATCCCCGGCGATCCCGACTTCGCCAACCTGACCCAGGCCTGCGATTTCTCCACCGGCCTGACCACCACCGTCCGGGCCCAGATCGGCAACTGGCACAGCGAATGGGAGATCGGCTCTAAGGTCAACTTCGGCACCCTGGAATACGGGGATCTGAAGCCGCCCTTTGCCCGCCGCCACCACTTCACCAACGACCTGGTGGGCAAGAGCTATGCCTGGGCTTACAGCAGCAACATGAGCTCCATCCATGTCTACTCCGCCCCCGAAAGCTCCAGCTGGACCATCTTCCAGCAGAACAACGCCGGCGGCGCTACCTGGTCCAGCCCCTGCTACTACATCAAGCTCCGGGACGACGCCTACATCTTCCAGTGGGTGGAGGAGAACTGCAACGGCATGCAGGGCCTGGTGGTCATCAATCCCCAGCTGCTCCACGACAGCGGCTTCTTCTTCGGCGTCAGCCACGGCGGCATCAGCCTGAATGTCACCGGCGCCGTGGGCCGTGAGCTGGGCACCTTCAACATCAACAAGTATTTCGACAAGAAGGGCAATCTGTAAATCGTCCTTATTCGCCGGAATAAAGGTTTGTTTACAGTCTGAGCGGGGGCTAACGCCCCCGCTCATGCTTTCGGCAGACAGGGGCACGGTTCCGATGAACCGCGCCCCTGTTCTAAAATCATGATTCCTGTTTTTGCCGGAGCCGGGCATAAAACCGGGACAGCACCCAGAAGGCCGCCGCCGTCAGCACAGCCTCGGCAAAGACCTGCGCCAGGGGCAGCCCATAGAGAGGCCAGATCCGGTTGAAGAGATACAGGGCCGGGATCTCCAGCGCCAGCTTGCGCAGCACGGCGAAGATAAAGGCCTCCTTGCCCATGCCCACCGCCTGGAAGACCGCCACGGTGAAATAATCCACGCTCAGCAGCGGCAGGGCCAGAGAAAAGACCCGCAGCAGGATCCTCCCATGGCCGATGATGGTCTCGTCCGCGATGAACAGCCCCACCCAAAAGCGGGGGAAGAGGAAGAAGAGCAGGCCCATGAAGGTGATAAAGCTGAGGTTGGCGGCGCGGGCGGTGCGGATGGCCCGGCGGACCCGCTTCCCGTCCCCGGCGGCGTAGTTATAGCCGATCAGGGGCATGGCCCCCTGGGCGATGCCGTAGGTGACGTTCAGGGGCACCATGTAGATCTTGTTGCAGATGCCCATGGCGGCCACGGCCTCGGCCCCGTAAGCGGCGGTGAAATTGTTCAGCACGGTCATCCCCGTCACGCTCAGCAGGTTCATCACCGCCGAGGGCACCCCCACCTGGAACACGCCGGAGACGATGTCCTTCCGGGGGGCGAAGTGGAGGGGATTCACGTCCACATAGGTCCTGCCCCGCTTTTTCAGCAGCAGGAGCGCAAAATAGATGCAGGCGGCGCAGTTGGACAGGAAGGTAGCCAGTCCCGCGCCTTCAACGCCCATGTTCAGCCCGCCCGGAAGGATGAACAGCGGGTCCAGCACCATGTTGAGGATGCAGCCGCTCATGGTGCCGATGCTGGCGTGGAGGGTGGCCCCCTCCGAGCGTACCAGATGGGCCATGGTGGTGTTGATGATGGCGGGCACGGCCCCGCAGATCACCGTCCAGCGCAGATAGGCCCCGGAGGTGGCGCGGGTGGCTTCCCCGGCCCCCAGAAGCGTCAGCAGCGGATTCTTCACCAGGCCGGCCGTCAGGGAGAAGAGCAGGGCCATACCCACGGCGCAGGTGAAGCCGAAGGAGGAGACTCTGGAAACCTTTTGATAGTCCTTGGCCCCAAGAGAGCGGCTCATCAGGCTGGAGCTCCCCGTGCCGAAAAGGTTCGACACTACGTTCAGCGCCATCATGGCCGGGGCCACCAGGGTCACCGCCGCGTTCTGCAGGGGATCGTTCAGCCGCCCCACCCAGAAGGTGTCGGCCAGGTTATAAATGACCATCACCAGCTGGCTGAAGATCGTGGGCACCGCCAGGGTCACCAGCGCCCGCAGGATGGGGGTGCGCTCAAACAGCTCGGTGCGGTCTTTCGTTTTTGCCATTGGCAGCCTCCCAGGCAACCGAAGATTCCATCATCGGTGATCTAAGCAGAAATACTTTTTCGGGCTTTCCGGCTCCGGCGCGCGGGATCGGCGCCGCTGCCCTCAGCCCAGGTCCAGGGCGTGGGTGCGGATATACTCCATCACTTTGACATAGGCCTTGCCGTCCAGGTGCAGGCCGTCCCCGTTCTGGAGGTTCTCCGGCAGCTTGCCGTCCTCCGCCAGGGCCTCGAAGCCGTTGAGGAAGCGGCAGCCCAGCTCCTCCGCCAGGCTTTCGATCCAGCCGTTGAATTCGCAGATCTTCTCGTTGTTGATCAGGGACTGGTATTCATAGCTGTCCGCCACGGGGTAGATGGTGTTGAGGATGATCTCCGTGCCGGGGCTGGCCTCCCAGATGGAGAGCACCAGGTCCCGGTAATGCCCCTTGTAGCTTTCCTCGGTGAAGGCGCCAAAACCGTTTAGCCCCAGGGTGATGACCAGGATCTCCGGCCGGGACCGTTCGGCGCACTCCGGGATGGAGAGCTTTTCTCCTGTGAGGGAATAGTAGATCTTCGTGGTGGCATGCTTCGCCAGGTACATATACCCTTCGCTGGTGGTCCAGACCTGGGTGGGGGGACAGAGCTCCGGGTAGCCGTGGCGGTAGTAATAGCCGATGCCGTAGGTGGTGCACTCTCCCAGGAAGATGATCTTGTCCAGGTATTCCCGGCCCGCGTCCTCCGTCTCCGTCAGCCGGGCCTTGCCCGGGTCGAAGCGGGTGCGCAGATACACCGTGCGGGTCACGTCGTCATAGTCCACGCGGAAGCCCAGGGCGTCCCCCAGGTCCCGCAGCCGGAAATAGTTGGAGCCGTCGATGTTCCAGGCGCCGAGCTCGCTGTGCTCCACCCCGTCGATCACCACGGGCTGGACGCTGCGCCATACCTCCTCCGGCTGCTCCGGGGCCGGCGCCAGCTCGCCGCCGATGGGGGCATATTCCGCCCCGCGGCGGATCACCACCGCATCCCGCTCCGTGTCGTAGTCCACGGAGAAGCGGCTGCCGGTGTCCGTCAGCAGCATGGCCAGATCCCGCAGCTTGAAATAGTTGGAGCCGTCGATGTTATAGCCCGGGCAGGAGACCGCCGAGCCGTTGACCTTCAGGGTCTGGGTGCTCAGCTGCATGTCCGTTTCCCCGGCGCCCAGCGCCGGAAGGGACAGGACCAGGGCGAGCAGCGTCAGGCAGGCCAGGACGCGAAAGCGCTTCTTCACAGCAGGCCCTCCTCCCGCATCAGGGCATACAGCTTTTCCCTGTGGGCGTCCTCCATGGGGGTCAGGGGCATACGCAGGAAATCCTCGCAGAAGCCCATGGCGGACATGGCAGCCTTGGCGGGGATGGGGTTGACTTCGCTGAACAGGGCGTGGATCAGGGGCAGGTAGCGGAGCTGCAGGGCCGTGGCCCCCGCCGTGTCCCCCTCCAGATACAGATGGCACATGCGACTCGTCTCCGCCGGAAGGAGGTTACTCAGCACGGAGATGACCCCCTTGCCCCCCAGGGAGAGGATGGGCAGGGTCTGGTCGTCGTTGCCGGAATAGAGGTCCAGCTTCCCCGCCGTCAGGGCGGCGGTGGTGGCGATCTTGGAGATGTCGCTGCTGGCCTCCTTGATGGCGGCGATGTTCTCATGCTCCGCCAGGCGGGCATAGGTCTCCGGCTCGATGTTCACCCCCGTGCGGGAAGGCACGTTATAGAGGACGATGGGCTTCGTCACCGCGTCTGCGATCATGTTGTACATCTTGATGAGCCCGTTCTGGGTGGCCTTGATGTAATAGGGGGTCACCACCAGCAGCCCGTCGGCCCCCACCTGGCAGGCATACTGGCTCATGCTGATGGAGACGCTGGTCTCGTTAGAGCCGGTGCCCGCGATCATGGGCACCCGGCCCGCGATGCGCTCGGCCGAGTAGCGCAGCACCTCCTTGTGCTCCGCGATGGTGAGGGTCTTGCCCTCCCCGGTGCTGCCCGCGATGACCAGGGCGTCGATGCCCTTTTCGATCTGCCAGTCGATGAGCCTGCCCAGGGCCTCGTAGTCCACCCCCGCCGGGGTGGTGGGGGTGATGAGGGCCGTAGCCGCCCCGGTAAAGATCGGTTTCTTCGTCATAACGAATCCTCCTGATTCCTGATACTTCATACTTCCAAATCCCCATTATACCCGCTTCTGCGGGCGCTTGCAACTTATCGCGGGCTTATTCCCCCTTGCGCTTGCGGTAGAGGTATTCGTCGATCTGCCTGCGCAGCTTTTCCGGGATGGTCCGGGCCACGGGGCAGAGGGCCGCGCAGGCCATCCGCCGGGTCAGTTCCGTGATGAAGGCGCAGTCCTTTGCCAGCTGGGGCATGCTCAGCACATCCTGCCGGTCATAGCGCACATGGATGGGGGCGACCTTCTCCGAGGCCAGCCGGGCCAGGGAAAGAGCGGGCACGCCCTTGTCCGCGAAGCTGGTGGAATCGCTGGAATAGACCCCGGTGCTTGCCTCCACGGGGAAGCCCAGCTCCGCCCCCATATAGCCCAGGTAGTGGGGCAGCTTGTCCTCCGCTGTGGCGCAGGCGATGAATTTGCCCATGGCGGAGCCGATCATGTCCAGGTTTATGTTCAGCACGGCCTGTTCCAGCTCCTTTTCGTGGGCGTCGGCATAGGCCTTGGAGCCCAGGAGCCCCCGCTCCTCGCTGCCGCAGAATACGAAGCGCAGGCCGTAATTCCGCTCTGTGTCCTTCAGGGCCTCCATCACCCACAGGAGCCCGACGCAGCCGGTCATGTTGTCATAGGCCCCGTGGGAATGGGAGGTGGTGTCGTAGTGGGCGGTGAGGACGATCCATTCCTCCCGCTTCCCCGGCAGCTCGGCGACCACGTTATGGGACTTGCCCTCGTATTCCCGCTGCCGTACCGTGATGCGCACCTGCTTTGTCCCGGTCTTCACCAGCTGCAGGGCCGTTTCCGCGTGGAGCATGGCGCAGAGGACCTTCCGCTCCTCCCCCACCACCAGGGCCCGCAGGTCCCGTTCCTCGATGTCCCGGTCCGGGGTGTGGAGGCTGCCGCACTGGAAGAGGATGCCCCTGGCGCCCGCCTTCATCAGATCCTGATAGACGAAATGGTTCACCCCCATGCTGTCCACCAGCACGATCTTGTCCTTCGCCCCGGCGATGGAAACCGGGTCCAGCCCCGGCATGTAGTAAAGCTCCCCCTCCGCGCTGCCGCTGCCGCAGCAGCTCAGGCCCTTGCAGGGGACGCTTTTGCCGTCGGCCAGCACCTCCGCGGCCTCGATCTCCCCCATGGGGACGGAAAATTCCTCCAGCCAGGCTTTGACCCCCAGGGCCTCGCAGCGGCCCAGCAGGTATTCCGCCGCCTGCTTCTCCCCGGGGGTGCCGCTGCGGCGGACGTAATCCGTGTCGTCAAAAATGCGTTTCAGTTCCGAGAGTTCCATGGCGTTCTCCTTTCTCAGGACCGCATAAGATAGGCCGTCAGCAGCTTATAGGTGTTCTCCAGCCCCGCCATGTGGGTCCGCTCGTAGCCGTGGCTGTTGGCGGTGCCGGGGCCGATGGCGGCGTGGCGGATGTCGTAGCCCGCCAGCAGGGAGGGGTCGCAGTCGGTGCCGTAGTGGGGGGTGAAGATGTCCATAACGAAGTCGATCCCCCCGTCGATGGCGGTCCGGCGCAGTTCACTCGTCATGCCCCAGTGGTAGGGGAAGCGGGAATCCTTGGCGAAGATGCTGACCTTCCTTTCGTCGGAAGTCTGGTCCGGCCCCGTGGGGGCGATGTCCAGGGCCAGCATATCCTCCACGTCCTCCGGCAGCACGGTGGTGCCGTGGCCGATCTCCTCGTAGAAGGCGAAGTAGGCGTAGACCTTCCGGGGCAGGCTGAGAGAGCTGTCCTTCAGGGCCTTCATGGCCGTCAGCAGCACGGCGGCGGGGGCCTTGTCGTCCAGGAAGCGGGATTTGACGTAGTCTCCCGCAAGGGTGAAGCGGGGCTCCAGGGCGATCATGTCCCCGGTGGTCACGCCCAGGGCTTCCGTGTCCGTATCGGAGCGCACGTCCTCGTCCAGCACCACGCAGACATTGGTGCGGAAATCCCCCGGCGTGGCGCGCAGCTCCTCCTCCGTCACATGGATGGAATTGGGGGTGCGGCAGACCGTCCCGGTATAGGTTTTCCCGTCCCGGGTGTGGACGCGCACGTTCTCCGTGACGCAGTAGAAGGGGTAGAGGCCCCCCACGGGGCAGACGTTCAGGGTGCCGTCCGGGTTCACCTTCCGCACCATGAGGCCGATGTCGTCCAGGTGGGCGGTGACGGCCAGGGCCTCCCCCTCGCCCCCCAGGTGGGCGATGACGCCTCCCTTCCGGGTGACGCGGTAGGGGTAGCCCAGCTCGTCCAGCATTTTGCAGAGCAGGGCCTGCATTTCTTCATATTGCCCGGTGGTGCTGTCCACGGCGATGAGCTGCCGGAAATAGTTCAGGCAGGTTTCCCGGTCAAAGGCGGGGAAGGCTTGTGACATGGGGATCATCCTTTCTGTTTTCTTATTTCCAATGATACGATTTCCGGCAGAGATTTGCAATGCTTTCCCGCCCGGGGCGGGAAAGTCCACGGTAAGTTCGTTCCCCCGGCCGTTGACCGAGCCGGGGAGCGGCCCGCGGCCATCCCTCCCGGGGGGTTGGGGAAAGGGCGGAGATGCAAGGGAAAAGTCCCGGTTGTCTTTAGGCAATTCATCCTTGACTTCGGTATTCATTTCTGTTATATTGCATGGCGAAAAGTGAAGAAACGCCGCAGGTGACCTCCCCCACGGGGGAGGCTGAATAAGGAAGCGGGTGAGAATCCCGCACGGAGCCGCCGCTGTATTTGGCGAGCCGAAGCCACGATGTCACTGGCCCTCGGGCTGGGAAGACGGCTTAGGCGACGACCCATAAGCCAGAAGACTTGCCTGCATCGCGTTGCACCCCTCTCCACGGACCTTTGGAGCATGGGCGCCCCGGGGAACCACGCTGCTTATGCGTGGGTTTATCCCCATTCAGGCTGCTGAAAACGGACTGCTGCCGCATCATATGCGGGAGCAGTTTTTTATTTCCGGCAGCACCGCACGATCCTTCCGATTTTGTGCGCGCCCGTGCTTTTTCCTGTCCCTTTCGCGGCTCGCGGCCCCCGGCTGCGCCGTGATCCCCGGGGGAGTTGCGGGCCGCAGCGGGAGGCGGCGGTGCTGCCGTTTCTTTTTTTGCTTTTCCCGAGACTGGCGAGACTGGACGGAAAGGGAGAAAACCATGGAGAATTGGACGATCTTCGGCGAGACCCTGAAGCCGGGGGAAATGCGGCGCACGACGCTGCGCATCCCCATGGGCGGCCTGCCCAACCATGGCGCGCTGCGTCCGGCGGAGGACAGAGCCGGGGACTATGAGATGCCCATGTTCCTCCTGAACGGAGGGAAGGAGGGCAAGACGGTGCTGATCTCCGCCAGCATCCACAGCGGAGAGTATGCGGGCGTCCCCGCGGTGATCCGCGCCGGGCGGGAGCTGGACCCGGAGAAGCTCTGCGGCCGGCTGATCCTTCTGCCCTGCGTGAATACCAGCGGCTTCTGGGACCTGAGCCATGCCCTGGTGCCGGAGAACGGCTCCAACCTCAACCGCACCTATCCCGGCGACGCCGGGGGCGGCGTGGGGGAGCGGATCAAGGCCTTTTTCGTCCGGGAGATATTCCCCCGGCTGGATTTCATGCTGGATCTCCACGGAGGCAGCGTGGCGGAAAAGATGACCCCCCTGATCTTCTATCCCAAGGCGGAGAAGGTGACGAAGGTCTCCCTGGCCGCCGCCCGGGCCACGGGGGTGGAGGTCCTGGTGGCCTCCGACGCCGACAACGGGCAATACAGCTACGCCGCCAATTTCCTGGACGTCCCCGGCATGCTGCTGGAGCGGGGCGGCGGCTTCTACTGCGACAGAGAGTGGCAGGAAGCGGACTACCGGGACATCCGGCTGCTGCTGGACCACCTGGGCATGTACCCGGCGGAACCTTCCATGGGGGCCGGGACCTGGAAGCACCGGGTCTTCCGGGAGGCGGTCTATGTGGATTTCGACGCCTCCGGGCTCTGGTATCCCGCCGTGGAGGTGGACGCTCCGGTGAAGAAGGGGCAGCTCCTGGGCACCCTCCGGGATTTCTACGGGGAGACGGTGAAGGAATACTACGCCGAAGCCGACGGCCACATCCTCTATCAGACGGAGGGCCTGGCGGTCCGGGAAGGGGATTTCCTGGCGGCCTACGGTCTCACGGCCTCGGAGACCGACTGATCTAGCGCGTTCATAACCTCAAGATACAGAACCATCAAGAAGGAAGGAAAATGAAATGAAACGTATCCTCGCACTCATCCTCTGCGTCCTGATGCTGGCCGCCCTGATGGCGGGCTGCAGCGGGAAGTCCGGCGGCGGCGAAACGCCCTCCAACCCCAGCTCCGGCAGCGGCGACAAGCCCGCTCCTGCTGCGGAAAAGACCCTCACCTTCGGCTGCCAGATGTATTCCGACGGCATGATCGCTCCCTGGATGCAGACCAACTGCGCCTGGAACTGCATGCGCTACGGCATCAGCGAGAGCCTTTTTGAGTTTGATGACAACAGCCAGCCCATCCCCTGCCTGGCCGAGAGCATCACCAGCTCCGACGACCACCTGACCTGGACCATCAAGCTCAAGAGCGGTATCAAGTTCTCTAACGGCGTGGACATGACCGCCAGCAAGGTCAAGTACGCCCTGGACTATGTCCGCGAGAAGGGCCCCGAAGGCTCCTCCACCCCCCAGAACTTCCTGGAGTTCGAGGCCGTCGTCACCGCTGACGACGCCAACAATACCATCACCATCCAGACCGTCACCCCCTATGTCAACCTGGCCGGCAACCTGGCGGACCCCGCCATGGCCATCGTGGACTATGAGAGCACCGGCGACAACTACGAAAACGGCATGATCGGCACCGGCCCCTACATGGTCAAGGAGTTCCATACCCAGGTGGGTTACGACATGGTGAAGAACCCCTACTACCGCAAGCCCGTCCCCTATGACAACGTGAAGATCCTCTTCATGGGCGACGCTTCCGCCAAGGCCAACGCCCTGCTGGCCGGTCAGATCGACATCGCGGAGAACATCATGAGCGTCTCCGACCTGAAGAAGCTCCAGGACGACCCGAACTACACCGTGGAGACCGCCGCCGGCGTGCGCTGCGGCTTCAGCTGGATCAACTTCAACGGCATCCTGGCCAACGACGACCTGCGTCATGCCATGCTCATGGCCATCGACTACGACACCATCTGCCATTCCAACACCATCGGCGACCTCTACACCCCCGGCTTCTCCGTCCTGCCCAGCGGCATGGGCTACGGCTACGAGACCCTGAATAACCCCTGGAAGTACGATCCCGAAGGCGCCAAGGCCCTGCTGGACAAGGCCGGCATCGTGGACACCAACGGCAACGGCATCCGGGAGCTGGACGGCCAGGACATCTACCTCCGCTACGTCTCCTATGAGAACCGCCTGCTCAACGACTTCTCCGACGCCCACACCCAGTATCTCAGCAAGGTCGGCATCGGCGTGAAGAGCGACTACGGCTCCTCCGACGACCAGTGGACCAAGCTGGTGGCCGGCGAATACGACCTGAACAACAACAACTGGAACCACATGATCGCCGGCTCCCCCTACACCTATCTGGGCAACTGGTGCAGCGAGAACGAGGCGGACTACTGCTTCTATCACAACGACGAATACAACAAGCTCTACAAGCAGCTGGAGAACGAGCTGGATCCCGCGGTGCGTCTTGACCTGCTCAAGAAGATGCAGCAGATCCTCATCGACGACGGCGTTGCCATCGTGGACGGCTACTACAACAGCTGCATGATCTGGAACAACAAGACCGTGGCCACCGCCCACATCCGGCCCAACGACTACTACTGGGTCACCGTGGACATCACCCCGGTCGGCTGATCGGACACATGCGCAGGCGAGGGGGCGAAATGCCTCCTCGCCTGAAGTCCGCTTTTCAAGAAAGGAGGCGGCGAGTTGGGCGGAAAACAGCTCGCTTCCAGATTGCTGCAAATGCTGATCGTCCTGATCGGCATCAGCTTTCTGACGTTCTTGCTCACTTATCTTTCCCCCGGCGACCCGGTGCGGAATATGTATACCTCCGCCGGCATCATGCCCACGGAGGAGCTGATCCAGCAGACCCGGGACGAGATGGGGTTCAACGACCCCTTCCTGATGCAGTATTCCCGCTGGATCACCAACTGTCTCAAGGGGGATTTCGGCAAGTCCTATTCCCTCAATAAGCCGGTGGTGAAGCTGCTGTCGGCCCGTCTGTGGCCCACGCTGAAGCTCACCCTCATGAGCATGGTGCTCATGCTCATCGTGGCGGTGCCCCTGGGCGTATTGTCGGCGGTCTACCGCAACAAGCCCATCGATTATATCGTCCGGGCCGTCACCTTCTTCGGCGTGTCCATCCCCAACTTCTGGGTGGGCCTGCTGCTGATCCTCTATTTCTGCGTCAGGCTGCGGCTGCTGCCGGTGGTCTCCTCCGGCGGCACCTTCAAGGACCTGCTGCTGCCCGCCGTGACCCTGGCCATCGCCATGTCCGCCAAGTATACCCGGCAGGTGCGCACCGCCGTGCTGGAGGAGCTTTCCTCCGACTATGTGGTAGGCGCGCGGGCCCGGGGCGTGAAGGATTCCAAGATCCTCTGGGGCAATGTTTTCCCCAATTCCCTCCTGCCCCTCATCACCATGCTGGGCCTTTCCGTCGGCTCTCTGCTGGGCGGCACCAGCGTGGTGGAGGTCATCTTCTCCTACCCCGGCCTGGGCAATCTGGCGGTGAACGCCATCACCTCCGCCGACTATTTCCTGGTCCAGGGCTACGTCCTCTGGGTCAGCGTCATTTACATGGTGATCAATCTGCTGGTGGACCTCTCGTATAACTACGTCGATCCCCGCATGAGACTGAGGCGGTGACGATATGGAAAAGAAAAAGAATAAATTCCTCTCCAACAAGGGATTCATGATCTTTGCCGTCCTGGCCCTGCTGATCATCCTGGCCTCCATCTGCGCGCCCCTCATCTGCCATGGGGTGGACCCCACCGAGGGCGAGCTGGCCGACGCCATCATGGCCCCCAGCTCGGAGCATCCCTTCGGCACGGATAAGATGGGGCGGGATATCTTCGCCCGGGTGATCTACGGCTCCCGCACCTCCCTGGTGTCCACCTTCTCCCTGGTGCTGACCATTTTCGTCATCGGCACCTTCCTGGGCATCCTGGCGGGCTACTTCGGCGGCTGGGTGGACGCCGTCATCATGCGCATCGCGGACATGATGATCGCCTTCCCCGGCCTGGTGCTGGCCATCGCCGTGGCCGGTATGCTGGGGGCCAGCACGAAGAACGCCATCATCGCCATCAGCGTGGTGTCCTGGCCCAAATATGCCCGCCTGGCGAGAAGCCTGGTCATGAAGATCCGCCATACGGATTTCGTGGCCGCCGCCCAAGTCACCGGCTCCCGGACGCCCTACATGCTCTGGAAGTACATGCTGCCCAACACCATCACCACCCTGGTGATCACCGCGGCCACAGACATCGGCTCCATGATGATGGAGCTGGCCGCCCTGAGCTTCCTGGGCTTCGGCGCCCAGCCCCCCACTCCGGAATGGGGCTCCATGCTCAACGAGGGCCGCAACTTCATGCAGTCCGCCCCGTGGATGATGATCTATCCCGGCCTGGCCATCTTCATCACCGTCGTGATCTTCAATATGCTGGGGGACAACCTCCGGGATATTCTGGACCCGAAGACGGAATAAGGAGGTGGGCGATATGGCATTATTGGAAATCAACCATGTGGACATCTCCTACGGGAAACGCGTCACCGTCAAGGATTCCAACATCACCCTGGAGAAGGGCGAGATCTGCGCCATCGTGGGGGAATCCGGCAGCGGCAAGACCACGGTCATCCGCGCCGTGCTGGGCCTGCTGGCCGGCGG
The DNA here is from genome assembly GCA_902795345.1 of Oscillospiraceae bacterium. Classification (GTDB taxonomy): domain Bacteria; phylum Bacillota; class Clostridia; order Oscillospirales; family Oscillospiraceae; genus UBA1774. Next base: position 25,828 of record CADBKO010000015.1, read on the forward strand.
CGGCAAGGTGACGGCGGGGGACATCGTCTATGAGGGGCGCAGCCTCCTGAAGCTCAACGACAAGGAGTGGCGGGCCCTCCGCGGCCACGACATTTCCATGATCTTCCAGGATTCCGGCGCCATGATGAACCAGACGAGGCTCATCGGCAATACCTATGTGGAATATATCCGCACCCATGAGAATATCTCCAAGAAGGAAGCCTGGGCCAAGGGCGCGGAGATGCTGGGCAGGATGCGCCTGCCGGACCCGGACCGCATCATGCGCTCCTATCCCTTCCAGCTCTCCGGCGGCCAGCGCCAGCGGGTGGGCATCGCCATGGGCATGACCTATCAGCCCCGGCTGCTGCTGGCGGACGAACCCACCTCCGCCCTGGACGTGACCACCCAGGCGCAGATCGTGCGCCAGATGATGGAGCTGCGGGACGAATACGGCACCAGCATCATCATCGTCACCCATGACCTGGGCGTGGCGACCTATATGGCCGACAAGATCGTGGTCATGAAGAACGGCGAGATCGAGGAGCAGGGCGACCGGGCCTATATGCTCCATGAATCCAGGAACGAGTATACCCAGAAGCTGCTGGATGCCGTTCCGTCTTTGGGAGGGAAGCGCTATGTTTGACGAAAAGGACCTGATCCTGGAAGCAAAGCATGTCACCCGGCGTTTTCCCGCCTCGGGAGGACGGCAGCTTCTGGCCTGCAACGACATCAACCTGAAAATGTATAAGGGCAAGACCCTGGGCCTGGTGGGGGAATCCGGCTGCGGAAAGAGCACCTTCATGCGCTTCCTGGTGGGACTGGACACCCCCAGCGAGGGGGAGATCTGGTTCCGGGGCATGGACATCACCAAGCTCAAGGGCAGGGCCGCCTGGGAAAACCACCAGCATGTGCAGATGGTCTTCCAGGACCCCTCCACCTCCTTCAATCCCAAGATGAAGATCCGGGACATCGTCTGCGAACCCCTGCTGAATTTCGGCCGCCTCAAGCGCTCCGAGAAGGACAAGAAGGCCCGGGAGCTGCTGGAGATGGTGGAGCTGCCCGGGGATTTCGCGGACCGCTTCCCCCACAACATGTCCGGCGGCCAGCGGCAGCGCGTGGCCATCGCCAGGGCCCTGGCCCTGGAGCCGGAGATCATCGTCATGGACGAGGCCACCAGCGCTCTGGATGTGAGTGTCCAGGATACCATCATCAAGCTCATCACCAGGCTCCAGCGGGAGAAGAATATCTCCATCGGCTTCATCTGCCACAACCTGGGCCTCATCCAGTCCTTCGGCCATCAGATCGCGGTCATGTACCTGGGCAACATCGTGGAGGTCATGCCCGGCGAGGGCATGGCGGAAAAGTGCTGCCATCCCTATTCCAAGGCCCTGCTGGACGCGGTCTTCGACGTGAAGATGGACTTTTCCAAGAAGATCGAGCCCATCAAGGGCGAAGCTCCCAGTCCCCTGGATGTGCCCGTGGGCTGCCCCTTCCAGGACCGCTGCCCCCACTGCATGGCCATCTGCCGGGAGACGAGGCCCACCCTCAGGGAGCTGGAGCCCGGCCATGAGGTGGCCTGCCACCTGTTCGAGAAGGGAGGAAACCCATGAAAAGGCTCCTTTCCCTGCTTTTGGCTCTTTTCCTCTGCCTGAGCCTGGCGGCCTGCGCCGGAGGCGGCGGGCAGCCCGGCTCCCCGGAGAAGCCCGTGCCCACGGATACCACCCTGCATACCATCGGCGTCATCGTCTACAACACCGGCGACGAGGAGGTCATCGGCTTCCGGGAATATCTCCAGGGCTATATCGAATCCAACTTCCCCATGGTGAGATTCCTCTATTCCGATTCCATCCAGACGGAGGAAGAAGAGCTGGCGTTCATCCAGTCTGCCTGCGACCGGGGCGTGGAGGGCTTTATGTCCTTCCTGAGCCGGGACCTGCAGGCGGAGGTGGCCCTCTGCGAGCAGAATCACGCCTATTATCTCCTGGCCTCCGGCACCGTTTCCGATGAGGATTTCGACGCCGTGGCGGACAATCCCTGGTTCCTGGGCATGTTCGGCCCCGGCCAGCCCTTCGAGTTCCAGGCCGGCGCGGACATGGCCCGCTACTTCCTGCGGGAAAAGACGGGGAACCGCTACTTCATCCTCTCCGGCGGCGCGAGCCTGGGCAACGAGATGCACTATCAGCGCACCATGGGCATCCTGGATACCCTGGCTGCTGCCTACGGGGTGAATTTCCCCCAGAGCCGCCAGGAGCTGGCGGCATCGGCGGAGCCCCTCACCCTGGAGCTGGATAAGCTCACCGTCACCATCTGCCCCGGCTATATCAGCCGGGAGGAAAGCCTGAAAACGGCGGAGGAGACCTACGCCGCCGGGACCTACGACGCGGTGCTGTCCGTCCTGCCGCCGGCGGATATGATCTCCGCCATCGGCGATACCCCCCTGGGGGTGGTGGACAGCTACAACACCCGCAATCTCCAGCTCTCCACCGACGGGGTGCTGAAATTCGTGGTGGGGAAGTACAGCTCCATGATCGGCCCCTCCTTTGCTCTGATGCTCAACGCCGTCACCGGCCACGCTTCCGAATTCCGGGATAAGGGCCGGGCCATCCAGGTCACCCAGGGCTTCTGGAATTCCGACGGTCCGGAGGACTATCTGGAGAAATACAGCCTCTCTTCCAGCGCAGCTATGAACGCCTATAACTTCGACGATCTGAGCAAGGTGATCTGCATCTACAATGCCGACGCCAATCTCAATGAGCTGGTGGCCCTGGCGGAAGCCTGCTCCTACCGGGCCGTCCAGGCGCGGCGCAGCGTGAATCCCTGAGAAAAAAAGGAAAATTTCTTTCCCAAAGCCCTTGACAAAGAATACCCCATAGGGTATTATGAACTTGAAATTGAGAAAGAAATTGAGAACGCTATCAATTTTCCCGCCTGCGGCGGGTCAGCAGAAAGGAAAAAAGAATGAAAAAGAGCTACAAGATCGAAGTGGACTGCGCCAACTGCGCCAACAACATGGAAGAGGCCGCCAAGAAGACCCCCGGCGTGAAGGACTGCACCGTCAGCTTCATGACCCTGAAAATGAAGGTGGAATTCGACGAAGGCGCCGACGCGGACGCCGTCATGAAGCAGGTCTACGCCAACTGCAAAAAGGTCGAGGACGACTGCGAGATCTATCTTTGATCAAATCGAAGCCAAAGGCTTCGATTTGAGGGGGAATCGCGCTCCGCTCCCCGCAGGCTCCCTTCGGGAGCCCACAGTACGCTCCGCGAGAGGTATTTTGGGGCAGAAGTGAATTCTGCCCCAAAATGATTCCGGTTTTTTCGCGCCTGCGGGCGCGAACTCTGCGAGGCTGGATATGTAAAATAAGGAGCCGGTACGTTGCTGTGCCGGCTTTTTGCATGAAAAGGAACGGTTTCTATGAATAAGAAGCAAAAGCGCCTTCTGTGGCGCATCATCATCGCGGCGATCTTCTTCGTGCCCCTCTATCTGATCTCCGAGGAATTCGTGAAGGTCAACCTGCCCCAGTGGGCTGTCATCATCCTGTTCCTGATCCCCTACCTGCTGGTGGGCTACGACATCCTCCGCAAGGCCTTCCTGGGCATCAAAAACGGCCAGGTCTTCGATGAAAACTTCCTGATGACCGTGGCCACCGTGGGCGCCATCGTCCTGGGCGAATACGGCGAGGGCGTGGCGGTCATGCTGCTGTACCAGATCGGCGAGCTGTTCCAGAGCTACGCCGTGGGCAAGAGCCGCCGCAACATCACCGAGCTCATGGACATCCGCCCGGACTACGCCAACATCGAGGTGGACGGGGAGCTGACCCAGGTGGACCCGGACGAGGTGGAGGTGGGCAGCATCATCGTGGTGCAGCCCGGGGAGAAGGTCCCCCTGGACGGCGTGATCGTGGAGGGCTCCTCCAGCCTGAATACCAGCGCCCTCACCGGCGAGAGCCTGCCCCGGAAGGTGGAGGCGGGGAGCGAGGTGCTCTCCGGCAGCATCAACATGTCCGGCGTGCTGAAGATCCGCACCACCACGGAATTCGACGAGTCCACTGCCTCCAAGATCCTGGACCTGGTGGAGAACGCCGCCTCCCGGAAATCCCAGTCGGAGAATTTCATCTCCAAGTTCGCCCGCTACTATACCCCCATCGTCTGCTATGCGGCCCTGGCCCTGGCCATCCTGCCGCCCCTTTTCGTCATGCTTACCAAGGTGGGCATGGGCCACTATGCCACCGTGGGCCAGCTCTGGCGGGACTGGGTCCTCCGGGCCTGCACCTTCCTGGTCATCAGCTGCCCCTGCGCCGTGGTCATCAGCATCCCCCTCAGCTTCTTTGCGGGGCTGGGCGGCGCCAGCAAGCAGGGCGTGCTGGTGAAGGGCTCCAACTATCTGGAGACCCTGAGCCAGGTGCGGGTGGTGGCCTTCGACAAGACGGGCACCATCACCAAGGGCAATTTCGCCGTCACCGCGGTGCACAAGAGCCCCATCGACGAACAGAAGCTCCTGGAATATGCGGCCCATGTGGAGGGCTTCTCCTCCCATCCCATCGCCGCCAGCATCCGGGAGGCCTACGGCAAATACATCGACCGCAGCCGGGTCACGGACCTGGAGGAGATCAGCGGCCACGGCATCAGCGCCAAGATGGACGGCGTGAGCGTCGCCGTGGGCAACGACAAGCTCATGGTGAAGCTGGGCATCGACTATGAGCCCTGCGACGAGCATGTGGGCACCGTGCTGCATGTGGCCGTGGACGGGGCCTACTGCGGCCATATCGTGATCTCCGACGAGATCAAGGAGACCAGCAAGGCGGCTATGGAAGCCCTGCGGAAGGCGGGCGTGGAAAAGACCGTCATGCTCACCGGCGACGCGGAGAAGGTGGCGGCCAAGGTGGCCGCCGAGGTGGGCCTCACGGATTACCGGGCCCAGCTGCTCCCGGCGGACAAGGTCTCCTGCGTGGAAGAACTGCTGAAGGAGTGCTCCGGCAATAAGCGCCTGGCCTTCGTGGGCGACGGCATCAACGACGCTCCCGTCCTCTCCCGCGCCGACATCGGCATCGCCATGGGCGCCCTGGGCTCCGACGCGGCCATCGAAGCGGCGGACGTGGTGCTGATGGACGACGATCCCATGAAGATCGCAAAGGCCATCCGCATCTCCCGCAAGTGCCTGAGCATCGTGAAGCAGAACATCGTCTTCGCCCTGGGCGTGAAGCTGGTCTGCCTGCTCCTGGCCGCCCTGGGCATCGCCAACATGTGGGTCGCCATCATCGCCGACGTGGGTGTGATGATCCTGGCGGTGCTGAACGCCATCCGCTGCCTCTTCGTGCAGAAGCTATGAAGAGGTCACGCACCATCGACATGACGAAGGGGCCGATCTTCGGCCCCTTGGTGCGCTTCATGCTTCCCCTGATCGGGGGGAGCATCTTCCAGCAGCTTTACAACACGGTGGATTTCATCTTCGTGGGCAACTGCCTGGACCAGACCGCCGCCGCGGCGGTGGGAGCCAGCGCCACCCTCATCACCTGCACCATCGGCCTCTTTTCCGGCATCTCCGTGGGCACCAGCGTGGTGGCTGCCCAGGCCATCGGGGCCGGGAACCGGGAACGGGCGGAAAAGGCCCTCCATTCCTCCGTCACCTTCGGCCTTGTGGGGGGTCTCCTGCTGATGACCCTGGGCATCCTCTTCGCCCCGGCGCTGCTGCGGCTGCTGCGCACCCCCGAGACCGTCATTCCCCAGGCAGTGACCTATATCCGCATCTATCTCATCAGCATCCCCATGCTGATCTTCTACAACATGGTCTCCGGCGGCCTTCGCTCCTATGGGGATTCCCGTTCCCCCTTCCTGGTGCTGGTGATCTGCGGGCTGCTGAATGTGGTCCTGGATGCGGTCTTCATCGTCTGGATCCCCATGGGGGTGGCGGGCGTGGCCATCGCCACGACCATCACCCAGAGCCTCTCTGCCATCCTGGTGGCGATCCTGGCTTCCCGGAAGGACAATGTTCTGCGCCTCAGCGCCCGGAAGCTGGGCATCGACTTCCGGGTGCTGGGCAACGTGCTGCGCATCGGCCTGCCCACCGGCATCCAGACCGTCATCGTCACCTTCTCCAACGTCATGGTGCAGTATTACATCAATGATTTCGGGGAGACGGCGGTGGCCGCCTTCGCCACCTACTACAAGGTGGAGAATTTCATCTATCTGCCCATCATGGCCTTCGGCCAGGCCTCCACCACCTTTGCCGGGCAGAACACCGGCGCGGGGCAGTATCGCCGCATCCTGCGGGGCACCGTCATCCAGGCCGTCTTCGGCGCGGCGGTGGTGGGCGTGCTGGTGATCATCTTCGTCTCCTTCCCCCGGAGCATCGTGAGCCTGCTTATGAAGGATCAGAACGTTGTGACCCACACGCTGATGATCGCCCTGGTCTCCTTCCCCTTCTATTCCGTCTATCCCATCCTGGAGATCACCGGCGGCGCCCTGCGGGGCATGGGGAAGGCCCTCACCTCCATGATCGTCATCATCCTGAACCAGTGCGTGCTGCGCATCGCCCTGCTGGCGGTCTTTTCCGCGAAGTTCCACACCATCCGCTCCCTGGCCGCCGTCTATCCCATCACCTGGGCCGGCGCGGCCCTCTGCTTCGTGGTCATCTTCGCCTTCGAGATGCGAAAGCGGCTGCGCTCTGCGGAGTGAAAAGAAATCGAAAAGAAATCGCCGGGCCCGTCCGCAAAAGCGGACGGGCCTCGCTGCATATCGACAAAGCCTCCTGCGCTTGGTATAATGGCGGCGAAGGGAGGGGAGAAGAATGGAAAACCGCACCGTTCCCGGAAGAAAACGGCAGCCCCGGCGCATTGCCGCGGCGGTCCTGGTTTTGCTGCTGATCGCGGGCCATCTCCCCGGCTGCACCTCCGCGCCGGAGCCTGCGCCGGCCCTTTCCCCCACACAAGCCCCAACCCCGGCGCCCACGCCCGCGCCGACGCCGGAACGGACCCCGGAACCTACGGCAGAACCGACTCCCGAGCCCACGCCGGAGCCTACCCCGGAGCCCACCCCGGAGCCGGACGAAGCGGAGCGGCTTCTGGAGAAAATGAGCCTGTGGGAAAAGCTGTGCCAGATGCTGATCCTGCGGCCGGGGGACCTGGGCGGGGGCGAACCCGTCACCGCCGTGGATGAGAGCATCCGGCGCGGGCTCGGGGAAATGCCGGTGGGCGGCTTCTTCCTGGATACGGGCAATATGCAGGACAGCGGGCAGCTGAAAGCTCTGACGGGGGAGCTGCAGGAGGCTTCCTCCATCCCCCTCCTGATCGTCTGCGACGAGGAAGGAGGCACGGTCAGCCGCCTCATGCGCACCGTGGGCACCACGAAGATAGGCGCCATGTTCAGCTATCGCGCCGACGGGCCGGAGAAGGCCTTCTCCAATGCCGAGACCATCGCCCGGGACCTGGCGGCCCACGGCCTCAACGGGGACCTGGCTCCCGTGGCGGACGTCTGGTCCAACCCCGACAATCCGGTGATCCGCACCCGGGCTTACAGCGATGATTTCCACCAGGCCGCCCAGCTGGTGGCTGCGGCGGTGGAGGGCTTCCACGCCGGGGGCGTGGTCTGCACCCTCAAGCACTTCCCCGGCCACGGGGACACCGCCACGGACAGCCACTACGGTGCGGCTTATGTGACCAAGAGCTTGGAGGAGCTGCGCGGGGGAGAGCTGCTGCCCTTCGCCGCCGGCATTGAGGCGGGGGCGGACATGGTGATGATCGGCCACCTCACGGTCCCGGCCCTGGACACGCTGCCCGCCCCCTTTTCCCGGGCCGTGGTCACGGGGCTGCTGCGGGAGGAACTGGGCTTTGCGGGCGTCGTCATCACCGACGCTCTGGAGATGGGGGCCCTGGGAGACTATACCTCCGGGGAGACGGCGGTGCTGGCCGTGCAGGCGGGGGTGGACCTGCTCCTCTGCCCCGGAGACCCGGCGGAGGCCCTGCTGGCCATGAGCGTGGCCGTCAAGGAGGGGGAACTGAGCCGGGAGCGCATCGACGAGAGCGTGCTGCGCATCCTGCGCATGAAGCTGTCGATCCCGCAGGAGGAGTAAAGAGGATGGAAAGGACGCTGTATGAGGAAGAAGGCCTGGCGCTCACGGAGAAGGACGGGGAACTGTTCCTCCGGATCGGAGAGGAAAGCTGTCTATTGGCCTGCCATCCCTATGAGCCCTGCACCCGGCTCTACCGGGGCGAAAGCCTCTGCGCCGCGATCCACAACGCCTTCACCGCGGAGGAGATACGCGCCCTGGCAAAAGGGGGCACGGCCAGGGCCGTCACCGGCAGCGAATACGACATCGGCAGGCTCTGCCGCCTGCTGGCCTTCGCGGTGAAAAACTGCCCGGACTGCGACATCGGCTATGCGGAGGGGGCCGTGGCCCTGGAAGGGCTGAAGGCCCTGGGGGCCCTGAGCCCGGAAACGGCGGTGAGCCCGTCGGCGGTGGGGGTGCAGAGGATCAGCGACGCTTTTTCCCACTCCAAAAAGCGGAAGGAGCGGGTCATGATAACGGAGGAGGGCAAGGTATATGTACGAATTAAAGGATGACGTATTCTATGAAGTGCTGAAGCGCTATCCCGAGATCCGGGTGGACTACTGTCTGCTGAAAAACGAGGGGCCCTATCGGGGGGAGGAGACCCACCGGCTGGCCCTGGCCTATGCCTTTCGGAAGATGAAGCAGGAGGAATCCGGCGAGTTGACCTATGAGCTGGGGAAGGCGAAAGCCCGCCTCATAGACCCGGCGGAGCTGCTGGCCCTGCCGGAGAAGCCCTGGCGGGAAAAGCACATCATCAAGGGCTCGATCTATGTGGAAAGCCTGAACATCACCTCGGACGGCGGGGAGGTCCCCTATTGGAACGCCTTTCTGGAGCCGCCCTACGGCTGCAATTACGGGCCGGAGGATTTCCTCAGCTTCAACGCCGTCCTCTTTCCGGGCGGACCGGAGAAGCTGATCGCTTACAGCTGGTCAACGGACTGGTCCGATTACTTCGACGCCGGTCACGAATGGTGGGGCGCCTCCTGCTGGAGCGTCTACGACCCCGACCTGGACCGCATCGCCGTGATCTCGGCCTCCAATACAGACTGATACGCAGGCGCACAAGGGGGGTATGATGCAGCATGCATCATACCCCCTCTTGATACCCTCACTGCGCCCGAAGGGCGCAATTTCGCGCGGTGTAAGCCGCATTTCGCCCCGCACAGCGGGATTTCACGTCCCCTTTGGGGACATATCACCGGCCGCCGCAGCGGCCTCACGGCACCATGCCCGTGGCGCCCTCCAGACCGGCCCGGGCCATGGCGTCGGTGCCCCCCGCCTGAAGGTCGGGCTCCAGCTCGAAGACATGCTCCACGCTGGTATAGTCGGAATAACCCATGCGGGCCAGAGGCCGGATCTTCTCCATGTCGATCTTCCCGTCGGGCAGGATGACCTCGTCCGCGATATGGACGCCGACGACCTTGCCGATGATGATGTCCACGGTGCCGCTCTTGCTGTCCCCGGGCAGGACGATGGTCTGCACATATTTACATTCCAGGTTGATGGGGCTGTCCGCCACCCGGCAGGGCTTCACCAGCTCACATTTGGCCTTGGTGAGGCCCGCCTTTTCAAATTCGTCCACCTCCGGGGGGAAGGGGGCGGCGGTGACGTTCATGGCCTGCCGGAGGGCGTAGGGCACGATGTTGTAGACGAATTCGCCGGTCTCCTCGATGTTCACGGCGGTGTCCTTCCGCTTGCCCGTGGGGCCGCGGTTGATGGACACCAGCACATAGGGCGGGTCGAAGGTCAGGTTGGTGAACTGGCTGTAAGGGGCCAGATTGTCCACCCCGTCGGCGCTGACGGTGCTCAGCCAGCCGATCACCCGGGGGACCGCGCAGGATTTGAAGGGGGGTCTTGCCAGGCCGTGGTCGTTTTTTGCAGTTTCGTAGTACATATCCTTACCTCCGTTATTTCGTCTCGGCTTCCGGGACCATTGCCGCGGGCTCCGTGGTGTAGGCCTTGTCGATCTTGTCCACCTCGCCCTCCTCGATGAGCTGGAGGAAAAGCTCCACATAGTCCGGATTCAGCTGTTTCCCCGCCACACGCCGGAGCTCGTCGGCCACGGCGTCGATGGACATCTTTTTCCGGTAGGGCCGGGTGGAATACATGGCGTCGAAGGTGTCGGCCACGGCGATGATCTGGGCCACCTGGGGGATCTCGTCCCCCTTCTTGCCGGAGGGGTAGCCAGTGCCGTCGTATTTCTCGTGGTGATATCCGGCCCCCAGGGCCAGGTCCGGCGCGATGGACACGTCGCGGAGGATGTTGAAGCCCCGGGAGGGATGGCTCTTCATCACCTGGTATTCCTCGTCCGTCAGCTTGCCGGGCTTATTGAGGATGTTGTCCGGGATGCTGATCTTGCCGATGTCGTGGAGCAGGGCGATGTTGTAGATCTTGTTCACTTCCTCGGGGGTCTTCCCCAGGCGGGAGGCCAGCAGCGCCGTGTAGTGGGCCACCCGGGTGGAATGGCCGTTTGTGTAGGCGTCCTTCATATCCACGCATTTTGCGAAGGCGCCGCTGATGTCCTGGATCAGGTGCAGGCTCTCCTCGTTCTTCTTTTCCAGGACCCTGGTCTTCTTGCGGAAGTACAGGATGAAGGAGCCAGAGATCAGCAGGATGGACGCCGCCACGATCAGCAGCCAGAACCAGACCTGCTCGTGGATGGCCCGGGTCTTGATGATGGTCACCGTCAGGGTCTGCTCCGCCGCCCCGGTGGTGATGTCGATGAGGCTGAGGCGGAAGTGGTAGGTGCCCCCTTCCAGGTTCGTGTAGCTGACGCTGCCCAGCTCCCGCTTGGTCAGCACCGTGGGGGCGTCGTCGAAGCCCTCCAGCTGATAGCGCACATGGGGATTGCTGAGGGAATAGGTGAAGGCATAGGGATAGATCGTCAGGCGCTTGGCGGAGGCGGGGATGTGGACCTCCCCGCTCTCCGGGACGGCGCAGTAGGTGTCGTCCACCGTGACATAGGGGACGGCGAGGCGGATGGTGCCGTAGCGGGTCGTGTCGTCGTTGATGTTGACGCTGCACACCCCCGTGGAGCCCGCGATATACAGGGTGCCGTCCTCGTCCACCAGACTGAAGGAGTTGGCGGTGGCCACGGTGGGCAGACCGCAGGAGAAATCATAGAGGGTATAGGGGATCTCTCCGTTTGCCAGCATGGCGTCCCGGCTGACCACGTAAACGCCGTTGCTGCTGAGGATCCAGAGCCCCCCGTCGTCGTCGAAATAGAGGTCGAAATTGTTGGAGTAGGGGAAATTGGTCACGGTGGTGACCTTTTCCTCCCGCATATAGGCGATGGAGTTGCTGGTGATGATCCAGTAAAGCTCCCGGTCTGCGGGGTCCTGCTTGATGCGCAGGATCACCTCGGAGCTGAGGCCGTCCTCCAGGCCCACCCGGGAGACCCGGCTGCCGTCCACGATATAGATACCGTCCCCGTCGCTGCCCAGGTAGAGCCGCCCGTCCGTCGTTTCCTCCAGGCAGAGGATCTCCAGGTTGCTGATGCCCCGGTCGTTGTCGTAGGTGGCGGTCACCTTCCCGTGGTCGATCAGGCTCAGGCCTGCGGTGGTGGCCACGGCCATGGTCCCGTCGCTCAGCTCCATGCAGGCGCGCACCCGGTCGGAGGGCAGGCCGTTAGCCGTGTTGTAGATCGTCCAGGTGTTGGTTTCCCCGTCGTAGCAGGTGAGGCCGGAGGAGCCGTAGGTGCAGATCCAGAGGAGGCCGCGGCTGTCCGCCTTGATGCAGCGGATCCGGGTCCGCCCCAGCAGATTGGTAAGGGCCGTCTCCCTGCTGCGGTAGTCGGCGTCCAGCAGCACCAGGCCGTTGTCCGTGCCCAGGTACAGATCGCCCCGGTAGCGGCAGGTGGCGTTGACCACCATGGGCTCCAGCTTGGCCAGCCTGGACACGTCGGTAAAGCGGTTCGGCACGAGCTTCATGATGCCCTGGCGGGAAGAGGCGAACCAGAGGTTTCCCTCGTAGTCGCTCATCATCCGGTCCACGCTGCGGTTCAGGGGGATATCCTTCAGTTCCGTGTAGCGGTGGTCGGCGTCGAAATAGCCCACGCCGTTGTCCGCGCAGACCCAGAGGTTGTCCCCCAGCATCTGGAGGCAGTTGACCTTCTTCTGAGGGGAGGCGGAGTAGATGCGGCAGTCGGCCAGGCCCTTGTTCAGGTCCCCGTAGAGGATATCGGAGCCCTCGGTGCCCAGGTAGAGGAAGCCCGGCTTCTCCGGGTCGGGCAGTATGGCGTTGATGGTGCCGGTGAGGCTCAGTACTTCCGCCGGGAAATAGGCGCTCACCCGCTGGTTTTTTACGATGAAGATGTCTCCGTCCCGGGTCAGGCAGTAGACCTCCCGGTCCGGCCCCGGGGCCAGCCGCCGGATGTATTCCCGGTTGATCTGGGGGTCGTCCACCAGATGCAGCTCGTCATCCTGCCCCACGTAGGCCAGGCCCATGGTGGTGGCGATCAGGATGTTGCCGTCGGCGTCCTCCGTGATGTCCTGGATGGAGGAGGAATTGAAGCCGTTGCTGCGGGTGTAGAAGCGGAGGATCTCCTCCTGGGACATCATGGCGACGCCGCTCTCGTTGGTGCCGATCCAGATCCGGTCCCGGGAGTCCACAAAGAGGCAGCGGACGCTGCTGAGCCCTGTGGAGGCGTCGTAGCAGGTGAAGTAATTGCCGTCGTAGCGCACAAGGCCGGCGTAGCCCCCGATGAGGATAAAGCCGTTGGAGAGCTGCACCAGGTCGTTGGCGTCCGAGGTGGGCAGGCCGCTGGTATTGTCGTACAGCACGGCGGTATAGCCCGCGCCGGTATTGCCGTAGGGCTGCGCTTCCGCCCCATGGGCAGGCAGGGCCCCCAGCAGCATCAGCGCCGCCAGCAGCAGCGCAAAGGCGGCGGGCAGCCGTTTTTTCCGGCGGACTAGTTCCATAGGATCAGCCTCCCTGACTGCGGCGGCCCGGCCCCGCAGCATGCGTTGTTTCATGATGCAATATTATAGCAATACGGGCCGCCGATTGTAAAGTACCATCGGCGGCCCGCAGCCTGTGAGATGTCTGAGCCTTTTAATTTCTGCACGATTATGATAAACTATCTGTAAACAGACGGGGAGAACAAGAATCTGAATCCCGTGAGGTACCGCTATGCTGATGAATCAATCGGAGTATATGGAGACGATCTCCAACATCAAAAGCGAGATCAAGCGTGCCCAGTATCATGCCGTGCTGGGGGCCAACCGCGAGCTGATCCTGCTCTACTGGCGGATCGGGCAGATCATCAATGTGCATAAGGCGTGGGGCAACAAATTCGTCGAAAACCTTGCTGCGGATATCAAGCTGGAGTTCCCCGGCGCCACCGGCTATTCCGTGCGGAATCTCAAGTATATGGCGAAGTTTGCAATGAGTTATCCCGACGAAGGATTTGTGCAACAGGTTGTTGCACAAATCCCGTGGGGGCAGAATGTGGTTTTGCTGGACAAGGTTTCGGATGACGAGGTCAGGCGCTGGTACATCGCAGCCTGCGCCAAAAATGGCTGGTCCCGGAATGTTCTTGTACATCAGATCGAAAGCGGGCTCTATGAGCGGCAGGCGCTTCCCGACAAGGTCAATAACTTTGCCGCCGTACTGCCGCCGCAGCAGAGCGAGCTTGCCAGACAGATAATGAAGGATCCTTATGTTTTTGATTTCATTCCCTTCCGTGAGGACATGGTGGAGCGGGATATCGAGCGGGCGCTGGTATCGGAGGTCACGAAGCTGCTTTTGGAGCTGGGAACTGGCTTTGCCTTTCTCGGCAATCAGTATCATCTGAATGTGGGAGGCGACGATTTTTACATCGATCTGCTCTTTTACCACCTCAAGCTGCGTTCCTATGTGGTGATCGAACTGAAGACCGGCGAGTTCAGGCCGGAGTTCGCCGGGCAGCTCAATTTCTACCTTTCCGCAGTGGACGGCATCCTAAAAACGGAGGAAGACAATCCCTCCATCGGGCTCCTGCTCTGCAAAACGAAAAACGATCTGGTAGCGGAATACTCTTTAAAGGACGTGACCAAGCCGATCGGCGTCAGCGAGTATCGCGTCACCGGCGTCCTGCCGGAAGAGCTTCGGGATCAGCTCCCAAGCGTCGAGGATATTCAGAACCGGATCAGCTTTGGAGCATAAGGGAGAAACATAGAAATCAAAAGAGGGGGCGCTGCAGAGCATGCAGCGCCCCCTTGAGGCTTGCAAGGTCAGGCTCAGCCTCGGCGCGCCGTGGGTGGTGCGCAGTATCCCCACACCGGGGTGGTATTCCCGCTTGGTGAGGCCCCGGGCCTTGGCATAGTCCTCCTCCGGGGGCTCACCCTGATAGCGGCGGCAGCGCCGGGCCCACACGCCGGGCGCTTTCAGCACTTCCAGCCAGGCGTCCGTGCCGCCCCGGGAGACCATCGTTTCCAGGGCCTTCGCCAGCTCTTCCGGCTCCTCCGGAAGCCCGGAGAGCAGGGGGATGGCCCGCAGGGCCGCCGGGCTCTCCGCCACCAGATAGAACCAGCCGTCCGCCGTCCGGAAGATGCGGTCCAGGGGCCCATAGCCCTTGGCCTCCGGCCCGGCGGGCTCGTCCCAGACCTTGCCCTCGTAGTCCAGCATGAAGGGGAACTGGGTCAGGCCGCCGCTGCGGGAAAGGCAGGCCTGCACCCGCTGGCCCACACCGGCCTTTTCCATTCCGACCTTCTCCTTATCCCGGCTTAAAACAGCTCGGAGGCCTTGGCGGCGAAGCGGCGGCCGAAGATGCGGAAATTCTCCTTGTAATGGGCCATGCCGTTATGCTCTTCCGCGTTGGAATTGACGCCCACGGGCCCCAGGTGGATCACCGGATGGCCCTGGCTGCCGCCGCCGGAATAGCAGAGCATGCCCCACACCAGCTCGTTTGTGAGGATGGCCTGGATCACCAGCTCCGCCCCGCCGTGGGTGTACTGCTCCGTGGCGAAGGCGCCGCCCAGCTTCCCGGCCATGGCGTATTTGCCCCCCGCGGCCATGAGCCAGGCGCGCAGATCCGGGGTCATGAGGGCGGCATAGACGGGGCAGCCGATCACCGCGCCCCTGGCTTCCTTCACGAAATCGGCGTCCTCCTGCCCGATCTGGAAGGCCCGGGCCTCCACATTCTCCACTTCGCCCATGCCCGCGGCGATCCATTCCGCGGCCTGCTTCGTGTTGCCGGTTTTGGAATCATACAGAACTGCCAGCTTCATTTTCTTCACTCCTTAAATAACCACCGTGGCGATGTATTCCGTGTCTGCGGGGGTGGGGATGCCCGGGTCCGCCGCCGTGACGGAAGGGGTCTTCCCCTGGGCTTCCAGACCCAGCAGGAAATGGCGCAGGGCGATACCCACGTCGATCTTCTGCAGGTCCCCCGTGTCCTCCCCCGTATAGCCCTTGTCCTTCTTTTCATAGAAGTGGACCCTGCCCTCCGCCGCGACCAGGCGCCAGGGCTGCTTGTTGACGGCGCTGGGGGCCCAGCGGGTCAGCTCCAGGGGCCCGGCCAGGGCCGCCAGCTTTTCCCCCGCCAGGGGCTTGTCGAAGCCGTTGTCGAAAAAGAGCTTTTCCCCCGGGAGGCGGCTGTCCGCGCCCACGCCCTTGCGCATCATGGTCTCCTTCAGGCTGCGCTTTTTGGCCGGATAACCCAGGGGGCTGATGCAGGGCATCATCCAGCCTTCCCGCAGTCCGGCGGCCTGCTGGAATTTCTCCCGCTTCATGGTCCCGGCGATCCAGGTGGTGCCGATGCCCAGGCTCCAGGCATAGAGCACCAGCTTTTCAAAGGAGAAGCCGAAGGCTATGTCCCCATAGGGCTTCTTTTCCACCATCCCCGCCACATAGAGGGTCTCCCCGGTGATCACGGGGCTGCTCAGTCCCTCCTTATTTGCATCCAGGAGCACACATTCCACCGGGATGCCGAAGGGGTTCGTCAGTTCTCTCATATAGGCTTCCAGCTTTTTCCGGTCCTCCGGGCGCAGAGGCGCGCCGTCGAAGCTGCGCACGCTCTTTCTTCCCATGATCCCATCCGCCAATCCGGCCATGCTCCATCCGACCTTTCCTTTATTGATACTTTACTATATACCCCGGCGCCGCCCGCGTCAATCGAAATGCGCCGGTCCTTGCGCGGCGCCCGCCGCGGTTGCTATAATGATGATAAGAGAAAGGAGATGCTGGTATGCTTGGAGCGATCATCGGTGACATCGCCGGTTCCGTCTATGAATTCGGCGGGATCAAGACGAAGGATTTTCCCCTGTTCGGGGATCATGGGGGGCAGAAGTGCCGCTTTACGGACGATTCGGCCATGACCCTGGCGGTGGCGGGGGCCCTGCTGGAAGCTGCCGAAAAAGGGGAGGATCCCTCCGCCTGCGCCGTGCGCTGGATGCAGCGCCTGGGGCGGAAGTACCGGGATGCCGGTTACGGGGGTACCTTCATCCGCTGGCTGTTTTCCGACGAGCCGAAGCCCTACAACAGCTACGGCAACGGTTCCGCCATGCGGGTCAGTCCCGCGGCCTGGGCGGCGGAGAGCATGGAGGAGGCCCTTCGGTATGCCGACGCCGTCACCGCCGTGACCCACGACCATCCAGAGGGGATGAAGGGGGCCCGGGCCGTGGCCGCCTGCGTCTACCTGGCCCGCAAGGGCGCGGACAAGGAGACCATCCGGGACCATGTGCGGCAGCATTACTATCCCCTGAATAAGAGCCTGGCGGAGATCCGGCCGGGCTACCGCTTTGAGGTGAGCTGCCAGAGGTCCGTCCCCGAGGCCATCCAGGCCTTCCTGGAGGCGGAGAGCTTTGAGGATGCCGTCCGGGGCGCCGTCTCCCTGGGCGGGGACAGCGATACCCAGGCCGCCATCGCCGGGAGCATCGCCGGGCCTTATTTCGGCATCCCGGAAAACCTGCGGGAAAGGGCCCTAGGCTTCCTGCCGGAGGATCTGAAGGAGATACTTTTTGCTTTTGAGGCCAGATTCGGGGCCGACAAGCGGGCGGACTAGCCGACGGGAAAAGCGCGCCTTTTTTTGTGCATTTCGTTGATGTTTTACATAAATAGCTTGCCAGCGGCTGGATAATCTGCTATACTGTGCGGGACAGAAAATTCATAATGACCCGACTGAAAAACTCATAAGAAAGGCGGATAATCGAAGCGGATGAAAAAGAAGATACTGTCCATCCTCCTGGCAGCGGTGATGCTGCTGGCGATCCTGCCCGGTACGGCGGCCGCGGCCACCCAGGGAAAGCCCGTATCGGGCGACCTGCTGGTGGAGACCCTGACCACCGACATGGCGGGCGTCAAGTTCGACACCTCCTTCAACATGGTCTTTGTGGAGGGCGGCACCTTCACCCTGGGCTGGGAGGCCTCCGACGCGAGCATGCGCCCGATCAGCGTTGATCCCGTCCGCAACGTGACCGTCAGCGATTTCTACATCGGCGAGACGGAAGTCACCGTCAGCATGTGGAACGCGGTCATGGGCCTGGGGCAGCCGGGGGCGGACGCCAACCGTCCCAAGGAGCAGGTGAGCTTCTACCAGGTGCAGGAATTCCTGGACCGGCTCTATGTCCTCACCGGGCGGACCTACCGCCTGGCCACCGAGGCGGAATGGGAATTTGCCGCCAAGGGGGGCAACCCCGGCAAGGTGGGCAACGCGGATTATCCCGGCAACAACCATAAATACCTCTTCGCCGGCTCCAATGTCCACGACGAGGTGGTGGCCAGCCGCACCGCCGTTCAGGATGTGAAGACCAAGAAGCCCAATATCCTGGGCATCTATGACCTCTGCGGCAACGCGGAGGAGTGGGTCTACGACACGTATGAGGCCAACCACGTTGGCGGCGTTGACCCCGTCGGCCCTGGCGGCCATTTCCACCAGCAGAAGACCCGCCGTGGCGGTATCTATGGCGGCCTGCCGGACAGCACCCGCACCCTGGCGGCCCGGCAGATCCGCTCCATCGACGGTGCAGCCGGTATGGGCTTCCGCATCGCCCTCTCCGGGGATATGAACAGCGTGCCGCCCGGCATGATCCGGCCCAGGGACGTGGTGCATCCCTATATCGACGAGCGGGACCTTCCCGTCACGCATCGGGATCTGCGACTGGTCACGGGAGATGAGCTGGTGTGGGGAAGCACCACCAACGGGTTTACGTCCTTCAGCATAAAGCTGTGGGATACCGGCGAGATGGTCATCCGTTCTCAGGGTTTTGCGGACCGGGTCGGCCAGTGGTATACGGTCAGCAACCTTGGCATCGTGTTTGTGGAAAACGCCTTTGAGGAAAATGAGACAAGAATGACCCTGCCCTATCTGTTCATGCTGGACAACTATGCTACGATCATCAACGACGTTTCCTTCTCCGGAGACGGTGCGCCGATCCATCGCATGGAGCGCGTCACCGACACGGGAAGCGGAATCACAAAGCCGACAGGTCTTGTGCTGTATTCGCCGGATGAGCTGGCCGCCGCATCAGAACATGACCACACTTCCTATGACCTGAACAACATCACGGATGAAATGAAGGGCAAGGATCCGCGCCTGATCGACGGCGAGGGCTTTGGCTGGTGGCTCAGCGCCCTGGCCATGGGCGCCCATCAGTACCGTCAGGATATCACAGACAGCATTTTCCGCTTTGTGGTCTATTCCCCTTCCTTCGGCTCCGGCACAGGCGGTGCTGACGTGGGTTATGGCGCCAACTACCTGGCCCAAGGCACCTGGTATACGGTGAACGATATGCTTCTGGTCGTCGGAAGCGGTTCTGGTCTCCGGCATTATCTGTATACAGTAACGGATGAGGTGAATTCTTATATCCGGCCTGGACAGAAGGCCCATCAGCTTATGGAAATCTCCTATATGGGCTATGAGCGGGGAGACTCCCGCTATCTGGAAAGCCACCCCAATGATGCAATCACCGGATATTCTCAGGAAATCCCCGTGGGATTCATGTTTCCGCCGGAGAAGCCCTCGACCTTCATGGTGGAGCCGGAAAAGGAGATCCTGTGCCCCGGCGGCTGCGGCGAAACGATCCGCCATTGCCGCTGCGCCACCATCTGCCCCGACTGCAACGAGCATATCGACCACTGCATCTGCACAAAGAGCGACCCGGAGGGGCAGCTGGCTTCCGCTGCGGCGGCGGCCGAAGCGGCCCTGGCGGCCTATATCCCGGATAATAGCGTTACCTGGGCCCATCTGGATGCTTTGGCCCGCCTGGCCATCGGCAATCATCATGTCACCAGGAACTGGAGCAACATCAGCAAAGCCAGCGCCACCAGGGACAGCGCAGGCAGCATCGCCGCGACCCTGACCCTCACCATCGGGGACTATAGCTGGACAAAGACGGTGCCCGTCAGCCTGACCATCCCCGCCCTGCCCCAGACGGACGGCCTCGGCAGGACCATCACGCCTGATGCCACCCTCGGCGGCGAGGCGGTGACCATGATCGCAGCCGATATGGACGAAAGCTTCACCCTCTTTGATATTGGCAGCCTCTTCGGCATGCCCGGCTTTTTCGGCTATACCTATGCCATGTGGTTCGGCCCCGACGGCAGCTTCAGCTTTGACCGGGATGTGACCTTCACCAAGAGCTACTTTGATTCCTCCCTGGCCGTGCTGGGCACGGACAGCATCCTTGTGAAGGCCGGGGAAGAGATCCGGGTCGCCGACGGGGTCTACAGCGAATATAACGGCGGCACGGTGAGCTGGAGCGAGTTCTCCCTTGCTATGGACGACGGCAATTCCTGGATGATCATCGACAGCAGCTCCCCCGGCAACTACGCTTCCTTCCCCGCCGACACCCCCCTGACGGAGTTCCCCGGCAAGGTGGACAAGCCCGTCAGCGTCACCGTGGGCGGCAAGGCGGTTGCCTTCACCGACGCCATCCCCTTCATCGATGAAAACAGCCGCACCCTGGTGCCCCTGCGGGCCGTGGGCGACGCCATGGGCCTCACCGTGGGCTGGGACGGCGCGGCGAGAGAAGCCAGCTTCACCGACGGGGCCAAGACCATTTATTTCCCCATCGGCAGCAAGGAAGCCCGCACCTCCGACGGCGCTGTGATCACCATGGACACCGCCGCGGTTATCAAGGGTGGCCGTACCTTCGCCCCCATCCGCGCCCTGGCGGAGTATTTCGGACATACCGTGAATTGGGATAAGACGACCAGGACCGTCATTATCCAGTAAAAGCAAGCAGCATAAGGCAGGCAGCGGGGACTCCCGCTGCCTGCTGCCTTCATTTATCTTTTTTTGAAAAACCTCTTGACCTTCCACTTTGGGGCAATGATAGGGTGAAGGCGAAAGGAGGCGGGAAGCATGCTGACCGTTGGAAATTTTGCGATCCTCTGCGCCTGCGGGCCCCGGACCCTGCGGTATTATGACCGGGTGGGGCTGCTGAAGCCTGCGATGGTGGACGAGTGGACCGGCTACCGCTATTATGAGGAGAGCCAGGTCCTGGACTATCAAAAGATCCGGAGCCTGCAAAGCGCGGGGTTCACCATCGGGGAGATCCGAAAGCTGCTGAGCGCGCCGGAAGGGGAAGTGCGCGCGGCCCTGGAACGGAAAAGCGCCGAATTGGAAAAGACGCTGCGGCAGCTGCGGGAGCTGAAAAGGCAGGGCTTCCCGGAAGAAAAAACCATGGAAGAGAAGGTCGAAGAGGCGAGAACGGCTATGCTGGCCCATTGCGACGAGATCAGCACGAAGGATCTGGAGGAGGCGGGCCTGGAGCCGGCGATGCTGGAGCCCCTGCGCGTCCGGCTCAAGGAGTATTGGGAGGATTTCTTCCGGGGCGTGACCGCCCTCCGCTTGGAGGAGCGGCAGCAGCTCACGGACACCGGCTGGCACCGGGAGGGCTGGGAGAAAGTAGGCGAAGCCCTCTGGGAACTGCCGGAGCTGGAGGACGGCGGGAGTTATCAGCTGGAATTCTCTTTTAAGAAGCCGGAACATCCGGTCGATATGAACTACCTGGGCGTGATGATCGGCGCTGTGCTGCTGAGGAATCCGGGGAAGAAGTTCCGTCTGGGCGTGGAGCCTGTGCCTATCTACACCGAGGAAAACCGCATGCGCTTGCTGCGGGGATGAAAACATGACGAGGAGGCCCGGCTGCATCCGCAGCCGGGCCTCCGATTATATCACTAACATGAAATGCCTCCCTCTCTGAGGGAGGTGGCTCCGGCCTGGGCCGGAGACGGAAGGAGTCAGGGTAATTCCTTGCTGCTGCTTCCAATGATAGCCGCTGCTTATCCAACGCTGACTCCCTCAGCCAGCCGCCTTGCGTGAGACGGCGTCTGCCAGCTCCCTCAGAGAGGGAGCCATACCCCGCGGTGGGGCATGGCTGTTTCGTTCATCGTGATGTGTCTGCACATGACGATTGCGAGGAGCGGATTGCCACAGGCCCTTCGGGCCTTCGCAATGACGAAATGGGGGAAGCCTCACCGTGTTCACCGGCATTTCTTAACTCGCAGCGGCCCCCATTCCCGCAACTCACCCCGAAGCGGACGCTTCGGGGTGAAGAGGAGAAGCAACGCAGCGATATGCAGTTTTCGCGGCGCTTACGGAAACCGCGGAAACGGAATGAGCGCAGTTTGCTTCGACGACCTATTCCTGCGCCGCTTCCTTCTTCTCCCGCTTCTCCCGGGGGCGCAGGTGCAGCTTTGCCGCCAGGTCCACGCCTGTGAGCTGCCGGATGAGCCAGAGGAAGAACAGCAGCACCAGCAGGGGGATGATGCAGGCCGTGACGATCATCACCGCCAGGCTTTCCACGAAGCGGTTCAGGGCAACCACGGCCTTGTCCTTGAAATCCCGGGCGGCGTGGCCCGCGATGTTCCAGATGGGCCCGTCCCCCAGGTCCGTCCAGTCGTAGGAAGAGGCCTCCTCGTCCAGGTCCTCCGCCTCCGTCAGCGTTTCCCGGATGGTGGTGTCATAGACCCGGTAGACCATGTCGGAGATGCGCAGGCTGAGAGGGATCACGATGAAGAGGGCCAGGCCGATGGCCGCCAGCTTGAAGGCCAGCTGCCTGAGGCCCTGCCGCTTCCAGTAGAGGCTGACCCCGAATACCGCCAGGGCGCAGGGGATCAGCACCTTGAAGGCGGCGGCCCCCAGGATGGTCACCAGGTATTTTTCGGAATAGAGGACACAGAGGACCAGCAGGAAATAGGTGGTGAAATCCGCCAGCTCCTCCGCGATGGGGGTGGCCGTGTCCCCGGGAATGGCGGAAACGGCGGCGGAGGCTAGAGCCGCCGCGCCCGACAGCTTCAGCACCGTGTCGGTCTTTTCGTCCAGGGAGGCGATGGTGTCCCCATGCCGCGCCGCGTCCGTGGCCCAGTCCCCGATAAGGAGGAAGGAGACCACGGCCAGGAGGAGCAGGCAGCCCACGATCACCAGCTTTTGCATGCTTTTATCCATACTGTGCCTCCCTTCACGCGCCGGTCACGAACTCGACGTCGTATTCCGCCGGGTCCAGCAGACTGCCGATGAAGCTGCGCACCAGCTTCCTTGCGTTTTCGTCGGCATTGTCCAGAATGCCCCGCGCCAGAGCCTTTTCCCGCTCCGTGGCCTCCAGCTCAAGGAGGGCGTTGTTGTAGTCCTCGGCGGTGATGTCCGTGAAAATGCTGCTGGTCTCATTGTAGAGCTGGAAGCTGTCCGGGTCGATGTCCACATTGAAAATAACCGCGGCGGGCATGGTCACGGTGACGCGGCCCTTTTCCTCGTCCTTCTCCACCCGGATCAGGGAGAAGTCGATCCCCGCGGTGATGACCCCATCGTAGCCGGCCAGAAAGCTGGATTCCGTGAAGCCCAGCTTGATGCCCAGGATGGGGGCCAGCTGGGTGGAGGCGCTGGCGACGGCGGTGAAGTAGTATTCCGCGGTGATGAGCTGCCCCATCTCGTTGAGGCCGGCGCTCAGCTCCTCGGCGGTGACCTGGCGCTGTACCTCCACGATGGTCTCCACCACCTTCTCCTCCACCACCACCTTGGGTGTGGGCCGCGGCGTGGCGGTGGGCAAAGGCTGGGGCGGGGCGCTCTTTGCGTGGAGCGCCACCAGCGTGACGGTCAGGGCGGCGATGACCAGCAATAGCCCCGCCCCGATCCAATTCTTTTTATTTTTCATCCTTTATCCTCCGGACCGTTCCCGGCGGAACGGGGGCGTTCTTTGACGGTTCCTGCCAAAAATCACCTGCATTGTACTTTGTTCGCCAAATCCTGTCAACCACCGCGCCCTTTTGGCCTCCTCTGGCTGCAATAAGCCCCGCGCAAGAGATTCTTGCGTGACAATTTCCTCCCCTTGCCGTATAGTGAGAGCATGGCGGGAGGTGACGAACGATGAGCGACGTGGCGAAGAATATTCGGAAATACCGGATGCAGCGCGCCCTGACCCAGGACGGACTGGCGGAAAAGCTGCATGTGACCCGGCAGACCGTCTCCAATTGGGAGACGGGGAAGAACCAGCCGGACCTGGATATGCTGGAGGCCCTGGCGAAAGCCCTGGAGATCGACGTGTCGGCGCTGTTCGGCGGCGGGAAGGAGGCCTATCCCCGCTTTCAGCGGAAAGCCATCGTTTGGGTCGCTGTTCTTGGCTTCCTTGCGCTGCTCCTCCTGGCGGACCGGCTGTTTCTCGCGCCCTATCTGCTGGAATTGAGAAAAAGGACCTTTCACATCCTGCCCCATTTCCTCAATGCTTGTGTCCTGGAGCCCATCCTGCGCGTTGCCGCGGGTATGCTGATCCCGGCAGCCGCTGCTCTGTGGTACAGGGTGCGGGCGGAGGGAAAGCTGCGGCTCATGCTGCTGATCGCCTTTGCGTTGCTGCTGCTTCCCGCGCTCCTGTCCGCTCTGGGGTTGGTCTGGCCCCTCGGCGCGAAGCTCGTGATCTTCCTGTCGTCGGATCCCACCGGCTTTCGCCTGACCCTGGCCCACCGCATATGCCCCTTCCTGGCGGGGCTGTGCCTCTATCCGGCAATTGCGTCGCCCTGAACCGTCAAGAAGAAGCGCGGCCCCGTCCCTTCGGGCGGGGTCGCGTAAATTGATATGCCTTGCCTCGCAGAGTTCGCGCCCGCAGGCGCGAATAAAGTCGAATTATTTTTCGCACGGACATGTGCCGGGCGAAAAATACCTCTCGCGGAGCGGACTGTGGGCCCGAAGGGCCTGCGGGTAGCGGAGCGCAAGCCTTCTCAAAGCACAACCCAGCGAAGCGGTTGTGCTTTGAAGTTTCAGATCCCCTGCTCCTCCAGCCATTCGGCGCAGAGGGAGGCCCAGCGGGCCACGTGGGGGAGGGCCATGTCCAGATCGTTATTGCCGTCGGCCAGGGCCAGGCCGTGGACGCCCTCGGGGAAAAGGTGCATCTCGAAGGGAATGCCCACGGCGGTCAGCGCCTGCCCCAGGGTGAAGGAATGGCGGGGGTCGTCGCTGTTGGTCTGCCAGATGAAGAAGGGGGGCGTCTGCCTCGTGACATTCACCTCCGGGGCGAAGTAGACCAGCTCCTCCCTGTTGGCTACGAAGGGATTCGTGACATGCTCCCCGAAGGGGTCCGAGAAGAAACCGCCGGGGAGCCCGGCAAAAGCAAAGGCCCCATAGCCCAGCACCGCCGCGTCGGGGCGGCAGGATTCCCGCTCGACGGGGTCCGCAGCCGCCGGGTCCCCAAGGTCGAAGTGGGTGGCGCAGTTGGCGCTGAGCATGCCCCCGGCGGAAAAACCCATGGCCGCCACCTTGTCCGTGATCCCGAATTCCTCTTTTCTTGCCCGCAGTAGCCGGATGGCCCTCTGCATATCCGCCATGGCGTCCCAGCGGGAATAGGGCTTCAGGCGGTAGGTGAGGACGGCGGTGTTGAAGCCCGCGTCGGTGAAGTATTCCGCCACGTGGAAGCCCTCGCAGCCGGTCCGCGTCTCAAACCCGCCGCCGCAGGCCACGATCACCGTGCCCCGCTTTTCCCCGGTCCCCCGGGCGGGGATGAAGATCAGGGAGGGAGGCGGCTGCAGGGGGTCCCGGTCGTCGTAGTTCGGCGCCCCGTCCTCCCACAGAAGGGTCTGCTTAAACCGGGCTATGGCGTCGTTCCAGATGCGCAGATTGCCCTCCCGGTCGACGGTGCCGTCGCTCTTGCGGTGCTTGGAGACGTTGCGTATGACGCTCCTTTCCCGGCACACCTGTTTCAGTACGTCGTAATTCAGCTGATAATCCGTCATTTTTTCCCTCCCAGCAGGGTGTCCACCGCCCCGCTGAACAGGTTTGCCAGGATGCCGCCATCCGCCTTTTCCCCCTTGAGGAGGCTGACGGCGGCCTTCTTCGTGTCGGAATCCGCTTCGCGGTAAAGGTCGATGAGCTTCTTTTCCGCGGCGGTGAGCTTATATTCCTCCGTTGTCTTGCCGCTGCTGCCGGTCTTGCCGCCGGAGGAGGATTTGCCGCTCTTGCCGGAAGCGCCCTTGGGGGCGTTCAGCAGGGAGGACTGGGTGACGCCCGTGGCCTTGGCGATCTGCTTCAGGGCCGCCTGGGTCAGCTCCTTTTCCCCCCGTTCCGCCTTGCTGATGTCCGAGGCGGTGACGCCGTCCACCTTCTTGGCCAGCTCCGCCTGGGTCAGGCCCGCACCCGTCCTTGCTTCCTTGATGAGGTCGCCCACTTTTTTCGTCGCCATTTTTGCATCTCCTTTACAGATCCATTAAACCTGTGCCGAATTCCTTCTCCGCGTCGAAGGCGTTGAGGGCCCGATAGGGGATGCGCCCATCCTCGCAGGCATGCTGCAGGAGGCGGAAGAAGTCGCTCTCCGTCACCCGGATCAGCTCCGGCTTGTCCCCGAAGAACATGACCTTCTGATTTTCCGCCGTGTAGGGCTCCCACTTCTCCATGGCGCTGCCGTCGGCGTCGGGGCCGTTGGGGTCGCCGCTGCGGGCGAAATTCGTCCAGTAATTGCACATCTGCCGGGCCAGGTCGTAGTGCTTGCCGGTGAAGGGCCGCCAGCATTTCGCCAGGGTCTCGAAGGCAAACCACAGGTCCGAGGAGTGGAAGGCACCCGGATCGTCCCAGCCGGGGATCTCCGGGTCGAAGCGGTAGAAATACATCTTGTGCTTCGGCTTCCGGGCGTTGTGGTCCAGCCAGAGCATGTTGCCCATCTCAAAGTTGTTATAGGTGGCGTTTTCCTTGATCTGGCCCAGGGTGATGGCGCAGCATCTCGCGGTGGTCAGATATTCCTCCGCGATGTTGGGGAATTTCCGCTTCACATAGGCTTCCAGCTCCTGGAAGGAATCCACCTCCGGGCGGAAAAGGAACTCGTCCCCCGTGTTGCCGATGATGAGGTCGGCCTCGTTCTCCTCTCCACGGAGGATGATGTTGGCCGGGGTGTCGGGCAGGAAGGCGTCGCCTATAACGCTGCCCCACTTGAAGCCCCCCCGGCCCACGGCTATGTCCCAAATGGCCTGCGCATCCAACTGCCTCGCCTCCGCCAGGGTCTTCACCCCCAGCTTTTCAAAGAGCTTCACCCCCTGCTCCTCCGCTTCGGGGAGATGCAGGCTCAGGCTGCTGGGAGGCAGGAGGCCGCCGGAGGAGTGGAGGATGGCCCGCTGGAACAGGCCCCTGTTCTGGGGGGAGCAGAGCTGGATTTCGCAGCTGCCGCCCCCGGCGGACTGGCCGAAGATGGTGATGTTGTCCGGGTCGCCCCCGAAGGCGGCGATGTTCCGCTTCACCCAGGCGATGCCCGCCTGCTGGTCCAGGTGGCCGAAGTTGGTCGGCTTGTCGGGGGCCTCGGCGGTGAGCTCCGGGTGGGCCAGGAAGCCGAACACATTGACCCGGTAATTGACGCTTACCAGGATCACGCCCCGGCGGGCGATGCGCTCCCCGTCCATCTCCATCTCGGAGGGATAGCCCACCATGAGGCCGCCGCCGTAGAGCCAGACCATCACCGGCAGCTTGTCCTCGGCGCTTTTCGCGTTGGTCCAGATGTTCAGCTGGAGGCAGTCCTCGCTCATGGGCACATTGGGATCCACATGCCATTCCCTGGTATAGATGTCGTCCGGGTTCCCGCCGGGGATCTCCTGCATGGCGATGGGGCCGAACTCAAAGCAGTTGCGCACCCCTTCCCAGGGCTGGGCGGGCTGGGGGGCCCGCCAGCGATTGGGGCCCGTGGCGGGGGCGGCGAAGGGGATGCCCTTGAAGGCGGTCACTCTCGGGTCGGCGGCAGGGATGCCCCGCACCCAGCCGCTCTCGGTTTTGACTTCACGCAGCATTTTTCTTCTCCTTTCAATCCCGGAAGATCATGCAGAAATAGTCTCTGCTGGCGGCGCGCCAGACCCGCCATTCGTGGACGCCGGGATATATCTTCTGGATGTAGTTCACGCCCTGCTCTTTGCAGAATTCCCGCTCCTTCTCGAAGAGGGGAAGGCTCACCTCCCGGTCGCCGATGGCGCCGAAGAAGGGATGCACCTCCCGGTTGAAGGTCTCCGCGTCCCGGAGGGCGTCCACCCAGGGCTGCTCCTTGGTGGGGTAGCCGGGCATGACGGGCCAGGTGTAGCCGGTGAAGAGCCCGGCGGAGCGGTTCGTATTTCTTGGTATACTATTATAGACTCTCGATGGATTATTGCAAGCTCGTCCTTATTCGCCGAAATGTCCTCTCCAAAACGCAGCGCGGAGGCTGCGTTTTGGGACGGCGGAAACGGAATGAGCGCAGTCAGCTCCGACACTGTATGTGCCAAAACGAACATAAGTCTTGCAATTTTGCGGAATCCGTGTCATAGTAATAGATAGTATCATACCTTAACAGAACAGGTTTCTGTTTCATTCACACTGCCCGGAAGGATGAGAAGGAGATTTTTCATGGCTAAAATCAAGATCACCTGCGATTCCACCTGCGACCTGACGCCGGAGCTCTACAAGCGCTTCGACCTGGAAGTGCTGCCTCTGGAAGTGACCCTGGGGGACCGGGTCTGCCACGACGGGGTGGATGTGACCACCGGGGAGCTGTACGACTACGCCCAGAAGACCGGCACCCTGCCCAAGACCAGCGCCGTTTCCGTGGGGACCTACGAGGACTGCTTCCGCCGTTGGACGGGCGAGGGTTATGACGTCATCCATATCAACATCTCCAACAAGCTCTCCGCCTGCTATCAGAATGCCTGCATCGCCGCGGAAGGGATGGACAATGTTTTCGTGGTGGACAGCCTGAATCTCTCCTCCGGCAGCGGCCAGCTGGCCATGGCGGCGGCGGAGATGGCTGCCGAGGGCATGGAGGCCCGGGATATTGCCGATAAGCTGAAGGAGATGCGCACCCGTCTGGACGTGAGCTTCGTGCTGCAGACCCTGGAATACCTCCACAAGGGCGGCCGCTGCTCCGGCGTGGCGGCTTTGGGGGCAAACCTGCTGAAGCTGCGGCCCGAGATCGTGGTGGGCAGCGACGGAGCCATGACCGTGGGGCGCAAGTACCGGGGCAACATGGAAAAGACCGTGCTGGACTATATCCGGGGGCGGCTGGAAGGCAACGACAACGTGGTGCCCGGGCGGATCATGATCACCCATACCGATATGCCCCGGGAGATCGTGGACAAGGCGGAGGAGCTGGTGAAGTCCCTCCACCCCTTCCAGGAGGTTTGCGTCACCAGCGCCGGCAGCACCATCGGGAGTCATTGCGGCCCTGCCTGCATCGGCGTCCTCTTCTTCCGCAAGACGGCGGTATAACCGAAGTTTAAACATTGCAGCCGGGCGGCCCGATGGCCGCCCGGCTGCTTCTGTGTCCAGCAGGCTTAGGAAGCGATCAGCGTCCCGCCGTGCATGCGGTACTGTACGTCGCAGGCGGCGGCCACCTCCGGGTCGTGGGTGACGATGACGACGCAGTAGCCCTTATCCGTCACCTGCTTCCTTAGCAGGGCCACGATCGCCGCGGAGTTCTCGTCGTCCAGGTTCCCCGTGGGTTCGTCCGCCAAGATTACTTTCGCCCCGGACGCCAGGCTCCGGGCGATGCCCACCCGCTGCTGCTCCCCACCGCTGAGGTTGCCGGGGAAGCGTTTGTGGAGGGTGTCCGGCAGGCCCACGCTGAGAAGCAGTGCGTCCGCCCGCTCCGAGGCTTCGCCCACGGGGGTGCCCTGCATCTCCATGGGGAGGCATACATTTTCCCGCGCCGTCAGC
Source organism: Oscillospiraceae bacterium (assembly GCA_902795345.1). GTDB lineage: Bacteria > Bacillota > Clostridia > Oscillospirales > Oscillospiraceae > UBA1774. The sequence goes on from CADBKO010000015.1 coordinate 54,914, forward strand.
AGGGGCAGGAGCTGGTAGGCCTGGAACACGAAGGCGATCTTCTCCCGCCGGTAGGCGTCCAGGTCCATGTCCGCCAGGGACTCCCCCTCACAGACGATGCCCCCCTCCGTGGGGGTCTCCATTCCCGCTAGGAGGCTGAGGAGGGTGGACTTGCCGCTGCCGCTGGGCCCGGTGATGGCGTACATCTTCCCCGCCTCAAATTCGGCGTTGACAGAGCGCAGCACGGCCTTCTGCCCGCCGGGATAGGTATAGCTCAGGTTTTCGATGGACAGGATGGACATAAGATTACCTCCTGATTTCTTTTGCCTCCCCTTCAGGGGCAATGACGTAAACTTAAGCGCCAAGCCTCCCTTTACCGTCATCGCGAAGCCAGTGCGCACACTGGCTGTGGCGATCCGTACCCCCGTCTTGTTCCCGTTAAGGCTGAAAATGGACGAAAAACGGATTGCCACGACCGCTCTGCGGTCTCGCAATGACGGAGAATGGATGGTTCCTGCCTTAAGCTAGCGACATTGCCATTCAGGGGAGGGGGACCACCAGCCGTCTCACGCAAGGCTGGTGGTGGAGAGGTCATTCCCGCCGCAGCGGATTGGCTCCCTCTCTGAGGGAGCATCTTCGCGCGAGGGGACCCGCCGCGCAGCGGTGGGCGTGCGGTCCTCTGTCAGCGAAGCGCCTGGCGGCGATGCCACCCCCTCGGAGAAGGGGGCTTTTCTTATTCCTTCACCTGCAATAGCCGCATGGGACTCTTTTGCAGGATGGACGCGGAGATGGCAACGGACGCGCCGACGCAGAGGGTAAAGTGGGCGATCACATAGAGGATCGGCACCAGGATCACCCCCAGGAAGCCCAGACCGTTCACTGCGAACAGGGCAGCAATGGCAAGCAAGAGTCCCGC
>CADBKO010000016.1 GCA_902795345.1 Oscillospiraceae bacterium
GCGGGACTCTTGCTTGCCATTGCTGCCCTGTTCGCAGTGAACGGTCTGGGCTTCCTGGGGGTGATCCTGGTGCCGATCCTCTATGTGATCGCCCACTTTGCCCTCTGCGTGGGGGCTTCCGCCGCCGTCTCCGCGTCCATCCTGCAAAAGAGCCCCATGCGGCTGTTGCAGGTGAAGGAATAAGTGAGACAGTCCAGCCTGGTCAGCAAACAACGGAAAGGAGTATGAGGATGAAAAGCGGAAGGATCAAAGCTGTGATCGTGGGGATCACCCTGTGCCTTGCGCTCGTCCTGTTTGCAGGATGCGCGAAGCCCGTTGCGCCTTCTCCCACGCCCACCGCCGCACCGACGCCCACCGCAGCGACGCCTGCACCTGTACAGGGAACGCAGGAGCCTGCAGACGAGGAACTGATCTATATGCCCGCCTACGAAGTCTATCCCCCCGACATGGACCCCTTGTACACCCGCAGTGCCGTGGAAAAGGATGATGGACTCTGGTTTATCCGGCAGGTTCAGGATCAGGGAGAGATGTATTATGCCCTCATGCGCGGCGGGAAGGACGCTGCCGACCCGGTCACGGTGGTCGCCTTTGACCCGGACGTCTATGTGGAAAGGTTCTGCATCCTGGGGGAAGGACGGGTCTGGGTGGATAAGTTGGATTACCTTACCTGGGAAACTTCTCTCCTGGAGATATCCCTGGATACCGGCGAAATCCTGCGCGAGGTCCCCTTCCCCACAGAAAACGGACTCATCATCGGCCTCTTCGACCTGCCGGACGGCGCTCTTGGCGTCTCTGCCGTTTCGCTGACAAATGGGGAACAGACCGTTTATCGGATGGAGGAAGACGGAGCCTTTTCGGAACTGACGGTGCCTCTGGACGAGGAGAAGCGCTATCTGGTCACTTTCCTGGGTACGGCGGGCAGCGGCCTGCCGGAGGGAGAGTGCATGGCTTACGACAAGAAAGCCCTCATTGCCTTCACCCCCGGTTCCGGGGAGCGGCGGGAGCTGATGCGCTGGGCGGAATGGGGCGTCTTTTTCGGCAGCACCTCCCCCCTGGGCATGGAGGACGGGGTCGTGCGGCTCCTGGACTATGGCTATGGGGAATATGTGACCCTGACGCCCACGCCCCGGAGCCAGGTCCCCGTCCGGCAGGAGATCACCATGTCCTGTCTCACCGTGGAAACGGCGGTGGCCGACGCCGTGCGGGATTTCAACCGCCGCAGCGGGGAATATTACATCACCATCCATGACTATTCCGAAGGCCGGGACTTTACCAGGGACGTGCAGGATCAGGCCATCACCGCCATGAATATCGACATCGCCTCCGGGAAGATGCCGGACCTGCTCTCCGTCCAGGATGGTGTACCCTTCAAGAGCTATGCCGAAAAGGGCCTGCTGCGGGACCTGGGCCCCTGGCTGGAGGGGGAGGGCATCGAGCTCCTGCCCCAGCTCCGGCGGGCGGGGACCGTGAAGGACAAGCTCCTCATGGTCTGCGGCAGCTTTTCCATCCTGACCGCGGCGGGGAACCGGGACGTACTGGGGGACCTGCCGGGTTGGACCGTAGAGGAAGCCTCCGCTCTGGCCGCGGAAAAGATGGATTGCGCGGGGGTGTTCACCAGCTCCATGACCCGGGAGAAGTACCTGGAGTTGCTGGATTCCTATTTGGAAGCCTACCTGGATTGGGATGCGGGGACCGCCTCCTTCGACAGCCCGGAGTTTCGGGACGTGCTGGCCTTTGCCGCCGCCCTCCCCGCGGAGGAAAAGACGGAGAACACCGCCGAGGCGGAGATCATGCATGGGCAGGCCCTGGCGGACGCAGTCACCGTCACCTCCGTCGGCGACTGGCAGCTTCGGGACACGGTGTATATGGGGAAGCTCGTCTGCCCCGGTCTGCCGGTGCCCGACCGGGTGGGGAGCCTTATCAAGATGCATGCCCCCATGGCCGTCAGCGCGGTTTCCGCCCACCCGGAGGGGGCTTACGCTTTCCTGAAGAGCATGCTGGATGAAAAGACCCAGACCGCCTATACCGACCGCTTCCCCTCCGTAAAGGCCGCCTTTGAAAGCCATCTGGCGGAAGCCATGCGGGAACCCACGGCGGAGGAGGGGTATACCGTCACGTATTTCACGGCGGATGGTTACCGGTTTGCAGACGGCACTGTATACCTCTGGGATGAGGCCGACGGGGAGCGTGCGCCCCGCATGATCCTTTGCTGGTATGATGAAAACTACAGCGTGATCCGGGAGGAGAAGATGTACGCCATGAGCGAAGCCCAGCGGGACGCCCTGATGGCCCTGCTGGAAGGCGCCCTGCGCTCCACCTCTTACGATCAGGTCATTGCGGGCATCGTCCATGAGGAGGCGGGGGCTTTCTTTGCCGGGCAGCGCTCCGCCGAGGAAGTTTCCCAGCGCATTCAAAGCCGTGTGCTGCTCTATATGTCCGAGCAAGGCTGACATAAAGTGTCATCAACCGGTTAAGAGGATCAACCATTGGAGGAAACACCATGTCTATCCTTTCCATCGAAAATCTGAGCTACACCTATCCCGGCGGGCAGAAGGCCGTGCTGCGGGAGGTAAACGCCGAATTTGAAGCCGGGAAGATGTACGCCATCACCGGGCCCAGCGGCAGCGGCAAGTCCACCCTCCTCAGCCTCCTGGCGGGGATGGAGACCCCCACGGAGGGGGGCATCGTCTGCGAGGGGGAATCCCTGGCGGACATGGACCTGGACGCCTATCGGCGGGAGAAGATCGCCTTTGTCTTCCAGGCCTATCAGCTCCTGCCCCTGCTGACGGCGCGGGAAAACGTCTGCCTCCCCATGGAGATGCAGGGCACCCCCGTGGGCGAAGCCTCCGAGCGGGCGGACGCACTGCTTCTCAGCGTGGGCCTGCCGGATACGCTCCACAAACGTTTCCCCGGCAACCTCTCCGGCGGGGAGCAGCAGCGGGTGGGCATCGCCCGGAGCCTGGCCAGCGGCGCGAAGGTCATTTTGGCGGACGAGCCCACGGGGAACCTGGACGACGAGAACACGGCTGCCATCATGGCCCTATTGCGAAAACAGGTGACGGACAAGGGCTACTGCGTCATCATCGTCACCCACGACCCGGAAGTAGCCGCCGCCTGCGACGTGCAGTACCGCATGCTGGGCGGCACCCTGATCGCGTCGTAGGCCTTTACGAAAACATCGGCTGGACCGCAAACGGTCCAGCCGATCTGCTTTATTTGGACTGCGCGCTCTCCAGCTTGAGCTTGCGGCGGTTAAGGACTTCGTAGCTCTTGGGCTTGATGTCCCCGGCCTTCGTCAGGGCCATCTTTGTCAGAGCCGGGCCAACCAGCTCATAGACCAGGACGCTGAACAGGATGATATTCCGCACCAGGATGCCCTGCTGACCCAGCTCCGTTGCCTGGAGGCACATGCCCAGGGCCACGCCCGCCTGGGGAAAGAGGGTGATGCCCAGCCACTTGCGCACCACGGGGTCGCAGTGGGTGGCGGTGGTGCTGAGCCATGCGCCGAAGAACTTGCCCGCGCAGCGGGCCAGGATATAGACGACGCCGATACCCACGATGGTCACATCGGCAAAAACATCGAAGCGGAGGGCCGCGCCGGAAAGGACGAAAAAGATGGTATAGATGGGGGCGGTCCAGCGTTCCTCCCGCTCCATCAGGTCCTCGGACAGGGGGCAGACATTGCAGAACACGGTGCCCAGCATCATGCAGGTGAGCAGCGGGGAGAAACCCACGGTCATGCCCGCCAGGGAGAACTCCACCTTCGCCAGACCCACGGTGAGTAGCACGAAGCCGGTCATGAGGGTCAGGCGGTTCTTATTGGAATTGAAATACTTTTCGATCCAGCTGAGGACGAGGCCCAGGAGGGCGCCCAGCACCAGGGAGAAAACGATCTCCAGCAGAGGGGCCAGGAAGATCTCCAGCGTGTTCACGCTGCCCTCCACCATGGCCCGGGCCGCGCCGAAAGAAACGGCAAAGACCACCAGGCCCACCGCATCGTCCAGGGCCACCACAGGGAGCAGGATATCCGTCACGGGGCCCTTGGCCTTGTACTGCCGCACCACCATGAGGGTGGCGGCGGGGGCGGTGGCGGTGGCGATGGCACCCAGGGTCAGGACCATGGGCACGGGCAGCTTATCCCCCAGGATAAGGTGCAGCCCCAGCAGGGCTGCGTCCACCACCAGGGCGGCCATGACGCTCTGGACGATGCCCACCACCGTGGCCTGCTTGCCGATCTCCCGGAGCTTCGACAGCCGGAACTCGCTGCCGATGGCAAAGGCGATGAAGCCCAAGGCGATGTCGCTGAGGAAGTCCAGCTTATCCACTTCCTCCGCGGTACTGAGGCCCAGGCCGGGCACTCCCAGCCGCCCCAGCACCCAGGGGCCGATCAGCACACCCGCCACCAGGTAGGCGGTCACATCCGGCAGCTTCAATCTGGTGAAAAGCCGCGTCAGCATAAGGCCCGCGATCACGGCCACGCCCACGGCCAAAAGGGATTCCATATGCATGTCTTTCGCCTCGAATTCTCAAAAACAGACCCGCCAGCCGACAGGCACGGGGAAACTCGTGTCGGCAAGCGGTTTCACAGCCTGCGTATTATAGCCCCTTTCTCCGGCAGTTGCAAGCCCAATCTGCGCTTACAGATAAAAACATTGACAAAAGGCCTGGGAGAAGGTAAAGTGTGAATAATCTATGAATGATGAATAAGGCTGGGGAGAACCAGGCCTGTCGTGGAGGAAGAAGTCATGCGCTGTGATGGCCGGAAAGTCAGCCAGGACGAACCGATCTATTTTCTGATCCCCTATTTTCTCACCCACCGCTATGACGCCATGAACATGATCACGGTGGACATCCCCGAGGAGCCGCTGCGCAGCTATATGAACCAGAAGCGGAAGGAGGGGCGGCCCGTCAATCACATGGCCCTGCTCATCACCGCCTATCTCCGCACTTTGGACAAATACCCGGACCTGAACCGCTTCATCGGCGGGCGGACCATTTATGAGCATGTGGACAAGACCGTCAGCATGGTGGTGCTGAAGCCCGGCGGCGGCGAGAGCATGAACAAGATCACGCTGGACGACAAGGACACGCTTTTCGACATCCAGAATAAGATCGAGAGCTTCGTGGACGTGAGCCGCAACGAGGAGGACGACCAGTCCCTGGACAAGGCCATCAAGGTCCTGCTGAAGCTGAAGCCCCTGCTGGGCTTCCTCATGGCGATCCTCCGCTTTGCGGACCGGCACGGGCTCCTGCCCAGGGCCCTTGTGAAGGCCAGCCCCTTCCATGCCAGCATGCTCATCTCCAACCTGGCCAGCATCCGCACCAATCACATCTATCACCATGTCTATGAATTCGGCACCACCAGCGTCTCCGTCACCATCGGCACCATGCACGAGGTCGCCAAGCGCACCACGGAGGGCGTCCGCTTCGAGCGCTGCATCCCTCTGGGCGTGGTCATGGACGAGCGCATCGCCTCCGGCCTGTATTTCGCCAACGCCTTCAACTATTTCCGCAAGCTGCTGGCCAAGCCGGAGCAGCTGGAAAAGCTGCCGGAGCAGGAGGCGCTCACAGTTTAAACCGCATAGTAACGGGGAAGAACGGCAAAAGCCGCTCCTCCCCGTTTTTGTTTATTCCCCTCAGTCCAGCAGATAGCAGCCGGTGTAGCAGATGGTGTCCTTCCCGTGGTTATACTTGAGGCCGTTTGCGGTGCACACCTCGTTCACCACCAGGCCCGCGCCCTCCATGGAGGGACAGAGCTTGTCCGGGAAGCGGCAGGGCTCGTCGGGATAGGCGCATTTGGCGCAGCGGCTGCAGCCGCCGGTGCCCATGGCCATGAGGCCGGGCCACTCCTTCCGCAGCTCGTCCCACAGGGCGTCGAAATTCTTTTTATGGTTCGCCGCCGTCTCCATCATGGTCTCGATGTCGAAGGAATCCTCCATCTGGCCCACGGTCTGCACCAGGATGCCCCGGTGGTAGCCCTTCACCTTTTCCCGCATCTCCTCCAGGGTGCCGCAGGCGGGCGGGCAGGCCCAGGTGCGGTTCCACTGGCCGCAGGTGTTGGCCTCGCACATATCCCGCACCTCCGGCTTGAATTCCAGGGTGCTCATATCCAGTTCGCCCCAGGCGGTGAAGCCGAAGCTCTCTGCCAGCTTGCCCAGCTTTTCCATATCCAGCATGCCGGTCACATCCTTTCCTTTACTATTCGGGCGGCTGCGTTTCTCCGCAGCCGCCCGAAGCGATTTCTGTTGTTTAGACCTTCTCGAAGGAGGTGGCGACGCCCATGCCGCCGCCAATGCAGAGGGTGGCCAGGCCCTTCTTGGCCTCGGGCCGGCGCATCAGCTCATGGGCCAGGGTCACGATGATCCGGGCGCCGGAGCAGCCCACGGGATGGCCGATGGCCAGCGCGCCGCCGTTGACATTCACCTTCGCCATGTCGAAGCCAAGCTCCCGGGCCACAGCCAGGGACTGGGCGGCAAAGGCCTCGTTGGCCTCGATCAGATCGAAGTCCTCGATCTTCGCGCCGGTCTTGGCCATCAGGTTGCGGCAGGCAGCGACGGGGCCGGTGCCCATGATCTTGGGATCCACGCCGCCCTGGCCCCAGCCGGTGAGCTTGAGCATGGGCTTCAGGCCATACTTCTTGACGGCCTCGCCGGAGGCCAGGACGATGGCGGCAGCGCCGTCGTTGATGCCGGAAGCATTGCCGGCGGTGACGCGCAGGGAGCCGTCATGCGCCACCTTCTTGGTGGCCTTGGCGCCGAAGGTATCCTCCACGGTGCCGCCGTCGGCCTTGAAGGCGTTGTCGGCGGAGAGCTTGAAGGCGCCCTTCAGCTTGCCCATCTTCTCCCGGTCGGGATTCTTCTGGGGGAACTCGTCCTCGCAGAAGTCGATGATCTCTTTCTTCACGCGCACGGGCACGGGCACGATCTCATCCTTGAACTTGCCGGCCTCGTTGGCGGCCTTGTACTTCATCTGAGAGGAATATCCGAAGTCGTCCAGCTCTTCCCGGGTGATGCCCCAGATGTCGCAGACGTTCTCGGCGGTGGTACCCATGTGGTAGTTGTTGAACACGTCCCACAGGCCGTCGTTGACCATGGTGTCCACCAGGCCGGTCTTGGACTGGGCGACGTCCATCTTCTTGCCATAGCGCAGGTCGGGCAGCGCATAGGGGGCGGCGGACATATTCTCCATGCCGCCGGCCACGATCACTTCCGCATCCCCGGCGGAGATGGCGCGGGCAGCCTCGATGACGGCCTTCATGCCGCTGCCGCAGACCATGCTGACAGTGTAGGCGGGCACGGCCACGGGCACGCCGGCCTTCACAGCGGCCTGGCGGGCGGGGTTCTGGCCCATGGCGGCGACCAGGGTGCAGCCCATCATGACTTCATCCACCTTGGCGGCGTCCAGGCCGGCGCGCTTCAGCGCCTCCTTGATGACGATGGCGCCCAGCTCGGGGGCGGGGGTGTCCTTCAGGCTGCCGCCCATGCTGCCCACGGCGGTGCGGCAGCAGTTCACAAGATAGATATCTCTCATTTCGTACTCCCTTCTCCTATTTTAAGTGAGATAATTTCCAAACGCAAAGAGTATATACCTTTGTTCGCTGGTTTTCAATCTTTCTTTTCGCCTTTTTCCCGCAGAACCGGTTTGGCGGGGGGAATGGTTCAGCGGGTGCCGATGAGCATGGCCGCCGTGTGGGCGGTCTGGGTGGCGGCGATGATGTTTTTGGGCGTCTGGCAGTCCCCCAGCATGACGAATTCCGGGGCGCACTGGCTCAGGGCGACGGCTTCGTCCCTCTGGGCGCGCATGCCCGCGGCATAGATCACCGTGTCGGCCTCCAGGAAGCCCTTGCCCTCCGGCCCCTCGATCTCCACCCCGTCGGGCCTGATTTTCGTGGCCCGGGTGTTGAGGCGCATGGGGATCTTCCGCTGGCGTAGCTCCTTCATGACCGCCATGGCATGCATGGCGGCGTTTTCCAGGTTGGGCCGGTCCAGGATCTCCACCAGGGTGGCTTCCCTGCCCTGCTGGGCCAGGAAAATGGCCATTTCCACGCCCACCAGGCCGGCGCCCAGGATGACCACCTTCTGCCCCGCCTTGGAAGCGTCCAGATAGACTTCCTCGGCGGCGTAGACATTGGTGCCGTCGATGCCCTCTACCGGGGGCTTCACGGGCCGGGCGCCCAGGGCGGCGATGAGCACGTCGGCCTTCTGGGCGACGGCGTACTGGGGCGTGACCGTTGTGTTCAGCCGGATCTCCACCCCGGCCCGGGCGCAGAGCATGGCCTGGCGCTCCAGGTATTCCTTGAGGTGGGTCTTGAAGGGCACCTTATCCTCGCAGAGTAGCACGCCCCCCAGCTTGGGCCCCTTCTCGCAGAGGATGACCTTGTGGCCCCGCTTTGCCGCGGTGAGGGCCGCTTCCATGCCGCCCACGCCGCCGCCCGCCACCAGGACGGTTTTCTTTTCCTTCACCGGGGGCATGGAGCGGTATTCCAGCTCGTGGCCGGTCTCGGGGTTGATGGCGCAGTGGAAATGCCGCCCCGCGCCGGTGGAGGCGAAGCAGGACATGCAGCGCATGCAGCGACCAATCTCATCCTCCCGCCCCGTGCGGGCCTTCACCATGAAATCCGGGTCCGCCAGGGTCTGGCGGGCAAATTCCACTACGTCCGCCCCGCTGGAGGCGATGACCTCCTCCATCATGGCCGGGTCCGTGAAGGCGCCCACGGTAGCCACGGGGGTTTTGACGTGCTTTTTGATCTCCCGGGCGTATTTGGCGTTGCAGCCGTCCTCGCAGAACATGCTGGGATGGGTGATGACCATGGCGTCCATCTGCTGATGGTGCCCGGCGGAGACGTGGATCAGGTCCACCACTCCGTCCAGACGCTTGGCAAACTCGATGCCCTCGTCGATGTCGTAGCCGCCCTCGCAGCATTCGCTGCCGCTCATGCGGAATTCGATGGGGAAATTCCTGCCCACAGCCTTGCGGATGGCCTTGCAGACCTCGATGGAGAAGCGCATGCGATTCTCGATGGGCTCTCCGCCCCACTTGTCCTTGCGGGTATTGATGTTCTTGTTCCAGAACTGGGCCAGCATCCAGCCGTGGCCCCCGTGGATGGTGACCATGCCGCAGCCTGCGCCCTTGGCGAAGGCTGCAGCCCTGGCGTAGCAGCCGATGATGCGCTCGATCTCGCTCTCCGGCATCTCCAGCACATGGCCGTACTGCCCTTCCATCTCCACGGGCCCGTAGACCGGGTCGCCCCGCTGGGCCACGGCTTGGGCATAGATGCCCGCGTGGCTCAGCTCCACGCTGGCCACGGCGCCCCGGCGGGAGACCTGGGAGGCATACTCCGCGAAGCCGGGAAGGGAGTCCTGCTCGTCGATGCGCATGAGGAAGGGATAGTGGGTGCCGGTCTTGCCGTCCACGATGCAGTCCCCGATACAGACGGAGGCCACGCCCCCCTCCGCTTTCCGGGCGAAGAAGGCGGCGCAGGCGTCGTTGGGATAGCTCTCGGGGCCGACGTTGTAGAAGCCCTGGGGCGAGGAGAACACCCGGTTGCGGAACACGGTGCCCCCCAGCACGATGGGTTCGAACAGATGCGGGTATTTCAGGATGCTTTCCATAGTCGCACGCTCCGTTTCAAAATATGTATAGGTGCATTTTATATGAGGAGGCGGCAAATGTAAAGAGGGGCGGGCAGCTTCGGCAAGACGGGATATGCACTTCTCTTTGCCTCCCGCCTTGAGGGAGGCAGCTCCGGCGTCAGTCGAAGACGGAGGGAGTCAAGGCGATTCAAAGCCGGCGTTTGTTCGATGCGCTGACTCCCTATTCCGCGCGAGGGAACCCACCGCGCAGCGGTGGGCGCGTGCTACAATCAGTCGCCTGCGGCGACAGCTCCCTCAGAGAGGGAGCCCTTTTTTCCGCGGCGGCGGGGACGGGGGCTGACCTCTCAGGCGCTTCGCGCCTGCTCCCCTGTGAGGGGAGCCTTTATCGACGCCGCTCCCGCAAGGGGGCGGCGAATTTATTGACTTTGGATAGGTTGCAAACTATAATTACTTAAATAAGAACAAGGAGCGTATGGAGGATAATCATGGGGCTCACAAGCAAATTCACCCGGTCGGAGCTGACCGTCCGGGGGCAGATACCCAGCCGGTTCGGTCCGCCGATGGATATCTACACCACCCCCATCACCCCCAGGGAGAACACCCTGCGCCTCTACCAGGGCAAGACCCCCATGTGGCCCCCCTTCGCCATGGGGGAGAATACGGACATCATGGTGGACTGCGACCCGGAGAACATCGCCCGCAGCCCCCGCCCGGAGGGCGTGAGCAGCGACACCCCCATCAATGACGGCTACGGGGTGGACTGGGTCTATGTGGACGTGGTGGGCGGTGCCATGGTCCGCCCCGGCAACCCCGTCTGCCCGGACATCGAGCACTGGGAGGACTATGTGACCATCCCGGACCCGGAGACCTGGGACTGGGCGGGCTGCTACGAGCGAAACAAGGACCGGCTCACCCCGGACCGGGCGGTGAAGATCAACCTGCCCGGCTGCCTCTTTGAACGGCTCATCGCCATTCTGGACTTCTCCGAGGCTGCCGTGGCCCTCATCGACGACGAGCTGAAGCCCGCGGTGCACCGCTTCCTGCGGGCGGTGACGGACGTGCACAAGAAGTATTACAGCCTGTGCAAAAAGTGGTTCAACGCCGACATCGTGAACTTCAACGACGACTGGGGCTCCCAGCGGGCGGAGTTTTTCAGCGTGGACACGGCGCGGGAGATGCTGCTGCCCTATGTGAAGGAGCTGGTGGACCATGTCCATGGCCTGGGCATGTACTTCGACCTCCACTGCTGCGGCTTTGTGGAGAATTTCGTGCCTCTCTTCATCGAGGCGGGAGAGGACAGCTGGGGCGGCCAGCCCCTGAACGACAAGTGGAAGCTCAAGCAGATGTACGGGGACAGATTCATTTTCACCGACGGGCCGAAATTCACCCCGGACATGACCGAGGAGGAAAAGGACGCGGCCATCGCGGACTTCTTCACCAAGTCCGGCGCGGACAACCGCATCCTGCTGGAGCTGCGGGACCCCACCCTCAAGGCCAAGGTCTACGAGGCCGGGCGAAGGAATTATGACCGCCTGCTGGCGGAAGGAAAGGTGATCTTCTGATGAAAAAGACCTGGACGGAAGACGAGATCGCGCTTCTTGCGGAAAAGGCCGCGGGCATGCACGCCACGGGCTGCAACTGCGCCCAGAGCGTGTTTCTGATGTTCGCGGAGGAAGGCGGGCTGGACAAGGAGACGGCCCGGAAGCTGCTGCAGGGCTTCGGCGGCGGTCTGGCCGTGGGCGAGGTGTGCGGCGCGCTCTCCGGCGCGGCGGCGGCCCTGGGGCTGCTGTCCGACCCGGTGCCCCCCGGAGATTTCGGGGCAAAGATGGCCTTCTCCGAAAAGACCAAGGCCCTGGCCGAGGCCTTCCGGGAAGGGGCGGGTTCTCTCCGCTGCGCCGACATGCGGCCGGAGGACCTGGAGGCCCGGAAAGCCGTCTGCGGCGGCTATATCCGGCTGGGCGTGAAGCTGGCGGCGGAGGCGCTGATGAAATGATACAGGATATTGCACCGAAAACTTATGTAAACCACTACGACCCGGAGAAGAAGCCCTCCGCCGGGTCCTATGTGATCTTCTTCGACAACAAAAAAATCTTCTGCAAAACGGGCATGGGCACCCTCCTCTTCCCCACCTACGGAGAGCTGGAGGACAAGAGCGGGATGTTCGTCTACTTATTCTCCATCGACGGGGACGAATTCTACCTGGCACTGGAAAAGCAGGGCGAGGTGAAGGCACCGCCCGTCCTGGAGGGCTGGGACCTCATGCCCCTTTTCAGCCTCCAGCGTTTGCAGCCCAAGCATTTCGCCTATGCCGCCCTGGAGGCCTCCACCCTGGGGAGCTGGTACACCGGCAACCGCTACTGCGGGCGCTGCGGCCATGAGATGGTCCATTCCGACACGGAGCGGGCCCTCCGCTGCCCCGACTGCGGGAACCTCCTCTATCCCAAGATCTGCCCCGTGGCCATCGTGGGGGTGCGCAACGGCGACAAGCTGCTCCTCACCAAGTACAAGGGCCGCCCCCAGGTGCCTTTCTATGCCCTGATCGCAGGATTCGCCGAGGTGGGCGAATCTATCGAGGACACGGTGCGCCGGGAGGTCATGGAGGAGACGGGTGTGCATGTGAAGAACCTGCACTTTTACAAGAGCCAGCCCTGGGCCCTCAGCGACAGCCTGCTCATGGGCTTCTTCTGCGACCTGGACGGGGACGAAGTGCCCCACGCGGACCAAACGGAGCTCAGCGTGGCGGAATGGGTGGACCGGAAGGACATCCCCAACCGGGACGACGGCTTCTCCCTCACCAGCGAAATGATCGAATACTTCCGCGTGAACGGAAAAGGCAACTACTGATTAAAGGAGACTACTGTCATGGCCGCATCGGATTATCCCAATCTGCTGAGCCCCATCGTGCTGGGCAGGCAGTTTTTCAAGCACCGCATTTTTGCCTCCCCCCAGGACAACCCCCAGCTGGACGCCAACAAGTTCCTGACACGGGACGCCATGGCCTTCTATGAGCGCAAGGCCATGGGCGGCTTCGCCTCCGTCTGCGTGGGGGATTTCATGGTTGATTCCCGGGCGGGGCACAGCCATCCCTTCCAGCTCCGGGGCGACGACGTGCGGGGCAAGGCCAGCATGTTCCGCACCGCCATGGGCATCGTGAAGCACGGAGCCGTGGCCGCCGTGGAGCTGAACCACGCCGGCGTCAACTCCAACATGTGGGAGAAGGAAGGCTTTGTCTACGGCTTCGCCGACGGCGTGCGGGAGGACGGCGTGGAGGTGCGGGCCTTCGACGACGCCTGGCTGGAACGGCTGATCGCCTGCTTTAGTGACGCGGCGGCCTATGCCCGGCAGGTGGGCTTCCAGATGATCACCCTCCACGGCGGACACGGCTGGTGCCTCAACCAGTTCATGAGCCCCCGGGAGAACACCCGGCGGGACAAGTGGGGCGGCAGCCTGGAAAACCGGATGCGCTTCCCCCTGGCGGTGATCGAGGCGGTGCGCAAGCGCATCGGCAACGCCATGCCCATCGAGATCCGCCTCTCCGGGGCCGAGTGGGTGCCGGGAGGGTACGACGTGGACGAGTGCGTCGCCATCGCCAAGGCGCTGGACGGGAAGGTGGACCTGCTGCACATCTCCACCGGCCACCATGAGAACGACACCGCCAGCATGCGCACCCATCCCACCATGTTCCTGGAGGACGGCTGCAACACCTTCTATGCCGCCGAGGTGAAGAAGCACGTCAAGACCCCCGTGGCCACCGTGGGGGCCCTCACCGACGTAAGGATGATGGAGGAGCTGATCGCCTCCGGCCAGACCGACATTGTGGAGCTGGGGCGGCAGAGCCTGGCGGACCCGGACCTGCCCCTGAAAGCCCAGACGGGCCGGGAGGACGACATCAACCGCTGCATGCGCTGCTTCACCTGCTTTTCTAACAGCACCCTGGGGGGCATCTTCTACTGCTCCACCAACCCGGAGATCGGTAACGAGCTGGATTGCATGTTCGACGTGCCGCCCCGGGAGAAAAAGACCGTGCTGGTGGCGGGGGGCGGCATCGGCGGCATGCAGGCTGCCCTGACCCTCAACCAGCGGGGCCACCGGGTCATTCTCTGCGAGAAGGGGCCCAGGCTGGGGGGCGTGCTGCGCTGCGAGTGCAATATTCCCTTCAAAAAACCCTTGGAAAACTACCTGGACCTCCAGGAGCGCCGGATCGGGAAAACAGATATCGAGGTAAGGCTGAACACCGCCGTGACGCCGGAGCTGGCGAAGGAATTGCGGCCCGACGTGATCATCGCGGCCATGGGCTCCCGGCCCGTGAAGCCCCCGGTGAAGAATATCGACGCCCCCAACGTGGTGGGGGCGGAGGAAGTCTACTATGACCCGGAGAAGGCGGGGCACAAGTGCGTCATCCTGGGCGGCGGCCTGGTGGGGCTGGAGCTGGGGGTGTTCCTGGCCGGGTACAGGGGCCGGGAAGTGGACGTGATCGAGATGCTGCCCACCACCCTTGCCTCCGACAAGTCCGGCGGCACCAGCGAGCGCATGGACAACGTGGGCATGGCCGCCGGGGAAGCCCTGGTCCAGGGCGTGGCCCTCAGCGTGAAGCTGAAAGAGCTGCCCAACATGGCCGTGCACACCTCCACCCGGGCGGTGGAGGTCACGGAAACGGGCCTGCGGGTCGCCGGGCCGGCGGGAGAATATGAGATCGCCGCCGACACGGTGATCTACGCCGCCGGGCAGCGCCCCCTGCGGGAAGACGCCCTGGCCCTCCGGGACTGCGCCAAGGAATTCTATATGCTGGGCGACTGCGTGACGCCGAAGAACATCGTGGCCGCCACTCAGGCCGCCTTCCAGCTGGCGAGGGACATCGGGCGGTAAGGGCCCACTCTCTGAGGAAGGAAGTCCGCAGCACCGGAGCCCCGCCATAGTGGTGGGGCGGAACAGAGAAATACGCAGGGACTCAGCCGGGTTGGCTGAGTCCCTGTTTTTGCTATCCCTGGTATTCCAGGAAATACTCTCCGCATTTATAGACTTCGCTCATGACCCTTCGATAGCTGTTTTCCTGCAAATACCAGTCTTTCCTTCTTATTCCCTGCGTCTCCGTCGGGACGACCAGGATCTCCGTATCGGGAAAATGCTTTGCGTAGGTCATAAATGCCCTGCGGGCGTGAAAAGCCTGGCAGCAGAGGATCGCCTTTTCGACTTTGATCCCCAGCTCCTTCAAAACCCTCGCGGAATACTCCGCATTCTCCCCGGTGTGCGTGGAACGGTCTTCCCGGAGGATCGCGCTTTCCGGCACGCCGTTAGCCAGGAGGATATGTTTGCAGTACGCCCAGTCCGTGTCATATTCCCCCGCATACCGCGGATTGTCGATCTTCTCTGAGGCGAACTTCCCCCTTTTGCCGGAATACATGCCGGATGGGAGCACATAGCCCGCATAGCCCGTGCAATACAACCGGGCGGCTGTTTCCGTGACCGCCGACTGAGAGGTGCCGGGGATGAATATGACATCGCTCTTTTGAGGTTCGTCCTTCAAAAAGATAAAATCTGTAATGTCCCGGATCACACGTTGATTCATTTTTCACCTCTCAGCAACTTCCCTGCGGCTTGACGCCCCGCAGGATCATGGTCAGAGAAACGACGGTCTCCCACTGCTTTTCCCCTGCTGCGTACTGCGCGAGGCGCTTATCATACTTCTCTCCGATTCGGCGCTTCACCGCTTCCAGTTCTGCCGCATCCAGCCGGTCCCCCAGGGACCGGGCGGTGGATTCCAGGGCTTCCAGGTCGTTGTATTTGCCGGACAGGATCATTTCCCGCGCCAGCTCCGGTCCCACCGTGGGATCGTCCGGCGTCAGGTCCGCCGCAGCATAACCCGTGCGCACCTCCCGGAAGCCATACTTCTCCATGGCGGCGGGCAGTTCCGCCTCGCTCATGGCATATCGGGCGACGGAGAATCTCTCCATGCTGTCGTCCAGGGCGGTCACTTTGTCCCAAAACGCCCGCTCCGCCTCGTTCCATTCCAGGCAGGGAGCGGCCACGTGCAGCCCCCGCCGGGAGGAAAGCACCAGGCAGACGCCTCCGGGCTTCAGCACCCGCAGCTGCTCCCCGAAGAAAGCAGAGGTCTCCACATGCTCCTGCACCGTGTTGGAAATGGCGGCGTCAAAGCTGCTGTCCTGAAAGGGCAGAGCTGTCGCGTCGCCCTCCCGGAATTCGACGCCGGGCACATGCTCCCGGGCGAAGCGGATGAATTCCCGATCCCGGTCCAGGCCGATGATTTCCGCTCCGGGATACCAGCGGTGCAGCGCTTCGGCCAGTGCACCGGGACCGCAGCCGATCTCCAGGATCCGCAGAGGCTTATCAGGCAGATCGAGCAGCGGCAGATACCGTTCCCGAAACTGGTCGCGAAAACGCAGCCTCCTGGAGGCATACAGTGTCATGCAGCCCTGGATGTAGTGAGACCATACGGCGTCCATAGAAAACCTCCATTTCTCTTTAGCTTCCGGTATTCTTCCTTGACGTACAGATGCCCTACGATTATATCACACTCTTTCCGATTAGTGAAGTATCACTAATTATTTTTTCTCCGTGTTTTATTCTGGTGATAAATCACTTGGAGGGGCAACTATGAATACCCGTGAGGCTATTGCATCACGCATCCTTCAGCTCTGCAAAGAACGGGGCATCACACCCAATGGCTTGAGCTACATTTCCGCCGTCCCGCAGGCAACGATCAAAAGCATCCTCAACGGAGAGAGCAAGAATCCGGGTACGGTAACGATCAAGAAGCTGTGCGACGGATTGGAAATCACCCTGGGTGAGTTCTTTTCAACGCCCGAGTTCGATCAGTTGGAACAGGAAATCTATTGAGATATGAGATACACCAAGGAGCGCCGCACGAATCGTGCGGCGCTCCTGACTTTTCAATTACTCGGCCTTGGGTTCCTCGGCCTTGGCGGGCATGGGTTCGTCGTCCTTCAGGCCCAGGCGCTCCCGCTCCCGGTAGGCTTCCTTGCGGCTCAGGTTCAGCCTGCCCCGCTCGTCCACGCCCAGGCACTTGACCCAGGTCATGTCGCCCACGTTCAGCACGTCCTCCACCTTCTCGGTGCGCTTGAACTCCAGGTCCTTGATGTGGACCATACCCTCCTTGCCGGGCACCAGCTCCACGAAGGCGCCGATGGGGATGACGCGGGTGACCTTGCCGTAGTACAGAGCGCCGGTCTCGGGCACGAAGACGATGGACTCCACCATCTTCATGGCCTTGCGGCAGTTCTCCAGGTCCAGGGAGGAGAAGTAGACCATGCCGTCCTCCTCCACGTCCACCTTGGCGCCGGATTCGGCCACGATCTTCTGGATGGTCTTGCCGCCGGAGCCGATGACCTCGCGGATCTTCTCCACGTCGATGCGCATGGAGAGCATCTTGGGCACGTTGGCGGGCAGCTCCTTCCGGGGCTCGGGGATGGCCTTGAGCATGATCTCATCCAGGATCTGGATGCGGGCTTCCCTGGTAATGTCCAGGGCGCTGCGGATCACTTCGGGGATGAGGCCGTCGTTCTTCAGGTCCATCTGGATGGCGGTGATGCCGGCCTTGGTGCCGGCCACCTTGAAGTCCATCTCGCCGTGGAAGTCCTCCACGCCCTGGATGTCGATAAAGGTGTTCCACTTGTCGCCGTCGGAGATGAGCCCGCAGGAGATGCCGGCCACGGGGGCCTTGATGGGCACGCCCGCATCCATCAGCGCCAGGGTGGAGCCGCAGACGGAGCCCTGAGAGGTGGAGCCGTTGGAGGAGAGGACCTCGCTCACCACGCGGATGGTGTAGGGGAATTCCTCCACGGGAGGAATGACGGCGGCCAGGGCCTTCTCCGCCAGGGCGCCGTGGCCGATCTCACGGCGGGAGGCGCTGCGGGAGCCCTTGGCTTCACCGGTGGAATAGCCGGGGAAATTGTAATGATGGATATAACGCTTGGTCTCCTCGGGCCAGATGGTGTCCAGCTTCTGCTGGGCTTCCAGGGTGTCCAGGGTGCAGATGGAAAGCACCTGGGTCTGGCCGCGGGTGAAGAGGCCGGAACCGTGGACGATGGGCACCACGCCCACCTCGGCGGCCAGGGGCCGGATCTGGTTCATGGCGCGTCCGTCCACGCGTTTGCCTTCCAGCAGCCACTTCTTAACGACCTTCTTCTGGATGCGGTAGGTGATCTCCTCCCACTGGCTCACGACCTCGGGATACTCCTCCTGGAACTCCGCGAAGACTTCCTCCGCCACCTTGTTCCAGCGCTCCTCCCGCACATTCTTGTCGTCGGTGTCCATGGAATACTCGGTCTTGTCGTAGTATTCCTCCACGATCTTGTTGAACAGCTCCTCATTGAAGGAGGTGTGCTCATAGCTGAACTTGGACTTGCCGATCTCCGCCACCATCTGGTCGATGAGGGCGATGGCGGGCTTGATGACCTGATGGGCGGCCATGATGCCGTTGAACATGACGTCCTCGGGGATCTCCTGGCCCTCGGCCTCGATCATGACCACCTTCTTCGCCGTGGCGGCGATGGTGACGGTCATTTTGCTGGTCTCCTTCTCGGCTGCGGTGGGGTTGAAGAGGTACTTCTCCCCGTCCCAGCCCAGGACCACGCCGCCGATGGGGCCCGCCCAGGGCACATCGGAAATGGCGGTGGCGGCGGAGGCGCCCAGCATGGCGGTGATCTCAGGGGAGCAGTCCGGATCCACGGACAGCACCAGGCAGGAAATGACCACGTCGTTGCGCAGGTCGGAGGGGAACAGAGGACGCATGGGCCGGTCGATCATTCTCGAGGCCAGGGTGCCCTTTTCGCTGGGACGGCCCTCGCGGCGCAGGAAGCCGCCGGGGATGCGGCCCACGGCATAGAGCTTTTCTTCAAAGTCCACATTCAGGGGGAAATAGTCCACGCCCTCCTTGGGCCGGGGGGAGGCGGTGCAGGCCACCAGGACGGTGGTGTCCCCATAGCGGGTCATGACGGCGGCGTTGGCCAGCTCGGCGAACTTGCCCACGGTGAAGCTCAGCTTCCGGCCGGCATAGTCCATGGAATAGGTCTTCTCGTTGGGGAATTCTCTTTTGGTAATGATCATTTTGTTTCCTTTCCGCGGGATAGCCAGCCCTTTAGCACTTGAAAAAACGCTGTACGGGCAAGGGGGAGGTTTCGCTGCGGCAGCGCTTTTTCAACTGCTAAAAAGGTCGGTTTCTGCCCGCTCTCATAATGTCTTAGGGGGCTGCCCGGATGAGCAGCCCCCGTGGATTTACTTACTTGCGGATGCCCAGCTTGGCGATGATGGCACGGTAGCGCTCAATGTCCTTGCGGGCCAGGTAGTCCAGCAGGCTGCGGCGCTTGCCGATCATCTTGAAGAGGCCGCGGCGGGAATGGTTGTCCTTGGGATGGACCTTCAGGTGCTCGGTCAGGTTGCTGATCCGGGCGGTGAGAATCGCGATCTGCACCTCGGGGGAACCGGTGTCGTTCTCATGGGTGCGGTTGGATTCGATGATCCCGGTCTTTTCGTCTTTCAGCATCATGGGGATTACTTCCTTTCCTTTTACGTACCCGCTGAGCTGGGTCATGGAGGGAAAGGGGCTCTGTCCCATAACCAAGCAGAGGGGCCTATTCGATAAAGCACGTCATTTTACCACGGTCTTTTCCGCTTGTAAAGTGAAATTTTGTTTTTTTCCGCGAGGATTTATGCTATACTCAGCATATCTATCAGAACAGGAGCAAGGGCATGAACATACTTGCCATCGGCGACGTGGTGAACGAAAGCGGCCTGGGCTTTCTCCGGAAAAAGCTCCGGGGCCTGCAAAGGCTGGTGGGAGCGGACTTCACCGTGGTCAACGGCGAGAACGCCGCCGGGACCGGCATCCTCCCCCGCCAGGCCGACGAGATCCTGGACGCGGGGGCCGACGTGATCACCCTGGGGAACCACGCCTTCCGGCGGAAGGAGATCAACGCTTATCTGGACGACTGCGATTACATCCTGCGGCCCCTGAACCTGGCCCCCCAGGTGCCGGGCCGGGGCTGGGGGGAATACGAGACCGCCGCCGGGACCGTGATGGTGGTGAACCTGATCGGGCGCTGCGGCATGGACTTCGGGCCGGACAACCCCTTCCTGGCCGTCGAACGGCTGCTGAAGGAGCGTTCTCCCCGCTTCGTCCTCATCGACTTCCACGGGGAGGCCACCAGCGAGAAGCTGGCCATGGCCTATTTCCTGGACGGGCGGGTCTCCGCCGTCTGGGGCACCCATACCCATGTGCAGACCTCCGACGGGGCCGTCTTCCCCGCCGGCACCGGCTACATCACCGACCTGGGCATGACGGGGCCCGCCGTCAGCGTGCTGGGGGTAAAGCCGGAACAGAGCGTGCGCATGTTCCTGGGGGACCCCTATGTCCCCTTCTCCGGGGCTTCCGGCCCCGCCAAGCTGGAATGTGCCGTTTTTTCCCTGGACGATTCGACCGGTCTGTGCACCGAGGTCCGTGCGCTTCGGATTGAAGAATAAGGAGGCAGAACGTTGCTGAAGATCATCCATGCCGCAGATTTTCATCTGGATTCCCCCTTTGCCGCCCTCAGCGAGGAGCAGGCCGCCCTCCGGCGCAGGGAGCAGCGGCAGCTGCTGACAGACCTGGCGGAGGCAGCCGAGGGGGCGGACATCGTGCTGCTGCCCGGGGACCTGCTGGACAGCGGCGTCTGCCACGCCGAGACGGTGGAAGCCCTGGAGGGATTCCTGAACGCCCTGCCGGGCAGGGTCTTCGTCGCCCCCGGCAACCACGATTATTATGCCCCGGAAAGCCCATGGGACCGCATGGAGCTCCGGGAAAACATACATATCTTCATCTCTCCCCAGCCGGAGTCCTTCCAGCTGCCGGAGCTGGGCTGCACCGTCTGGGGCGCGGCCTTTACCTCTCCCCGGTCCGCGGGGAAGCTGCGTTCCTTCCGGGCCCCGGCGGAGGGGGTCCAGCTGATGCTGCTCCACGGGGACGTGGGCGGCGGCATGGGCTACGATCCCATCGGGGAGAGCGAGATCGCCGCCAGCGGCCTGAGATACCTGGCCCTGGGCCACGTCCACACCTGCAGCGGCCTCCGGCAGAGCGGCGACACCTATTGGGCCTATCCCGGCTGTCTCATGGGCCGGGGCTTCGACGAGACCGGGGACAAGGGCTACCTCACCGTGACCCTGGACGGGGACGACTGCCGGGCGGAATTCCATCCCCTGCCCGGGCGGAAATATGAGATTTGCAGCGTGGACGTGACGGGGGCCGAAAGCCTCCTGAGCGCCGTGGAAGCCGCCCTCCCGGAGGACGCTTCGAGGCACGTCTACCGGGTCCTGCTGCGGGGCCAGTGGCCGGAGAAGCCCAGGCCGGAGGCTTTGGCGGAGGCCCTGGCGGACCGCTGCTTCCAGATTGAAGTGCGGGACGAGACGCAGCTGATGACCGACGTCTGGCTGGGCGCCGGGGAGGACACCCTGCGGGGCTGCTTCCTGCGGGTTCTGAAGAAGAAATACGACGCGGCCCCGGAGGAAGCGAAGGCCGGGATCACCCTGGCCGCCCGCTACGGGCTGGCGGCCCTGGACTACCGGGAGGATCTGTGATGGAGCTGAAAAGACTGCAAGCCAGCTTCGGACGCCTGGAAGGGGCGGAGCTGGAGCTTCACAGCGGCCTCAACGTCATCGAGGCCCCCAACGAATCGGGCAAATCCACCTGGGCGGCCTTCCTCCGGGCCATGCTCTACGGCGTCAGCACCTCTGATCGGGTGAAAAACGGAGTGCTGCCGGACCGGATGCGTTATCAGCCCTGGAGCGGCGCGCCCATGGAGGGCACGGCGGACCTAAGCTGGCAGGGCAAGGACATCACCCTGCGCCGCACTTCCCCCGGCGGCGGCAAGCCCATGGGGATGGCGGAGGCGGTGTATACCGGCACGGAGGAACGGGTGAGCGAGCTGCGCGCCGGCGTGCCCGGAGAGATCATCCTGGGGGTGCCGGAGGCGGTGTTCCGCCGCAGTGCCTTCATTTCCGGCTCGGATATGGCCCTGGACGCCAACGCGGAGCTGGAAAAGAAGATCACCCGCCTGGTCACCTCCGGCGAGGAGCGCAGCTCTTACACGGAGGCGGACGAACGACTGCGGCGCTGGCAGCGGAAAAGGCGCTGGCGCAGCTCCGGCGCCCTGCCGGAGGCGGAGGGCCGCCGGAAGGAAGTGCAGGATAAGCTCCGGCGCATCGAAAGCGAGAACAAGCGCCTCAGCGAGCTGCGGGAAGAAAAGGGCAAGCTCACGGAGCAGCGCGCTTTGCTGGAAAATGAACTGGCCCTCCACCGCCGGGACGAGCGGCGGGAGGAAATGCGCCGGCGGGAGGAAGCCGCCGCGGAAGCGGCTGAAGCCGCCAAAGCCGCGGAGCAGGCCCAGGCGCAGTTCCGGGAGCTGGAAGAGAAGGCCCGGGACATCACCCCGGAGAAGGTGCAGGCCCTACGGGCCGCCGCCGTGCGCCTGGAGGAGGCAGCACGGGACCGGGAGAGCGCCAAGAACGCCTATGCGGAAGCCAAGGCCGCCGTGGATGCCCTGCCCCCTCCGGCGAAGCAGCCCAACCCCAGGAAGACGGCGGTGCTGATCCTGTTCATCCTGGGCGTGCTGGTCCTGCTGGCCGGGGCCGCTGCGGGGATGGGCCTCTTTACCCTGCCCGCAGGCTTCGTCTACGCCTTCGTGCTGCTGGCCCTGATCCTGTTCGGTGCCGCCAGCTTCTGTTCCTTCTCCGGGCGGAAAGAGGCCCGGGAAAAGGAAGCGGCCATGGCCCACGAGCGGGAACTGAAGGAACAGGCGGCCCAGGCAGCGGAAAAGCAGCTGGACGCCTGCACATCGGAAACGGAAGCCTGCGCCGCCCAGCGGCTGGAAGCGCTGGCGGCCCTGGGCGAAGGCCCGGTCGCGGAGACGGAGGAAGCCGCCCAGCGGGCGGAAGGCCTGCTGCGGGAGCTGCGGGACGCCCAGATCCGCGCCGAGAACGCCCAGGCCCTGGCAGCGCGGCTCCGGGTGGAGCCCGCGCCGCCCATGGAGCACATTCCCGAGGACGACCTCACCGGGGAACCCAAGATCAAAAAGGCCGCCGCGGAGGACTATCTCCGGCGGACGGAGGAGAAGCTGCGCCAGGTCAGCCGGGACCTGGACCGGGGCGAAGGCATCTTCGACCTGCTGGGGGACCCCCTGCTGCTGGCCACCGAGGAAGGCAAGCTGACGGAGGACATCCACCGCATGCAGGGGGAATACGACGCACTGGAACTGGCTCTGGACGCTCTGCGGGAGGCCAACACCCAATTGCAGACCCTGTTCAGCCCCATCATCAGCCGCCGGGCCGCCGCCCTCATGGCCAGAATGACGGACTACAATTACGCCGGGGTCTATTTTGACCGGGAGATGCGCTTCTCCGCCCAGCGCAGCGGGGACCTGAACGCCCACGCGCTGGAATACCTCAGCGAGGGCACCCGGAACCAGCTGTATCTGGCGGTGCGCCTGGCCATCTGCGAGCTGGTGCTGACGGAGGAAAGCTGCCCTCTTATCCTGGACGACGTGCTGGCCGTCTTTGACGACAAGCGGGCCAAGGACACCCTGCGGCTCCTGAAGGAGTTGGGCTCGGAGCGGCAGATCATCCTCCTGACCTGCCAGAGCCGGGAAAAGCGGTTCCTGGCCGAACTGGAAAAGGAAGGTGCTTGACTATGCCCGCAGCCATGATCCATCTTCTCACCGCCCGGGACTACGATCCCCGGGGGGACGCCCGCTATCTCCTGGGCAGCATCGCCCCGGACCACGCCTTTGACCGGGCTTATAAGGACGCCATCCACCTGCGGGACGTGCCGGACCGCCCTGCGGCCCTGAAAGCGCTGCGCTCAAGGCTGGACCTGCGGGACAGTTACAGCCTGGGCTGGCTCCTGCACCTCTTCACCGACCTGAAATGGGACACCTCCTTCCTGGCGGACTACCGCGCCGCCCACGAGGGGGAGGAAAACTGGTTCCGGGACTATCACAAGGAGCTGCACAGCGCCGGTTACGCCCTCTATCACCGCTACGACTGGGCGGACAAGGCTTGCAGCGACATCCTGGCGGTGGACCTGGCCTCCCTGCCCGCCGACGTGCCGGGGGACCCGGCGCAGATCGAGGAATTCCGCACCATCCTCATGGAAAAGACCCGGGAAAGCGACCCGGCCATCCATTCCGACGCCTTCCCTGCGGTGGTGGTGGAGCATTTCGCCATGGATACGGCGGCGGCCTTCCGGGCCTGGATGGAGGGGGAAACTTGAAAACGATCCTCACCGTGGAAGCCATGCGGCAGGCGGACGCGGACACCATCGCCGCCGGGACCCCGGGGCGGGAGCTCATGGCCCGGGCAGCCGGAGGCATCTTCGACGCCTGGCCCTGGCAGGGAAAAACCGCCATCCTCTGCGGCAGCGGCAACAACGCCGGGGACGGCTATGCCCTGGCCCTCCTGCTGCTTAAGGCGGGGAAGGAATGCCGCCTTTTCCGCCTGGAGGACAGATTCAGCGAGGACGGCAGGTTTTATTATGACCGCTGCCTGGCTGCGGGCATCCCCGACGGGCTTTTCACGGAAGGAACGGACCTGGGCGGTTTCGATCAGATCGTAGACTGCATTTTCGGCACCGGCTTCCGGGGCGCTGCCGCCGGGATGGCGGCGAAGGCCATCGAGGCCATGAACCGCAGCGGCGCTGTGATCATCGCCGCCGACATACCCAGCGGGCTCAGCGGGCGAAATGGGCTGGGAGAGCCCTGCGTCCGGGCGCATAGGACGGTCTCCATCGGGTTTCCCCAGCCGGGGCATTACCTGAACGCGGCCAAGGACAGGGTGGGGACCCTGGTGAACGTGGACATCGGCATCCCCGCGCCGGAAAAGGTCCTCCGTCTGGCGGAGGACGGGGATTTCCGGGAAATGCTGGGGCCGAGGAAGAATTTCTCCAACAAGGGCGACTACGGCTATGTGGCCCTGCTGGGGGGCTGCCGGAACTACTCCGGCGCGGCGAAGCTGGCCTCCCTCAGCATGGCCGCCCTGCGCGCCGGCTGCGGCGTGAGCATCCTGGCGGTGCCCGCCTCCATCGTGGAGGCCGTGACCCCTTATCTTCTGGAAAGCACCCTGACGGCTCTGCCGGACAAGGACGGCTTTATGGCCTTCGACCCGGCGGCTCTGGACGCTCTGCTGGGCCGGGTGAAGGCCCTGGCCCTGGGCATGGGCTGGGGCATGGGCCCGGACAACGCTTCCATCCTGTCCTATATCCTCCGGCATTTTGAAGGCCCCCTGGTGCTGGACGCGGACGGGCTGAACACCCTGGCCGCCATGGGCAGGGAAAGCCTGAAGGAGACGAGGGCAAAGCTCATCCTCACCCCCCATCTCAAGGAGTTCACCCGTCTCAGCGGCCTCACGAAGGAGGAGGTGCTGGCAGACCCCGTGCAGGCGGCGGAGGCTCTCGCCGGGGAGACGGGGACGATCCTGCTGCTGAAAGGTCCGAGTACCGTCGTCACCGACGGCACGGAAACCTGGCTCACCGACGCGGGCTGCCCCGGCATGGCCACAGCGGGCAGCGGCGACGTGCTCACCGGCGTCCTGGCCGGGCTGCTGGGCTGGGCGGAACCGGGCGTGAAAACGGCGGTGCTGGGCGCGCACCTGGCCGGGCGGGCCGGAGAGCTGGCCCAGCGAGAAAAGGGCGACATCTCCATGACCGCCGGAGATACCGTAAGCAAAATACCGCAGGCATTCATGAGTCTGCGTCAGAAAGAGGAAAAGAAGATGGTATACTACAAGAGGATCCCCATGGAGACCCTGGTGAACACCCGGGATCTGGGCGGCTGGAGCTGCGGCCCGGGCAAGGTGACGAAGTACGGCGTGTTTCTCCGCACGGACTGTCCCATCGGCATTTCGGAAAAGGACAAAAAGTTCCTGCTGGACCACGGCGTGACCCTCTCCATCGACCTGCGGGGCGTGGACGAGGTGGAGAGCCAGCCCAGCGGCATGAAGGACGTACCTGGCCACACCTACATCCACTGCCCCATTTCCGAGGAGCACCGCATCATCAAATCCAACGACGGTGACAAGAAGGACGCGCCTCCTCCCCCGCCCCGGGAGCTGCCCAAGGACTTCAACTTCGGGGACACCTATGTGGAGATGCTGGAGACGGGCAAGCCCTGGGCCAAGAAGGTCTTTGAGCTCTGCGCAAACTGGGAGGGCACCGTCATGTTCCACTGCTTCATCGGCAAGGACCGGGCCGGAACCATCGCCGCCCTGCTGCTGGGCGCCGCCGGGGTCTGCGACACGGACATCATGATGGATTACAGCGCCTCCATGAGCTGCCTGCGGCCCAAGTATCTCAAAATGGGGACCGATTTCCTGCCCAAGAAGGGCGGACGGCCCGATTTCAGCTGGGGCTTCTTCGGCTCGGTGCCGGAGACCATGGAGACCGCCCTGTGTCACCTGAGCGAGAAGTACGGCGGCGTGGTGGGCTATCTCAAGGACTGCGGGGTCTCCGACGAGGCCATAGCGAAGCTGCGGGCCAAATTCGTGGAGGACGCGGAATACTGATACTTCAGGATGCAATACGGGCGGGACCGGATCGGTCCCGCCCGCTTGGTTTTTCTGGTTTATGCGTCCATCTTTTTCTTGTACTTCTTCATCACCAGCTGAAGCACGATGGTGATGGCGGCGGTGATGGCCCCCATCACGAATGTCATGTAGTATTTCCCGGTGGACTTCACCAGGGCGTTGGAGATGGAGTTGAAGAGGATGGAGCTGAAGCCCAGACTCAGCATGGCCACCCCGTAGTTGGTGCCGGTGTACTTCGCGCCGAAGAAGTCTGTGGTGGTGGCGGGGTTGATGGCGCTGGGGCCGCCGAAGGCGAAGGCCGTGACCATGACCACCACGATATAGGCGTAGCCCCCCACGAACATGAGCAGCAGGGCGCAGACGATGGTGATGCAGCAGAGGAGGACATTGGTCTCCACCCGGCCCAGCTTATCCGACAGGGCGGACATGCCGAAGCGGCCCGCGGCGTTGAATACGCCGGTGAGGGACACGCAGGTGAGGGCCAGGGCGCTGGTGAGGCCCCGCTCCTCCCCCAGAGGACGAATGATGGGGTTGAGCATATTCCAGGTGGCGTTGTAGAAAAAGATGGTCAGCAGGATGCACCAGAAGGGCACGGTGCGGATGGCCTCCTTCAGGGGGATCTCCCGCTTGGCCACGATGGCATTCTTCTTGGGGGTAGGCTTGGGGAGCTTCGCCAGGTATTCCTCGGAGGGGAGCTGGATGAAGCAGCAGGCGATGAGGCCCACCACCAGGAATACCAGGCTGAGGGTCCGCAGCGTGGCGCTGACGGTCATGCTGTTGAGCATGGTGCCGATGATGGGGCTGAAGGCCACGGTGCCCAGGCCGAAGGCTGCGGTGGCGATGCCGGTGGCGAAGCCGCGGCGGTGGGGGAACCACTTCTGGATGCAGGAGAGGAGCGCCCCGTAGCTGACACCCACGCCGATGCCGCCGATGACGCTGTAAGTCAGATAGAAGAACCAGATGGAAGCGCCGGGCTTCACGCAGGAGGCAAGGAAGATGCCCACGCCGAAGAGGGCCACGCCCACAAAGCTGACCTTTTTTGGGCCGATCTTGTCATTCAGCGCGCCGCCGCCGAAGTTGCCCACGCAAAAGGCGAAGAGCATGATGCTGGCGATGAGGTTCACGCTGCCGCTCTCCCAGCCGAAGTAGCCCATGGTGGCATTTTTCAGCACGCTCCAAAGGTAGATGACGCCCACGCAGAGCATGGCCACCAGGCCGCCGATGATGGGAAGCACCGGAGATTTCGTTTTCGTCATATCGTTCACCCTTCCCTGCCCCGCCGGGGCAGAACTATCAGATATTGCCTATTATACTTTTATCTTAAGGATTGTCAATGACCGGGGACGCCGGGACAGGCGCTTTTTCTCTCTTTTCCTTGACAAACATATATCAAAAATGTTACTGTGAACATATCTGAACAGGAGGTGCTTTGCACATGACCAACAAGGAAAAATTCCTCTCCGTAATGCGGAATGAGAAGCCCCTCAAGTGGATGGGCTACGGCTTCGAGGCTTTCACCAAGACCATGTACCATTGCATCATGGATCCCATCTCCATCTGGGACATTCTCTTCATCCAGGGTGAGAATGTGCTGGATCACTGGGGCGTCAACCACCGCTACATTCCCGGTGTGGACCCCGGCGTCATCCCCATGGTCAACGAGCAGAACCAGGTCATCAAGGACATCACCCACTGGCGGGATTACGTCACCTTCCCCGAAATCCCCGAAGATCTGGACTGGGCCAGCGTCCAGAAGCAGATCGCCGAGGTGGATCGCGACAACGAGATGATCATGCTGGCGACCTTCCGCGGCCCCTTCGAGCGGGCCCACTGCCTCATGACCTTTGAAGACACCCTGGTGAATATGTACGAGGAGCCTGAAGCCATGTATGAGCTTTTCGGCGCCTATATCGACTGGAAGCTGAAGGTCGCAAAGCTGCTGTGTGACAACCTGAGCTTCGATGTGATTCAGAGCCATGACGACTGGGGCAGCAAGACTTCCATGTTCTTCAGCGTGGACAAGTTCCGCGAGCTGCTGAAGCCCCATATGAAGCGCCTGTACGACTACTATCACGAGCGGGGCATCATCGTGATGCATCACTGCGACTGCTACGCCGCCGAACTTGCTCCCGAAATGGTAGATCTGGGCGTTGATATCTGGGAGGGCGTGCTCCCCTCCAACAACATCCCCAAGGTACAGCAGATGACGCAGGGCAAGATGCTTCTCATGGGCGGCCTGGATCAGGGCCTTATCGACCAGGCGGACGTCAGTGAGGAAGCGGTACGGGCAGAGGTGCGCCGCGCCATCGACGAATATGCGCCCGGCGGCGCTTTTCTCCCCTGCATCGGCTCCATTGAGTGCCTCAATGCCTGGGTCACCCCCGTGGTCATCGACGAGTGCAACAAGTACGGCGCCGAGTGGCTGGCCAAGCAGCAGGCTGCGGGTCTGGCGTAAGCGATACAATGGTATATTTCAGCGGGCGGGACCGATATCGGTCCCGCCCGCTTGCTGTCTCTTTTCATTTCTTCCCGATGTCCAGGGCCTCGAAGTAGGCCGCGTTGGTGGCCTGGTAAACGGTGGCGGGGATCACGCAGTCCCCCAGCACATGGTACTCCGGCGCGCAGAGGGCCAGAGCCGCAGCCTCCTCCCGGTTAGGCTTCATGCCCAGGGCGCAGACCACCGTGTCCGCCGGGAAGAACACTTCCCCGTCCTTTCCTTCCCCGGTGACGCCCTCGGAAGCGATCTTCGTGACCTTCGTATTCAGGCATACGCGGATCCCGAGCCGCTTGATCTCCAGA
Organism: Oscillospiraceae bacterium; assembly: GCA_902795345.1. Lineage (GTDB taxonomy): Bacteria > Bacillota > Clostridia > Oscillospirales > Oscillospiraceae > UBA1774. Next base: position 28,974 of record CADBKO010000016.1, read on the forward strand.
TCGATGGAGGAGCCCTGGAGGAGGTTGGTCCCGCTGTTCAGGGAGGGGGCCATTTCCAGGATGGTCACTTCCCTGCCCAGGCCCGCCATGAAGATGGCCAGCTCGCAGCCCACCAGGCCGCCGCCCAGGATCACCAGCTTTTTCCCCGCCTTCTCCGGGTCCATGTAGACCTTTTCCGCGATGGTGACGTTAGGTCCGTCGATGCCGGGGATGGGCGGGACAGCAGGGCGGGAGCCCAGGGCCGCCACGATCACGTCCGGCCCCAGCTCCTTTGCCAGAGCCGGGGTGACCTCCGTGTTCAGCCTTACTTCGATATTCTTTTCCCGGGAGATCATCAGGGCCTGATGGGCCAGATATTCCCCCAGGTGCTTCTTGAAGGGAACCTTTTCCTCGCAGAGCAGCACGCCCCCCAGCCGGTCAGTCTTCTCGCAGAGGATGACCCTGTGGCCCCGGGCTGCGGCGGTGAGGGCTGCCTGCATGCCGCCGATGCCGCCCCCGGCCACCAGCACGGTCCTGGGCTCCGGGGCGGGTTTCTCGAATTTCACGTCCGCCTCGTTGCAGATCTCCGGATTCAGAGCGCAGCAGATCTGGCCCCGGGTCATGAGGCTGGAGAAGCAGGTGAAGCAGCGCATGCACTTCACGATCTCGTCCTGCCGCCCTTCTCTGGCCTTGCGGGGCAGGTCCGGGTCGCAGATCAGGCCCCGGGCCAGTTCTACCACGTCCGCCTTGCCGGAGGCGATGATCTCCTCCAGCATCTCCGGGTCGGAAAGAGCGCCCACGGTTGCCACGGGCGTCTTGACGTGCTTTTTGATCTCGGCGGCGTATTTCACGTTGACCCCGTCCTCCAGGAACATGCTGGGGTGGGTCACGGTAAAGACCTCGGCCACCTCATGGCTGCCGGCGGAGATATGGAGCAGGTCCACCTTCCCGTCCAGGGCCTGGGCAATGCGGACGCCGTATTCCACGTCGTAGCCGCCTTCGAAGATCTCGCTGCCGCTGAGCCGAATCTCGATGGGGAACGCGCTTCCGACGGTCTCCCGCATGGCCCGGATCACCGCCAGGGGGAAGCGCATCCGCTTCTCGAAGGAGCCGCCCCACTCGTCGGTGCGGGTGTTGGTGATGGGGGACATGAACTGATGCAGCAGCCAGCCGTGGCCCCCGTGGAGGGTGACCATACCGAAGCCGCAGGCCTTGGCGAAGGCGGCGGCCTCCGCGTGCTTGCGGATGGTGCGCCGGATGATCTCATCGTCCATGGCGTAGGCGTGGATGGGCTGGCCGAAGGCCCCGGAGGACTCGCTCTCCACCGGCCCGTAGATCTTGTGGCCCTGGCCGAAGGAGATCCTCGCTGCGTTGCCCCCGTGAGACATCTCCATGCTGGCCACCGCCCCGTGGCGGCGGATGGCTTCGCTGAGCTTGTTCAGGTGGGGGCGGCCCGTGGGGTCGTCCAGAAGGATATGGTTGCCGTTGGCCAGGGCGATCTCGCTGTCCACCATGGCGTCGCCGATGCAGACCGAGGCGGCGCCGCCGATGGCCTTGCGCTCATAGTAGTTGATGGTCTCGTTGATGGGATGGTTGCCGTAGTGATTGTGCTGCAGGCCCGTGGGGGACGCGAAGATGCGGTTTTTGAACAGCTGGCCCGCCAGCACGATGGGGGTGAAAAGATGGGGATACGGACACTGGTACATGGTTCTCCCTGCCTTTGCTCATTTCTTTGGTTCCAGAATACCATAGCGGGCAGACTCTTGCAAGACGGGAAAAAAGCCGGGGGAGCGATTGCAATTCCGCGGCGGCTGTGGTATGATTTCACCATCTGAAATATCATGCAAAGGAGAGATTGTCATGGAAAAACTGCTTGCATTCCTGAAGGACGCCGGAACGTTCTTCTACGCCTCCTGCGACGGGGATAAGCCCCGGGTGCGTCCCTTCGGCTTCTTCATGGAGCTGAACGGAAAGTTCTATGTGGGCATGGGCCAGCAGAAGGAGTCCTATAAGCAGACCATCGCCAACCCCAACGTGGAGCTCTGCGCCATGAACAAGAAGATGCAGTGGATCCGCGTCCGGGGCGTCGCCGTGCCCGACGAGACCGAGGAGACCTACGCCAAGGCTTTCGAGCACAGCCCCATGCTGAAGGGCCTCTACAACGAGCAGACCGGCAACCGTCTGGGCCTGTTCTGGCTGAAGGACGGCTACGCCGAGATCGCCGACATGCAGGGCAACTTCGAGAAGTTCAACTTCTGAGTGGAAAAGGCGGGCTCCCGCCGTCGTTCGGCGGGAGCCTCTCCCCTGCTACCGGGGAACGAAAGCGGAACAAAGCGAGTTTCTTATGATGAATATCCGGGTGTAGCCCAGTTGGTAGGGCGCCAGCTTTGGGAGCATGTACGCGGCGGGCATGACGCCGAAGCCGCAAAAGCCGGGAAGCCCTTATTTAACTGGGATCGCGGGGTGTTCCTCTTCCCAGCTTTTTTCCGCAAAATACCCCAACGACCACATGCTTGACCACAACGGCGAGCGTGGTATAATAACACCGCAAACGCAAAACTTCATATTCCCGGGTGTAGCCCAGTTGGTAGGGCGCCAGCTTTGGGAGCTGGAAGCCGCGCGTTCGAATCGCGCCACTCGGACCAAAAGCAGAGGCTCTGTTTTTCGAACGTTTATCGAAAACAGAGCTTCATTCTTTGCAACCTTGAAAGCCAAGGCTTTTTGGGGTCCATCGTTATAGAACATTCTCAAAAAACGAGGATCATAAAGGAAACATATTCAAGACTCCTTTTAAAAGCAGGATTACTCATAAAGCCTATGCGGGTTTAGGATATAGAGATTTCCATTTATCTTAGATCACACCTACTGATGTGCTTTGAATTCGTCTTCCGCTACTGATTCTGGCAATCAAAGGTGGCGAAATAAAAGCCGCTCGTTGTCCTCCTTGACCATTTAGAACTACTTTTAATTGACTTTTCGAGTTTGATATGCTATAATTTTATGCGTCAGTATGAGCAGTCAGATTGACTTCCACTATTTGGCTCGCGGAGACGCGGGCGGCATCGTATCTATTAGATATGGATGCATTTGTCTTCAGCACACATTCCCCACATCATATCATCACACCCGTACACGCTGACAACGGAATCGCATTTTCCAAATCCGTTCGTTTATGTGTCGTGATGTATCGTGTTGAGTTGTTGGCTGGAAGACGATATAGACGACCTTTTTGGGAAGTCGGATTTGTGCTGAGGGAAAAGAGCATATAGGGCTGCATATCTCCTTTGTTATTGGCGGATTGGGAAGTCCTCCCAGCTGCAGATGGGGGCCAAAAATAACAAGGAGGTGAATTACTGTGAAAAAGGCGGGCAATCCCGAAGTTGTCATCATTAAAGGTGACAACAACAAGGTTTCCTTTTGTGGGGATAAATCCTTCCTCCCGCTCGCGATTGTAGTTCTTGCAATCGCAATGGTCATACTGGCTATATCGCTATGCTGTCCTGAACTACTTGCTGATTTTGTCCGCTGGATGATCAGCACAGCAATCAGCAGCTAACCTCAGCACATTTTAAGAAACAGAGGTATTGTGCCTTTTGGAATATAATGCCTGTCCGCTTTATGCTTTGCAATCCAAAAGAATGCTCCGGCATTTGCTGGGGATAAAAGACACCAGGTTATTTAAACAAAGCTATGTGTCATCGTTGGTTGATCCATATATTGACACAACCGGTAAACCTCGACTAATAGAGCCTCCACGCGCCGAATTGAAGCGAGTGCAAAAAAGGCTAAAAACCATTCTCGGGAAGATCGAGGTTCCTGAGAATGTCTTTTCCGGCGTTAAGGGGCGCTCATATGCCGATAACGCTACTTTACACACAGGGACTAATCTCCGTTATTTATTCAAAGTAGATTTAACCGCTTTTTTCCCGTCTATAAGCCGGGAAACTGTTTATAGGTTTTTTCTTTCCGACTTGAAGTGTTCTCCAGATGTAGCATGTATCTTGACAAATCTAACAACTGTGGACCTTTCAAAATCATCCCTTCGAAATCCACAAGCAATTTACGCCTTCTTGTCTGAAAAGAAGGTGACATGTTTTAATCATTTAATTTCAGGATCCCCCACAAGTCAAATACTCTCATATCTAGTTAACCATAGAATGTTTGACGAAATGCAAGCTTTAGCTGATAAGTGTTCAGTTACAATGACGATATATGTTGATGATATCACATTTTCAAGTGAGTGTAAGATTACTCGTAAATTCAAGGAAAAGGTCTTCCACATCATAGAGAGGTGTAATTACCAAGTATCCAAGAACAAGGTAAGGAGTTACACAAAAGAGTATCCTAAACTTGTAACCGGCGTGATTATTGACGCACGAGGCCAGCTTGCAGTCAAGAACTCACTACAAAGAAAAATCATTATTGAGCACACGTATTTGCGTAAACAACCTGACGATGTGAACAGTAGGCGACGCTTAAGAGGGCTTGTTACCGCTGCGCGTCAGGTAAAGAAGGATATTTATCCAACAATCCGCAGTTTTGCTTTTGAAAAAGAACATCATCATTTATAATAACTTGATATACTCAATTCGTCCAGGAAAGAAGCTTCGATTCTCTCCATTTCAGAAAGAGTTCATGACAAGAGTTCCATAACCAACTTATCTCCAAATCTAAAAGCAGATAGCATCCCACCTTGTATATCATTCCATCGGCCTTTCCAGCAAATCCTCCATCTCACATCCGATCACACGTGAGAGCTTGTATATTGTCTGTGCCTGGGCTTTATCTATGTCGTTGACGCGCTGCTCGTACATCTGGATGGACCGGAGGCTGACGCCGGAGGCTCTGGCGAGCTCTGACTGGGACAGGCCCCGGCTCTCACGCAGCTTTTTCAGCCGACACTCCGGCAGTTCTTCCCTGCACCGCTCCTCCATCATCTCCAGGAATGCGGTAATGTCCATCTCATGGTAAACCGGGTACATGGCAATGATCTCCGACAGCTTCACATGGTCGAAGATATCCTTGAAACGCTTTCCGCTGTACCACTGGAATTCCGCCAGCGCCCAACCTGCCCAGTATTCGGGACTCAACCCTTCGGTGATCCCCGGTTCAGGCAGCTTTTTCTTTTTATAGGTCTTTTCCACCACCGCCCGCGCCAGTTCGACGCCGGACATGCCCGCCAGGACCGCCGGGCTGCCCCGCTCGAACTGCTCCGCATACCCGGAAGCGAGAAAGATGGAGACGACCCAATCCGGATTCATCCCGCAATCGTTAATAAGGTAGTCGAAGAACTGAGACAGCCGGGCCTTGGCGTCATTCAAATAGGATTCGCTGTATGCGTGGGTCATCGTTACTCATCTCCTCCCGCAGGATGTCCAGCACAAAGATATCATCCCGATAGGTCCGGCTTTTTGCGATCTCCGCCGTATAGGTCTGCCGGGCTTTCGTATCCCGCTCGATGAACCTGGGGTAATAGACGGTCCGATCCACCGGCTCGGCGTCAATAAACCGAAGCTGCCGGAACGCTCTCTCGGACACAAGTACGGTTTGCAGGCCCAGCTTCCCCAGGGTCAGGGCCCGATTGAGGCTCCGCAGAGGCAGCGTATTCTCTACGAAGGATTCCGCGTATTGAAAATAGGAGTCGTCCGCCCGGTATCCGACGATCAGGTCGCAGGCCGTCGTGTCCGGCGCAAAATGTTCGATCAGGTACTCCCTGGCGTCAATGGCTATGGGAGAACGCAGGCGGAAGGTCCGGTTTTTCAGTAGGATGGCGATCCAGTTCAAAACGGTGTGACTGCCGTCGGACAGGTTCAGGGTGCGCAGCCCTTCCATATCCAGCTCATACCGATTCACAAATCCGTCCTTTTGGTCTTTGCAGGCCCACTCTCTGGCCATCTCCTCCATCTCGGTACAGTAGAAGCCGCGGCCATAGTCATTGTGTACGTTCCCCTGTGAGAGTTCCGGGTTTTCGATGACCTGGCTGCCTCCGTGAAGCAAGAGCATTCGAATCCCTCCTTGGTATCATTGGGATGATACATATATACTATACCATCCCAATGACACTCTGTCAATGGAACCGTTCAGAACAGTGCCAAAGGAACAATACCATTTTTATATTGTTCCTTTGGCATTTATATTGTTCTTTCAGTGCCGGTATTGTTCCTTGAGTTAGTCATTTTTCCCTTTTCTTTGTCTATACCGCCGCAACCTCTGACCCGCTCACGGCCTCCTTCATCTGCTTCTTCTCCTCTTTGATCCGTGCCCGGACCTCCGCGATCATCTGCTCCAACAGGGGTTCCACTTCCTCCCGCGTTTTGGCGTAGACCGTGTGTACCTCCCGCTTGCCCTGGGCGTTGGTGGGGGTGTAGCGGCCTTCAAAGAGGTGATCGTTGATCTCATAGATGCCGCCGGTTCCGGACTTGCGGATCTTGCCTCTGTAGGGTTCGAAACGCGCCCTCTCCGGTGGGTTTTCCGTTTCAGCGGGCACTTCCCCGTCGGCGTCCTCGCGGGGCACAAACGCCTCTCCGCGCCCCAAACCCTGCTCGATCCGGTTCGCCGCCCGGACCTGCATCGTATCCGTGATGTGGCTGTAAACGTCGATGGTCGTGGCGGAGGAGATGTGGCCGACGATGGCGGAGAGGGTCTTGATGTCCATGCCGTGTTCCAGGGCGGTGGTGGCGAAGGTATGCCGAAGGTCGTGGAAGCGGATGTCCTTGCACTCCGCCCGTGCCAGCACCTTTTTCATCTTCCGGTAGACGCTCTGAGGATCCACCGGGCTACCCTCCAGCACCGGCGACGGGAACATCCATTCCGAATCCGTCCGTTCTTTCAGCTCCTTCAGCACGTTCACCACTGCCGGCGGCAGGATGATCGTGCGGGAGGAGCTTTTTGTCTTCGGCTCAGAGATATGGAGCGCCCCCGCGACGCGGATCACCTGCCGCTCTATACGCAGGGCGCCGGTTCGCAGGTCCAGGTCATCCCACCGGAGGGCGCAGAGCTCGCCCCGGCGCATCCCTGTGGAGAGCTCCAGTACGGCCTGCTCATAGAAATCGTTTTCCTTTGCCTGGATCAGAAACCGCTGCATTTCCTCATGGGTCAGCACCTGCATCTCCCGCGATTTCTTGGGCGGCAGCTTACAGCCGATGGCGGGGTTCACCGGGATCAGCCGCTCGTTCACCGCCTTCTCCAACGCCGAGCGGCAGGTGAAATGGCAGGAGCGAACCATGCGGTCCGATAGCCCCGGTCCGTAATGCGCCTGCCAGCGCAGCCGCCCGTTCTTTTTGAGCTCCGCGTAGAACCGCTGCAGGTCGCTCTGCTGCAGCTTGTTCAGGGGGATCGTGCCGATGCCGGGGATGATGTGCTTGTAAATCCGGTCCTCATAGCACTGCTGGGTCGTGATGCGCAGGGCAGGCTTGGAGTAGGTTCGATACCACAGGTCGAGCCAGTCTCCGAAGGGCATGTCCGGCCGCGCCTTGACGGTCACGACACCGCAGGAGGCCTTCAGCGCTTCCAGCTTGGCGAGGCATTCCGCCTTGGTCTTTGAGGTGACGCTTTTCGTGACGGGTCGGTCCTTGTCGTCATAGGCCACGACCACCCGGCCCTCCCAGCGCCCGTCCGTGCGTTGGCGCAGGGTCCCCTCTCCTGATTTCCGTCGCTTTTCTTTGCTCATGTTTTCACCTTTGGTCCGATCCAAAATATATATCTGCTGTTTTGGGTGGTGATGGTAAGTGATCTCCCATCTTCCGTGATCTCTCCGCAGTCCGTTTTCAGGGCGTCGGTGGAATAGCAGCACAGGTACAGGAATCTCTGACCGGGGTTCTTTCTTTCGCATTCCAGAACGCTGAGGCAGCCCGGCTTCCCGATATAGCCTAGCCGCCAATCCCACAGGGCGTCCTCCGTATCGCCCAGCTTTTCAACGGACAGGAGGGCCGCCGGTTCATAGGCCGCGATCAGTCTTGCCACGGTTTCAGCTCCCTTCCAAAGAGTTCTTCCATAAATCCGCCGACGATGTTGGCGGCGTTTTTCTGCATGTCTGTGGTGACATGGGTATAGGTGTCCAGGGTGAAGCTGGCGTTGGTGTGGCCCAGGATGCCCGACAGGGTCTTGGCGTCCACGCCGCTGGCCAGGGCGTGGGTGGCGAAGGTGTGGCGGAGATCGTGGAAGCGGATGTCGGGCAGGCCCGCGCCCCGGAGGATGTCCTTCAGCCGCTGGTATGCAGTGTTGGGCGAGGTGGGCTTTTCCGGCGTCAGCAGGCTGGGGAAGATCCACTGGGTCATGGCCGATTTGTGCCGCTCTTTGAGGATGTGCAGGGTGCTGGGCGGCAGGAGGATGCTGCGGGCGCCCCTCTCCGTTTTCGTCTCGCCGATCTCCAGCTCCCCGCCGGGGGCGACCCGGATGGAGCGCCGCACCTTGAGCCTGTCGGTCTGCTCGTCCAGGTCGTCCCACTGCAGGCCGCAGATCTCGCCCCGGCGGAGGCCGGTGGTGATCTCCGTGTAGAAGAAGTCATACCACATGGGCTCCCGCCGGATGGCCTCCAGGAATGTCTCCAGCTGTTCCTCGTTCAGCACCTTCTTGGGCGAGTAGCTGCACTTGGGGATGGCCGTGCCGCTGGTGGGGTTCTGAGAGATGAGCCGGGAGCTCACCGCTGCCTCCAGGATCTCATGGAGCAGCATGTGGATCTTTCGCACCATGGAGTCCGCGAGGTTCCTCTCCCCCTCGTGGCCTCGGGTCTGTGCCTTGGTCTGCCGGAGCCGGTTATAGAACTTCTGCACATCGTTCCGGGTGATGGCACGGAGCTGTCTGTCGCCCAGCGCCGGACAGATGTGGTTCTGGATCAGGCCGCGGTAACCGCGGACGGTGCTGGGGCGGAGCGTCGGCTCAGCGTAGCCCGTGAGCCAGCGCTCCGTCCATTCCTCCAGTGTGAGGTCCCCGCTCCCGGTGATCTCCATTCCCCGGTAGTCGTCGATGGTCTCGTGCAGCTTCGGCATCAGCTCCTTCTGCGTTTTGGCGAACACGGATTTGTAGATCGGCGCGCCGTCCTCCTTGTGTCCGATGACGATACGCCCTTCCCATCGGCCGTCTGTGCGCTTGCGCACCAGGCCTTCCCCGTCCGGTCTTTTACCCATCCTCCGCCTCCGTTCCATAGACCACCTCCATCACCAGCCTCGCGCCCAGAGCGAAGCCCCGGCGGAAGCTCTCCCAGGCGGTGATCCCATCGTACTCCACATGGCAGTCAGTCAGCTTGTCCAGCACTTCCTTCGCCGTTTCGTCAAGGTGTTCGGCGAGCCAGGTTTCGTGCCGCTCGATGAGGCCCAGCAGCTCATCCGCTTCCGGCGAGCTTTTCCCCGATGGGTTGAGCGTACCGTAGAACAGTTCTTCGATTATGCTGTTCATCTTGAGTCCCTCCTTTGGCAGCTCAAACACATACCACGTTTCGCCGGGAATAGCTACTGTTTTTTAATACTTGTCCTCATCTTCGTAATCGAATTCGTCCTCATCAACCGCGCCGAACTGTCCCTGCCGCTGCACGTCCAGGGCATGGTCGAAGCTGACATTGCCGTTCGTATCCATCACTTCCTTCACAGCAAAGGCGCGGAGCTCACGGCGGTTGATCGGATCGGCGCGGAAGTGCGCCGCGATGGTGTGGCACATCATGTTCAGCTCCACCGCCCATCGGAAAATCAGAGAGCGCATCCGGTTCTCGTTTTCCACGGCGGCTTTATGAAATTCGTCGCGGAGTTCCTTCGTAAGATACTCATGCACATCGCAGGAGATGAGGTGATCGAGGTAATACCGGATCGCCTCCTCCACAAATTCACTGCGGCTTTTGCACTTGGCGATGGCCAACGCCGCGTCTACCTTGCCCATCGTGCTCGGCCTGAGCCAAAGGGTCGTGGGTTCTTTGTTGTCCTTGTTTTTCTTTCCCAACACTGGTTTTTCCTTTCATCGGTTTTGGAAGAATCCCTGTGAAAACGGGCGTCCCGGCGATTACCGACTGCGGAAATCCAGTGCGTCAGTAAAAGCGCACCGCTCACCGACGTCGGTTTTCAATCCCCGGAAACCCTTGAAACGCGGCCCGCACTGCGGGTCGCGGTGTTCGGGACGACGTCGGCGCACGACGTCGTCCCTTTATCTTGTTAAGAAATCGAACCAGGAAAAACGCCTGTAAACCGACGCTTCCCCGCTCGATTTTGCCGGAGGGACACGGGGCTGCCCACTCTCAACCCTTCGCACAGATGACGGATACCCGCGTCAAGGGTTCGCTTCCTTCCGATCGTCGGCTCCGGTGCCGGGTTCCCGCTGGGCCACGCTTCCCTGTGTGAGCCTGGTCAGCTTCTTCTGTGCCCGCTGCCTCGCCTGTTCCTCCTCGGCCTCCTTCATCTGCTGCTCCGCCCGGTAGCGGATCGCCTCCTCGATGGGGCGGATGGTATAGAGCAACGTACCGTTGCGCTTCTGCCCGCTCTTGGTGACGATGGTCGTGTGCTCCACGGTGATGAGACGCTTTTCCACGAGGCTGCAGATATGCTTCCGCACGGTGTTCTTCGAGAGATGGACGTTCTCACTGATGTTTCTGTAGCTGGGGTAGCACTGATGGGTCTTTCGATCCTCGCACTGCATGAGATAGCTGTAAACCGTAAACTCGCCCGGCGTAAGTCCTAGCATGCGGATCTCATTGGGCAGAGGAAAATAGTTCTTGATGGGGTCGCGGGTAGGATAGGGATAGTACTTCCTCATGCTCCACCTCCAATCCTCTGCTCTACCCATGCCTGCAGCTTATCCTTCGGGATCACGAGGCGCGACCCGATTCGCAAAACCGGAAAGCCCTTCTCGTGCATGAGCTCATACATGCTGGAGATGGAGACCCCCAGCAGCTTCGCCGCCGTCTCCGCGTTAAGGAAGAGCGGCAGCTCGTCGTAGCTTCTGATTTCGGATTCCTTCATTGTTCCTCCTTGTGTTATGTGATTTGGATGCATCCGGGATTTTCATTCCCTGCGGATTATGATAGAATAAAAAATAATGATCGTACATTACGAATGATTCAGCCCATTATTTGGCGGGTTTGCTTTAAGGAAGAATTACGATGTATCAAAATGGCCCAGCCTTCTATATCAGGACAACAGAGAGCGAGCGAGTCTTTCTGACGGCGATTGACACATCCGGTCATGAATATCTCCACTTGGACAAAACGCCTGCAGAGCTTCTTCTTCAAAGGTCAGAGCTTAATCTATCTTCACTCCGGGATCAGGTCATGCGTCTATGGGAGTCGTATCCTCTGGATGGCTATGACCGCGCACAGAAAAAAGCCGAGCTGTCCAATTTAACCCGGGAAGTGTATGAGATCGCAGAGACCTTGCGAGAGACCGACTCGCTGGGGTATTTCTATGTCATAACGCAATTAGGGCTATTCAAGCCGCAATTGGAAATGGCGCTTCATTCTGAGGACATTGACCTCATGGACGTCGGTGCAACGCTGTTGAATATCCTGGAGGAACCGGCTTTGTCCCTGATCCCCCTGAGGAACATGTTTGAAGTTGCTTTCGACGGCATGGAGCGTGCAACACAGCGTGACCGATATGAGCGCCTGGTAACAACCTATTCGCAAGTGACCCCGCCCGTGGTAAACCGAGATTATCCGGTTCGGCGTATCATCGAGCAGAATGGAGACGTACCACTCAGCTTATCACTGCTCGAGTATCGCGTGGAGTCTCTGGACGATCTCCATCATCTTCTTTTTTCTCTGTACTTCACACAAAAAAAGCAGCGGATCGTCCGCTGCGAATGCTGCTGGGGGTATTTCATTCCGCCGACCACACGACCGTCGCTGTACTGTGATCGGATCATCGAAGGCAAGAGCTGCAAACAAGTTGGGCCGGGTCTTCGCCATGCCGAAGAGCTTAGCCGGGACAGTGCTCTTCGCACCTACGACGCGCTTCGCTCCAGAATGAAGTCTCGCAGAGAAAGATACACTAATTCGGCTCCCGATGGTCGAGGCAAGCTGATCCATTTTGATTTTCAGGACTATACTGTGTGGGATGAAAATGCGCTGGCTGCCAGGAAAGCCTACCTCGCCGGAGACATCAGCGCAGAAGAGTTTCTCCGTCACATTGATCTGTATCACGATCTGGAAACCTATGACGTGGAGGCTCCGCAAAAGCCCGTCAAGAGTGAGTGGCGCAAGCGTGTTGAGAGCAATATCCGGTTTGACCCTTACCGTGACTATTCGGATTTTATGATGCTGGATCTTGGATTGGAAAACCCGCAGTGGCACATTATAACCTCGGAGGAACGCACACAGGATGCCCTGGGCGATTCTCATCCTCTCCGGAAAAAGTGAAATACGGGAAGCGGATTCATAATCGTCAGGGTGCTTTCCGCAGTTTAGAAAATAGACTGACCCGCCCGGGAAAGTCGACCACTTCCCGGACGGGTCAGTCTATTCTTTGTTTACAGCGTCTCAGGAATCACGCCTCAAATCGGTTGCGCAACTGTTTTGCTTATCGCAAAACGACTGAAACGATGATTGCCACTACTGCAGCAACAGCGGCAAATACTTCCACAACATAATCCCGATCCTTCATTTTTTCGATCTCAATGCCTGCAATACGGAAGAGCTGAGCAAACAGCAGCGAGGTCAAGCCGATTGCTATATATGACAGAGCAGACGGAAACGTCATTTTGGGAATGCTCGGTACAATTAAAGAGATAGGGTAAATAAGCAAGCCTGCAGCACTTATCACCCACAAAACCAATTTAGCTATCGAAAACGTGGCTGATAATGCAATTCTCATTAGACCAACCGTTGCAAAGTCACCATCGATTCTTTCCTTCCGCATGAACAGGACTTTAAGAAGAACCCAAACCGAATTAACAAATGTTAAGACCGTTCTGCGCAAGAATTTTCGATCCGAATAGTCCTTGTAACCGATTTTTCGCCGCCACTCATTCGCTTCTTCCACTTCTTTTTGTTTGGCGATTTCCTGCTTTTTCTGATCGTATTCAAGGAGTGCACCCACAATCAGGGACTGCATCTCAGGAGCAGACATACCGCTTGGCAAAGAAACGTTCAGTGGTGGGACGTTTTGTGTCTCCTTTGCTTTTGCATTTCTTTTTGTTTTTCCTCTCAAGCTGTGCTCTCCTTTAATGACGGCAATCAGGAATAAGGAAGTCGGCTTTGTTGCCTCCAAGCAGCTGCCGCACGGTTTTCTGTTCTATCCCCAGCTTAGACATTCGGGTGCTCTCCTCTCTTGTTTCCTTATCCTCAGCGGTTTTCCTCGAAGTTTTCTACCTGCTCCATGACTTTGCGGAAGACTTCGGGGCTATACTGCGGCGGATAGCCGTTTTTGATCAGGCAGACTTTTATATCGAATTTGAGCTGATCCCGGACGATCTGATTATTCAGCCAGTCCGCGAAAGAGGATTTCGTGTCGATGATCTCTTTGATCTTCTTGGCCAGCGACTTGCACTTGTCGTTGACGGGCACGCCGTTTACGATTCTGTCCTCCCCATACTCAAAGTTATACTGATCCCGCAGGGCGATCAATATGTCATAGAACGCTTTTTCCTCAAAGGTCAGGCCGATTTTGCGGAAGCTCTCCCGATCAGCATTCATCTCTCGAAGAATCCGCAGAGCCTCCTCCGTCGCATACTTAATGATCTCTTCCGAAGTCTGCTCCTGGGCTTCTCCGGCTTCCTCCGCTGTGAGGTGCTTTCGTCGTTCATGGTACTGCCGGATCGTCTCTTCCAGCATCTCGCGGAATCGCTTGGCTGCCAGTTGGTTCGTCTTGCTGTATTCCGTAATCTTTTTCCGGAGCAGTTTCACCAGCAATTCCAGCTTGGAGGCAGGCATTTTTACATCGGATAGCTTCTCGAAGAATTCCGGGCTGAAAATATCCTCCTGTTCCCCGTCCTCCAGCACGCTTTCCACCTTGTTATACTTCAGCGCTTCCTCCACCATTTTGGCTACATGGCGATTCATGGCGTCTGCATCGACTTCGCTGGTGCCGCTCATCTTGCGGACAAAACCCGCAATCGCCATGAAGCACTGCGCCAAGGCAGATTCTTCCTCGCCCAATTCCCCGGAGGGCTGACAAATATCATAGGCCGCACGCATCCGCTTCACAGTTTTCAGGAAATACGTCTTGAAGGAGACTTTGCTGACGCTCTTTCCCCCGTTGCTTTCCGTCTGCAACTCCTGAGTCGAAACGAAAACAAATTCAGCGGCCTTGGCCAGCAGCCGATACCGTTCCGCAGGATCGCCATTCGGATCAAGGAACGGCTTCAAATCATAGCCGGAGAAAAGGTCCTGCAAAATGGAGAGTTCTTCCCGGAACACCCCGGTCGCCTGCTCCACATCGTCAGCGTTTGGCGCCACAGAATGATCTCCGCCATACATTTTCATGGCCTGGCGCATATTGTCGCGGATTCCGATGTAATCGACGACCAGGCCATACTCCTTCCCGGGATACTTTCGGTTGACCCTGCTGATGGTCTGGATCAGTCCGTGCTTTTGCAGCGGCTTGTCATTGTACATATAGGTCAGCGTATCCACGTCGAAACCGGTGATCCACATATCCACGACAATGACGATATGGAAATTGGATTTCTCCGCCTTGAACATAGCATCAAGATTTGCAGAGCGTTCACTATTCTTCACGCCGCCGAGATAGTCATACATTTCTTTGGGATCGTTGCTGCCAACGCTGGCCACCATCGCCATAAACGGCATGGGCTTCAACTCCCGCAGTTCCTCTTCGGTGGCAGATACGCCATCCGCCGCTTTTTTCTCCACGAACCATTCCGGGTATTTGTCCCGGAATACCTCAAGAAGTTGATATGCGATTTTTCTATTGGAGCACACCACCATGGCCTTCTGCACCCTGTCCGGATCGCCTGCGCAGGAGGACACATAGTGGTCATGAATATCTGCAGCCAGCCGCTCCAGACGGGATGGCTCGCCCAGGATGATCTCCATGGAGCTCATAGCCTTCTTGCTGGCTTCGATGTCCTCTGCCGTCGCCCCATCGTCGGCACAAAGCCGGTAGTATTCTTCGATCTGCTTGACCTTCTCCTGATCCAACAGCACCTTGGCAATGCGTGGATGATACTTGATGGGCACCGTCAGCCCGTCAGCCACCGCCTGATCCATGGTATACTGGTCG
This sequence comes from Oscillospiraceae bacterium, assembly GCA_902795345.1. Classification (GTDB taxonomy): domain Bacteria; phylum Bacillota; class Clostridia; order Oscillospirales; family Oscillospiraceae; genus UBA1774. Next base: position 44,111 of record CADBKO010000016.1, read on the forward strand.
ATCAAGGCACCAAAAGTCTGGTAAGTCTCGTCAATCGGCGTGCCGGTGAAACCCACGAAGGTAGCCTGGGGAAATGCCTCCCTCAGCACCGTCGCATAGGGCTTGGACACCATCGCCCGCATGTTTTCATCTGCATCCTTGCTGAACTGGATACGCTTGGAATGGTTGATCTGCGTTCTGTGCGCTTCGTCCGAAAAACAGATGATGTTGGGGCGGTCATTGATCAGGCCGATTTTGTCGTCTTCGCGGTCACAGAATTTCTGAATCGTGCAGATGTAAAATCCGCCGCTGGCCCGCGTCTTGAGTTCCTCCCGAAGAATCTTACGGCTCGGCACCACGCTGACTTCGCCAAGGTTGAGAAACTCCTTGCTCTTTGTAAAGAGCTTTGCCCCCTGCTTTTGAAGATCGTCACGGTCAACGATCATTACGATTGTGGGCGAACCGATCTCCGGGATGTCTGTGCAGCGCAGTGCGAGCTGTCGGGCCAGAAATGCCATGGTATAGGTTTTTCCGCAGCCGGTAGCGCCGAAATATGTGCCGCCCTTGCCGCTCTTTTCTTTCACCGATTTGACAATGCTCTGCTTCAGCAGACGGGCTGCAAAGAACTGCGGATACCGGCAGACGATTTCCCGTTCATCCCGGTCATATTCGCTGTCCTGGAAATAGATGTAGTCCCGGAAGATTTCCAAAAACCGGGCTGGGCTGTAGACGCCCTTGATCATGGTCTGCAGCTCATCAAATGGCAGGGTCGATACCTTGTCCCCATCGTTGACGCGCCGCCAGGCATAGAAGTGCTCATAAGGCGTGCGGACGGTGCCCAGCCGGGTCTTCACCCCATCGGAAATGCAGGCCAGCGGGCAGTAGTGCAGCAGATGGGGGATATCCCGCCAGTAACGGATCGTGATCTGTTCCCATGCGTCGTAGATCGTCGCATGATCGTCCGCCGGGTTCTTCAGCTCGATGATGCACAGGGGCAGGCCATTGACATACAACAGGATATCCGGCCGCCGGTTTTCAACTTGTCCATTGTTGGTATACTCCACCGTGAACTGATTGACCGCGCGGAAGATATTGTGTTTCGGTTCTTCAAAGTCGATCAGCGGCACCGGGTGGGCAATCCCGTTCCGTGGCTTGAAGGGAACGCCGAGGACCATCCATCCATAGACCCTGTGCAGCGCGGCAAAATCGCTTTCCGCGCCGACAAGACGGACAGTATCCACAATTTGCTGCACTTCCTCCGCAAGCAGCTCTGGATTCGTTTTGCTCAGAAACTGCTCCAAGTCGTCCGCATACAGCACTTCCCGCTTGGAATCCCGCACGATGCTGCTTCCGGCAAGATACTGCCAGCCCTCCTCTTCCAGGAAGGAAAGGAGCGCATTTTCGTATTCCGACTCGCAAAAGCGGCCATTGTAGTTGATCAGGCTTGGCATAATCGCTGCCCTCCATTCTCGACTTGCAATAATACAGCGATTGGGTTTACTGTTTGTTTTCTGTTTTCATCATATCATGATCTTCAAGCTGCTGAATAAACTGTTTGTTGATCGCTAATGTAATCCCATCATTACCCTGTTGTGAAACAAGCCAATCAAGCAATTTCTCGAAGTTTGATCTTGTGGTATTCATATTTTCCTCTGTGGAATACTCGTGGGAATCGAAAGCAATTCCTAACAGCGATTTGGCATATTCCCACTTGTCTTCATTCGAGGCTGACGCATATCTCTCCTCAAAAACACGCAGTAGCTCATCATCAAACTCTTCAAGGTATTGGCCCCTGCGAAAACGACTGGTTGAATCGCTTTCTCCGTTGAGATAATCGATAAACCGGCGACGGCTCTCCCATGCCGCTATTTGTTCATCCATTCGCTCAATCATGCTGTAAAATGGGCGCGCCTCTTCATCAATTTGATCACCCATCGCAAACGTATTGCATGGCGGTTCGTCGATGGTTCCTTGCATTATTCCTTTATTTCGTTCTTTCAGGCCGGCTTCCATCCTCGTATAGTCAATTTCGCACGGCAACGGAACAGATAATTCTCTCAGGGTGTGAATCTTTGTCAGTAAGTAAATCAGATTCCTTCTTGACAGTTTGCCTTGATAGGCCTGTCCTATAGCCTCTGGCAATCCTGTGTCAATATCTTTTTGTTCAAGACTCCAGAGACTGTATTGAAGGATCCGCTCTAACGGCGACCTATTAGCTTCTGTATATTTTTCGTGCAGTTCTTGTATGAAGAGTTCTTTGTCCCACTCGCCATGAGAAATCCACTTGGTAAAGGCATAGAATGAACTCTGTTTTTTCCCTCTGTATACGTATTGCTTCTCTTCTGGTGCAAGCAATAAGGCAGAGTTTCTCTTATTATCCTCATTTTCTTTCACGGTTGGAACTTTGGACACGAACATTTCTGCAGCAAATGTATAAAGCGCCCACTTCATGTTAGCGGTTGCAATTTCCGTTTCTTGCCATGCTGCGTAAACTCGCTCAAAATCAGCTAATGCAGATTTGAGCGTACGTAGATTAAAAGACTTGCTTTCTGAAAAAACCTGCTTTATCAATTCTCTGTTTTCTTCTAAGAACGCTTTATATCCCGTCGATGTCTCCGAGTATACTTCAACAATCTGATCTATCAATGCTCCATAGTCCGCAGCCATTCTGATTGTTCTGGAAATCAGTTTTTCTTTGTATTCCTTATAATCTTCGCTCTCAATCTTCTCTTCATCGGCTACGATAATAACCCTGATTTGCTTGTTCTCTACATACTCATTCAGCGCCCCGAGCAAATCCTTTTTGGTTAAATTGCTCCTCTCCAAATCATCGAAGACAAGAATGAAGTTACGTTCTTTTTCGCCTTTTCCAATTGTGTTTTTGACCTCAATGAATCCGAAGATGTCATAGTCCATGATGGATGACAGCCCCCGAGAAGCGGCAGAAAGCCCCGGCACGCCTTCTGCAGCTATACTTGCAACTTCCATTCCGTCTTTTGCGACAGTTTTAAATGCTTTTGAGAGTTTTTTAGCTGTTTTTCCCAAGGAACCAAGCATGAAGCCGGCATACTCATCCTTTACCCGCTTATTGATTGCAGCAACACTGTCAAGGCCAAATAAAGAAATCGTGGCAACGGCAGCTTTTTTACTGCTGTTCAATTCCTTGGCGATTTCTTTCACCAAGTAGGATTTTCCGCACCCCCATGGTCCTGTGAGCAACAGCGCACCGGTCAATTCGTTCCGATTGATATAATCAAGGATTTCTTCTCTGACATCCATTACGCGTTTCCTTCCTCCAACGATCCCTTAATCAGAATTGGGCAGATGTCTTTGATTTGGGCTTTGAGTTGCTCGTTGATCCGTTTTCGCATATTGTAAACGGAATAAACTTCTGCAATGGCCTTTTGCACTTCGATATCGGGAATCGGGATTGCTACTTCTCGCATCAAGTCAAATGAAAAAGTATCTCTGACTGATCCCATTGCATAAAACAGGGTGCTCCGCTGGAATTCCTTTCTTTCAAACCATAGCATTAAGTATTCTGGCAACAGCTTCTTGGGGGCTATCACCTCAAAAACAATGTACATGGGAGAAACAATACAAGTCTCTTCGTTCAACATGGCGATTGAACCAAGATTGATACGCGATGGATTATAAGCAAATTGACCTTGTTTTACGATTTTGTAGTTTGATAAATCAAGTCCATTCGTATCAGCTCGGGTTTCATCGAATTTTCCGGAACTGTTTACGCCTTGTACGCGCTGAATCTTCAAGTCAACATTGCGAACAGTCTGCTCTCCGATATACGGACCGATTGTCTCACTCGGCATTTTCCGTCGCAGGTCTTCGATATACCCATCGCAGACGAGCTTCAAATCCTCCAGCCCGCGCTCATAGCTCTGCTGATTGGCAACCATGGCTTTGTAGATATCCACATATTTCTGCTGGATGGGGAGGGGTGGAAGATTCAGCTCCACGGAACAGATGTCCTCCCAGTTATAGAACTCTGTGGAACTGCCCCATGAGTTTGTAATCACATAGCGGTCAAACTCTGCACGGTTGAAAAACATATAAAGCCACTCGGCAAGAATTGTATTATTGGATTCCTCCTTAATCCGAAACAGTACATAGTCTTCCGTGCAGATTACGGGACGGTCTCCGTTATTGAAAGCGATGCTGAATTTGCTGCCGTTTCTGGAAGTCCTATGATTGAAAACAAACTCGCCGGGGTACACGATTTGAAACTTGCTTAAGTCACGCCCATTGATATCGGCTTTTGTCGGCATCAGCATCTTTAGATTATTGACCCCGCGTACATCTTCAATGCCATATAAGAGGTCGTCATTCGTCACTCCGCGGAGCTCAATATGTTCGCCAAGGGTGCAGTTACTCAATCCCATACCCGATCCCCCTGAATGCCTCTTCCAGCATCTTCTGCGACTCCTTCTCCTGCGCCAGCACCTCCCGCATCTCCTGCTGGATGCGCTGCATCTCTGCCGGGAAGTCGATCTCCAGATCGTGATCGATGAACTCGATATACTTGCTGGGGATCAGGCTCCAGCCGTTTTGCTCAATTTCCGCAATGCCGACACTGCGATAGAGCTCCGGGATGGCATAATCCGTACCGTCAATCCCTTCGCCCTGCCAGGTGTGGTAGATTTCCGCCGCCCGCTCGATCTGTTCCGTGGTCAGGCGGACCTTCTTCTTGCTCTCGTTCTTGACCGGGTTTTCCGTCCAGGTACGCAGGTCCATAAACAGGATTTCATGCTCCCGGTTCCGCAGCGTCCTGCTGTGATAATCGCCGCCCTTTTTGTTCTGGTTCAGAATCCAGAGGGTGACGCTGATATCCGTCGTGATAAACAGTTCCCGCGGCAAAATGATGATGGCTTCCACCTTGTCATTCTGGATCAGCTTTTTCCGAATCTCCACCGTATCGCTGTCACCCAGAGCGCCGTTGGCCAGCAGGAAACCGGCCACGCCCTTATTCGCCCGCAGGTGGGAAAGGATGTGCAGGATCCATGCGGTATTGGCGTTGCTTTCCGGGGGCGTCGTATAATCCGCCCAGCGATAATCGTTTTTCAGATTCTCATCGTACCAGCCTTTCAGGTTGAACGGAGGATTGGCCATGATGTAATCATAATAAATGCCCCGATGCAGGTCATGGGTAAAGGAAGAATCGGCTTCATCTCCGAGATTGTGACTGATTCCGCGAAGGGCCAGGTTCATTTTCGCCAGGCGATAGGTCGCCGGCTCTTTCTCCTGTCCGTACACATTGATCCGGCTGATATCGCCCCGCTTCGCCTTCACCAGCTCCGCGCTCTGGATGAACATGCCGCCGGAGCCGCAGCAGGGGTCATACAGGGTGCCGTCAAAAGGCTCGATCATGGCGGCGATGAGCTGCACAACATCATGGGGCGTATAGTATTCGCCCTCCTCCTTGGTCGCGTTGACGGCAAACTCTTTCAGGAAGTATTCATACACGCGGCCAATCAGATCCTTTTCCTCTCCGAAAGCCTTGTGGCTTATCTTGTTGACCTCGTCAATGAGCTTTTTGATATCGTTCGGCGCGAGATTCCGGGTAGTGAAGGTGCCCTCCACGAAACAGCCCTTGAGCTGTTTGCTGCTGGTAGCGATACTGTGCAGCGCGGTATCCAAAGCCACATTCAGCCCCGGCGCAGGTGTATTGATAATGGTGGACCAGCGGGCTTCTATGGGCAGGTTATAGGTACCGTCGGTAAAGGTCGCATCGTCAAAAAACGCCTTGAAGATTTCCTCATTATCCGGGTCCAGTCCCTGGTCGCGCAGCTGCTGACGCAGATTTTCAACACCGTCCTCAAACTTCTCGCCGATGAAACGCAGAAATACCAGCGTGAGCATCATGTCGCGCTTCTCAAAGAATGATCCAGAGTTGCGGGCTGCCCGCAGGATATCCCGACATTTGAACAGGATCGAATCCAGGTTGATCTTTTCTTCCGCTTTTTTCTTTGCCATGGGAATACGCTTCCTTTGCTTTATATAATGGCGCTGTCGATCTCTTTCTCACGCCAGGATCGCCAAAACTTCCTCTAACCGTTCCCGGACGTATTCTCCAATCAGGAGGATCATGGCGTCGGCCTGGCCGTCCCGGTAGTAGGCGTCGAAGGCTTCATAATACCGCTTGCGGTCCGCGAACTTCACGTTGATGGGCAGATAGCCGCTGCGGATGAGCTCCAGATTCATGACGAGCCGACCCGTGCGCCCGTTCCCGTCGATGAAGGGGTGGATCCCCTCAAATTCCAGGTGGAATCTGGCGATCCGCTCCACGGGATGCATCGTCTTTTTCCGCTCCTCATTCAGCCGCAGGAGTTCCTCCATCTTCGGTGCAATCATATAAGGCTGCACCGGCTCCGTATATGCGCCGACGATGGTGACCGGCACCCGGCGATAGACGCCCCGGTCCTCGGGCTTGTCCATCAGCACAAGGGTGTGGATGCTGCGTATCTCATGCTCCCGCAGGCGGGACCTGCGCTTGGCCAGCTCCTGGATATAGAGAAAAGCGTCCCGGTGCCCCACCGCCTCCAGATGATCCTTCAGGGGC
>CADBKO010000017.1 GCA_902795345.1 Oscillospiraceae bacterium
CTTGGTGGTGACGGGGACATAGCCTTCGGTCTGGGAATAGGCGATCTGCACCTTGTCCGTCATCAGAAACTGGACGAAGAGCCAGGAGGCCAGCACTTCCTGGGGGTCGGCCTTATTGAAGATGCAGACGGATGGCCCCTGGGAGATCATCCAGGGTTCCTCGGGGTTCAGCTGGGGTATGGGCAGCACCGCCGTCTCGAAATCCACCACCTTGTCCGGGCTGATGTCCATGAGGGGGGCGTGGGTGCCGATCCAGGTGGAGCCGCCGGTGGAGTCCAGGGCGAAGATGCACTGGCCCGCATTGAGGAAGTTGCCGGGGTAGCTGGAAATCTTGAAGGTGGAGAAAGCCCCGGTCCCCGCGTGTTCCGCGATGGTATAGAGGAATTCCTTGGTCTCGTCGTTGAACAGCAGGATCTCCCCCGCGGCGGTGGAATAGCCGCTGCCCTTCTGCTTGCAGAGCTGGATCAGCATATTATCGGTGGAGTAGTCGATGAAGGGGATCATCACCTTCTGGCCGTTGACCAGGAAGTTGCCGTCCTCTCCCTTTTCCATGGCCTTTTCCGAGACCTCCCACACGAAATCCCAGCTGACCTCCTCCGGCAGCTCATAGCCCAGGGCCTCCACCAGGTCCTTGTTCACATAGAGCACCTCCGTGGAGCGCATATAGGGCAGGCCGTAGATATGGCCGCCGATGCTCAGCTCCTGGAGGAACTGGGGTACGATGTCCCCCTTCGTGGGGGCGTCGAAGCGGACCTGACTGCCACCCAGGCCATAGGCCTTATCTGTCAGCAGCTCGTCCAGGGGCACCACCACGTCTTCCCCCGTGAGGTAGGTGGCGATGTGGTCCGGATAGGTGATGCAGACATTGGGGGTGGTGTTGGTGGAGATATTGGTGATGACGTCGTTGTAGATCTTGGAATAATCCGTGTAAAAGCGGATGGTCACATGGATATTGGGATAGAGTTTCTCAAAATCCTCCACGGCCTGCTCATAGATCTTCACCTGGGTCTTGTTGGTGTCGTTCTTGGCCCAGAAGGTGATCTCATAGTCCCGGCTTTCGTCGAATTTATCCGGGATCTGGAAAATGCTGCGCTCCTGGGAGCCGTGGCAGCCGGTGAAAAGGAACAGGCAGCTCAGCATGATAAGGGCGAGGGCAAGGATACGCCGGAGCTTCATCCCTTGGTCCCCCCTCTCGAAACGCCGTCCATGATCTTCTTGTGGAAGATCAGGAAGAGGACGATCAGCGGCACGCTCACGGCCACCACCGCCGCCATCATGGCGGGGATGTTCTCCCGGCCGAAGCCGCTCTCCCGGATGGTCTGGATGCCGTTGGACACCAGAAAGTAATTGGCGTCGTCGGTGATGAGGCGGGGCCAGACATAGGAGTTCCAGCACTCGATGACCTTCAGGATGGTGATGGTGATGATGGTGGGCTTGCAGATGGGGATCATCACCTTCAGGAGGTATTTCAGGTCGGAGGTTCCGTCCACCTTGGCGGCCTTATACAGCTCCTCCGGGATCTGCTCGAAATTCTCCTTCAGCAGATAGATGTAAAAGATGCTGGTCACGGAGGGCAGGATCAGGCCCCAGAAGGTATTGCGCATATGCCAGTCGGTGATGGTGACGAAGTTTGTGATGATGACCAGCTCATTGGGGATCATCATGAGGCTGAGGAACACGGCAAAGAGGGCGTTCCGCCCCCGGAAGGCCAGGCGGGAAAAGGCGAAGGCGGCCAGCACCGTCACCACCAGCATGACAGCGGTGGTGGACAGGGTGAACACCAGGGTATTCACGAAATAGCGGGCCAGAGGCACCGCCGTGAAGGCTTCGCCGTAGTTTTCCAGAGTGGGCGACAGGGTGAAGAATTTGGGGATATATTCCCCGTTATAGGCGCTGTAACTCTTCACGGAGGAGAGGAGCATCCAGTAGAAGGGGAAAAGGACGATGAGGGCCCAGACGGTCAGCAGCACATAGGTGACGATGCGCAGGGTGCGCTGACGGCTGCGGGCGGAGCGTTCGATGCGCCGGTAATCCGTATTCTTATCCATGCTACCGCCTCCTCTCAGGCCCGGATGCCCTTCCTGGTGACCAGGAGGTTCACACAGGTGATGGTGAGCACGATGGCAAAGAGGATCAGGGCCGCCGCCGAAGCATAGGAGGGGTAGCCGCCGCTGTCCCCATAGAGCATATCGTAGACATAGCCCACGATGGTATTCATGCCAGCGGCGTTGAGGTTGACGCCGAAGAGTGCCACCTCGTCGCTGTAAGCCTTGAAGGCCCCGATGAAGCCGGTGATGACCAGGTAGAAGATCATGGGGGAGATCATGGGCAGGGTGATCCGGGTGAAGATGCGCCATTTGCCGGTGCCGTCCACCCGGGCGGCATTGTAATAGGTCTCGTCCACGCTGGCCAGGGCGCTGGTGAGGATGAGGATCTTGAAGGGCATGACCACCCAGATGGTGTAGAAGCACATGACGAACATCTTGGCCCAATAGGGGCCGTCGATGAAGTCCACGCTCTCCCCGCCGAACCAGTTAATGAGCAGGTTCACCATACCGTCGGTGTAGGCGGTCTTTTTGAAGAGGATCATAAAAACCAGGCCCACGGCCAGGGTATTGGTGACATAGGGCAGGAAGAAAACGGTCTGATACAGCTCCTTCAGGGGCTTGATGGAGTTGAGCCCCACACTGATCAGCAGCGCGATGCCCGTGCTCAGGGGCACGGTGATGACCACCAGGATGAGGGTGTTTTTCACCGCCCGGAGGAAATAGGGATCGTGGAGGACATAGGAATAGTTGTACCAGCCCACGCCGAAGACCGTCTGGGAGGCGGAATTATAGCCCTCTTCAAAGGAATAGATGAATACGTCGATGAGGGGGTAGACCATGAACACCCCCAGGAAGAGGATGGCCGGCAGCAGATAGAGCCAGGCCTTAAAGTTAGACTGCTTCATGCTTCCCCTCCCCGCTCACAGCGCCCGGTAGGGGACGCGCTCCTCGGTCTCCCGGTCAAAGAGGAAGAGCTTCCGGGGCTGCAGCTCAAAGCGCACCTCATGGGCGGCCCCGTCCACCTGCGTCTCCGCGCTGATGATGGCCCGGAGGCTCTCGGTGGCGCAGGCAGGATGGGATGCCACCACGCTGACGTCCCGGCCCATGACCTCTACGCCGATGAGCTTGCAGCAAAGGGGCCCGTTCTCCCGGAGGATGAAGCCCTCGGGCCGGACGCCCACCCAGACATCCCGGTCCGCCGTGTCCGCCACCTTCATGATCTCGTCCTCCCCGATGGTGAGGACGCCTCCCTTTACCTTCCCTTCAAAGACGTTGATGGGCGGCGTGCCCAGGAACTTCGCCACAAAAAGGTTGTCCGGCCGATTGTAGACATCCTGGGGCTGGCCGATCTGCTGGAGGATGCCCGCTTTCATGACCACGATCATGTCGGAAATGCTCATGGCCTCCTCCTGGTCATGGGTGACGAAAACGGTGGTGATGCCCGTCTCCCGCTGGATGCGGCGGATCTCCTCCCGGGTCTGGATGCGCAGGCGGGCGTCCAGGTTAGAGAGGGGCTCGTCCAGGAGCAGCACCCGGGGCCGCTTCACCAAAGCGCGGGCGATGGCCACCCGCTGCTGCTGGCCGCCGGACATCTCGCTGGGCTTCCGGTCCAGGAGCTCACTGATCTGCACCAGCTTTGCCGCTTCCTCCACCATCTCCAGCATCCTGGCCTTGTCGGGCCGGGCCTCCCCCTTCAGGTTCTGAAGGGGGAACAGGATGTTCTGCCGCGCCGTCAGATGGGGGTAGAGGGCATAGTTCTGGAACACCAGGCCCACGCCCCGGTTTTCCGGCGGCAGATCGGTCACGTCGTCGTCTCCGAAAAAGATCCTGCCCTCCGTGGGCTTTTCCAGGCCGCAGATCAGGTTCAGCACCGTGCTCTTTCCGCAGCCGGAGGGGCCCAGGAGGCCGATCAGCTTGCCGTCGGGGATCTCAAAGGTGAAATCGCTGACGGCCGTCACTTCCGTCTTGATCTTCTTGTTGCGGTTGGGGAAGCGCTTTGTGAGATGCTCAAGCCTTACCTTCATACAAACCTTCCCTTCGGGCGGGCAGAGGTCCTGTCCGCCTTGAAATAGGCATTTCCTTGTTATCAATATGTATAGTTTAATACTTTGTGAAAAAAAGTCAATGGTCCCGAGGGCCCGGACAGGCTTGTCAGCCTTGCGCTTTCTATGGTAGAGTAACGGCAGGTGATGCGTTTTGAAAAAGAGCGAATTGCAAAAGGCCATTCTTTCCGCCTTCACACAGGAGGAATGGGCCGCCCTGGAGGAGGGTAGGCCGAAAGCGCCGGTGAGCCCCTTCAACCGGGAAACCCTGCTGGACCTGCGGGAGCGGGAGGACTTTCCGGGAGAGGCGGCGGACGAGCGCGTCCGCGCCCTGCGGGAGACGGTGGACGGTTATCTGCGGCGGTATTGGCCGGAGGAGCCGGGCGCCCACAAATATGTGACCGCCGTCTGCCTGGCCATGACCTTCCTCTTCGAAAAGCCCATGCACCCGCCGGAAAAGGTGCATTATCACAGTCTGGTGCGGGATGGGAAGGCCCGGTATTTCTGTCCGGCCCGGGAACCGGGGGAAGGCAGCGTCTGCGAGTTCTGCCTCTCGGAGCCCATGGGTGAGCTGGAATCGCGCCGGGAAGCGCTGATCTCGGAGACTGCCCGGGCGCAGGGCGAAGCCTCGGCCCTGGTGCAGCGGGAAGTTTTCCGCGCAGGATTTCAGGACAGCGGCATTTTGGAAACGGGCGCGCTCTCCTTCCACCGGGAGGTGCGGGACACCTGCGCGGGGAACCGCTGCCGGGGTTATGACCGCAGCTGGGCCTGTCCCCCTGCCGTGGGCAGTCTGGAAGAATGTCGGGACAGGGTGCTGGGCTACGAAAAGCTCCAGCTTTTCTCCAAGGCCTATCTGCTGCCGGACAGTCTGGACTTCTCCGCTGTGGGCAAAGCAATGGGGGACTTCAAGGAATGTGCCCGGGCGCTGGGGAGGCAGCTGCGGCCCCGGCTTTCCAGGCTGCTGATCCTCTCCAACGAAGGCTGCATGCGCTGCAATACCTGCACCTGGCCGGAGGAAGCCTGCCGCTTCCCGGAGGAGCTTCAGCCCTCCATCGAGGGCTTCGGCTTCCTCGTCTCGGAGCTGGCGAAGCAGGCGGGCATCCCCTATATGAACGGGAAAAGCACCGTCACCTTTTTCGGCGCGGTGCTGTATAACGAAAATGGACGTTTATCCGAGGAGGAATGAACCATGGGCGTGGGATTTGCGCCGGGGGCGGAGAATCTTCGTCTCCCCTGGGGCACGCCGCAGCCGCTCCCCTTCCACGACGGAGAACTGGACCTGGACCTGGCGCTCCGGGCCAGAGGCTTCGTGGAGGGCGAACCGCCTGCCGACGAGGAAATCGAGGAATGGAACCGGGAGATCCGCAAGGCGACAGTCGCCGCTCTGCAAGCACAGTTGGAGACCGGCAGGTGGATCTGGTCCGACCTGGAGAAGCGGCGGGAAGCCCTGGCGGAGGCCATGGAGGAGACCCTGGCCGGCACGGGCCAGAGGGTACGTGTAAACATCGCGGACATCGTGCCGGACGAACTTTCGGCCAAGGCGATCACGGAAAAACGAGCCTTGCTTCCCGGCTATTCTCTCCCGCCTGCCCCGGTGGACAGCCCCATGATCGACGGGCCCGGCGCATGGCCGACCGAGGGCAGCGGAGGCTTTGGCCTCTACAGGGTGGGGGAAACGCCGCCCGCTCCCGAAGGCCGCACCTGTCCCAACTGCGGCAAGGGGGAGCCATTTTTCGCCAACTATTGCACACAATGCGGCACAAAGCTGCAAAGATAGCACAATCCCCCGCTTCCGAGCCGGAAGCGGGGGATTTGTTGTTTCCTTTTGCTTTGCGGAAGGAGGGTCACTCAGCCAGGAAGGCGTAGTAGATCATTTCGGCCATCTCGGCGCGGGTCAGATCGTCGGCGGGACGGAGCTCGGCGTTCTCGTCCAGGCTGATGTAGCCGTTCATGACGCCCCAGCTCACAGCCTCCAGGGCATAGTCGCCGATGTCAGCCGCGTCCGCAGCGCCCAGATCGAATGCCCAGGCGTCCTCAAAGCCGGCGCCCAGATAGGTGGTGAAGATATTGTAGAGCACCACGGCGAAATCCTGGCGGCTCATGGCGTCGCCGGGACGGAAGGTGCCGTCTTCGAAGCCGTGGAGCAGATCATACTCATAGGCGGCGTTGACCATATCGGTGTACCAGTGGCCCTCGGTGACGTCGGGGAAGTAACCCTCACCCATGGACTCGGTGATGCCGAAGAGACGGCAGAGCACGGTGGAGGCCTGGGCACGGGTCACGGTGCCGTCAGCATCCAGAACGCCCTCTTCCACACCGTTGAGAAGGCCGTTGTCATAAAGGGATTCCACAGCCGGATACCAGACTTCGTCGCCGGTCACGTCGGTGAAGTAGTCCGCAGCGCCGGGAGCGCGGAAGCCCTCAGCCGCCAGAGCCAGCTCCTCACCCAGGGAAGCGATGTACTCGGGATCCACGGGGGACTTCATGCCGATGGCCTCAAAGCCCTCCTGGAAGCCGTATTCATCCATCTTCTGGGCGGTGAAGCGGAGATAATCGTCCACGCCCGCGAAATAGTCTTCCTGAGCCTCCAGCCAGAACTCCAGAGCGCCGGCGGCGGAGGTGGCATAGCTGATGTAGTAGAAGGGACGGTCAAAGGTGTGGTGGATCTCCACCCAACCGTACATTTCGGTGCGCTCGTCATCGGCGCCGATCTGGTTGTATTCCCGCATGAGCTGGCAGTACTTCTCGTTGATCTGCTGCAGGGTCACGCCCTCGGTCTCGAAAGCATACTGCTGCAGCTCGTCGTGGAGGGCGCCCTGCACGATGGAGCTCACCATATTATAGAGGATGAACACGGTGACGAAATCGCCGGAATCCCCGAAGATCTCGGGATAGAACTCCGTGAACAGGAGCTCCAAGCCCTGGGAATGGACCTCGTCGATGTCGTAGCCCTTGCTGCCGTTGTACCAGCTGCCGTCGGTCCAATAGAAGTTGTTGTAGTGGCCGAACTCATGGACGGCGGTGGTCAGGTCATACAGGGTGCCGGTGGGGGTATTGAAGTAATAAGGGGCCTGGTAAGCGGAAAGGATGGTGCTGAAGCCGCTGCCGTCCTTGGTGTCGCTGTAATCGCTGTCGTAAAGATGATGGTCGCGCATGTAGTTGAAGGACTCATACAGCTCGCTGGACAGGGAAGCGATGTAGGGATCCATGATGTCCAGGGCAATGTCCCCGGCAAAGTCGCTGTAATAGAGGTCGAGGTCCAGAAGATCATAGAACACTTCGTAAAGCACATCGTCCAGAGGAGCGATGTCCTGCTTCACGGCATCATGGAAATTCCGGATCTCCAGGGGCGTGTAGTCCCGGTCATAGACATTCTCGTAAGCGTAGTCGGCGTAGCTCTCGTACTCCTCCATGACCGCTTCCCGCTTGTGGGCGTCGATGATGCGGAGATAGATCTCACCCAGGACAGCGTTCATTTCCTTGGCGATGGCACGGCTGATGGCGATGTACTGATCGTAGTCGATCTCGCCGGCATAGTAGGCTTCCTCGTTGGTGGCGTCGGTCCATTCCACGCCGTCCACCACGGCGCTGTACTCCGCGAAAGCGGCGTTCTGATACTCGTTTTCCAGAGCGGTGATCTCCGCCTGCAGAGCCAGTTCTTCCTCGGTCATATTCTCGTAATCCCGCAGGTATTCCGCGTCTTCCTCGGTGACGATGTCATCCAGCGCGGCGGCGCAGGGGGAATTGAGGATATCACGGGCAAGACCGTAGAGCGCGTCACCCACGACCATGGCCGCCTGCTGGGCTTCATCCAGGTTGGCGTAGTTCTCTTCGCTGGCGTAATCCTGGGAATAGCGGATGTTGGCCAGCGTGTACATGGTGCGGGCGTTGGTGCTCAGGTCGCAGGCTTTCAGGAAGCCTTCCTTCACGGCTTCGATGTTCGCCTCGTCCTCCACCAGGGCGCGGACTTCTTCCATAGCGGCCAGATCCGCCTCCGTATCCACGGGGACATATTCCATCTCGGAAAAATCCGCGTCGCTGTGCCACTGATCGTCGAAGAAATCCGTCTCGCGGACTTCGGCGGCCAGGGCCGTGGCGCTGAGGCTCAGCAGCATTACGGCGGTGAGCAGCAGGGCCAGCAGTCTCTTTTTCATGCTTCGTACCTTCCTTTTCTTTTTTGAGTGTTCCAAAGTGGGATTATACATGATTTCGACACGCCGGACAAGGGGTTTTCCAGGTTTTTTCCAGTTGTTTATATATGACGAGGCCCTCACCGATCGGTGAGGGCCTCGTCTGGTGGACAGTAAGGGACTCGAACCCCTGACCTTCCGCACGTCAAGCGGAAGCTCTACCAGCTGAGCTAACTGTCCGCAAAGCAAGAGATACTATAATGCAGGAACGGGCGTTTGTCAACCCCGGATTTGCAAAAAGAGAGAAAATTCCGGCGGACGGGACATCCGCCCGCCGGATGGCAGGCGATTCTCAGTGGATGGTGACAGGCAGGCCGTATTCCTCCATGATGCCCTTGAGCTTCTGCATCTGGGCTTCGGAGGGGGGCGTTGCCTCCGCCACGGGCTTATCGCTGATGCGCAGATACTTGGTGACCCCCAGGTTGTGGTAGGGCAGCAGCTGCACCACCGTCACCGCTTCCCCCAGCTCTTTGCAGAATTCGGCAGTCTTTCGGATATTCTCCACGTCGTTGTTGAACATGGGGATGGCGGGGATGCGCACCTGCATCTTCTTCCCCGCCGCGGCCAGACGCCGGGCATTGTCCAGGATGGGCTCGTTGGGCACGCCGATGATGAGCTTATGCTTCTCGGAATCCATGTGCTTCAGATCATAAAGATAAAGGTCCGTGTAGGGCAGGGTGCGCGCCACGGTCTCCCAGGAGGCAAAGCCGGTGGTGTCCAGGGCGGTATGGACCCCCTCGGCCTTCATGCGCCTTAAGATGGCCACGGTGAAATCCGCCTGGCTCAGGGCCTCGCCGCCGGAAATGGTGATGCCGCCGCCGGAGCGGTCATAGAACTTCTTGTCCTGCATCAGCCGGGCTGCCAGCTTTTCCACGGTGTAGTCCTCGCCGCAGATGTAGAGGGCCTTGGGATAACAGACCTTGGCGCAGTCGCCGCAGTTGTCGCACACATCCCGCTTCACATGGACCATCTGGAGCATTTCCCCGGTTTTGGCGTCCTCGCGCTGCTCCCCCAGCTCCAGAGCGCCTTTGGCGCAGGCCCGGATGCAGCGGCTTTCACAGAGGGCGGTGCCCTGGCAGCGCATGCTGATCCAGCTCAGCTGGGGATAAAAGGCCTGGCTTTCCGGGCTGTGGCACCAGGGGCAATGGAGAGGACATCCCTTCAGAAACGCGGTGGTGCGGATGCCGGGGCCGTCCTGCACGGAAAAGCCCTGAATGTCGTAGATCCGACCTACGAGCTTGGATTCGTCCATATTCAATCCTCACTGTTCACAGAAGGGCGTGTTGCAAACTGCCATTACCACCCGTCATTCCGAGCCGACGCGCACGCTGGCGTGGGAATCCGTCCTCTATTCGAGGGGAAACGGATTGCCGCAGCCTCATCGGGGCTTCATTCCGCGCGAGGGGTAGCAGGCGCGTCCCAGCGTGGGGGTAGCGCACGCATCCCTGCGAGGGGTAGCACACGCATCCCAGCGTGGGACCCTTGCGCGCGGAATGGGCCCTTGCGCGCGGAATGGGCCCTCGCGCCCGGAATGGGGACCCGCCGCGCAGCGGTGGGCGCGCTACTTCGCAATCATCACGTGTATACACGCCGCGATGAACGAAATAACTTTGCTCCAATCGCGGGGCGTGGCTCTCTCTCTGAGGGAGGCATTTCATGGCTATGACGAGGGCGGGGCATTTTGCAACACACCCATAACCTTAAAATCAGAGATTCATCTCGGTCCGGCGGATCAGGTCGTCCTGGCAGCCCTTGAAGACCTCCACGAAGTAGGCGGAGAAGCCCGCCACCCGGACCACCAGGTCCTTGTAGTTCTCCGGGTGCTTCTGGGCGTCCCGCAGGGTGTCGGAGGAGACGATATTCAGCTGCAGCTCCATGCCGCCCTCCTCAAAATAGGTCTCCATGATGCTGCGCAGCTTCATCAGGCCGTCGGCCCCCTTCAGGGCGGTGGGATGGAACTTCATATTGCAGAGGGTCCCGTTGCCGTAAAGGCTCTGGTCGAAGTTCAGCACGCTGTTCAGGAAGCTGACGGGGCCGTTCTTGTCCATGCCTTGCACATTGGAGATGCCGTCGGTGAGGGGTTCGCCGCTCTTGCGCCCGTCGGGCGTGGCCCAGGTCATATAGCCGAAGAGCACGTTGGCAGTGACGGGGTAGCAGCCGGCGGCGAAGTGGTTCCCGCGGGGGCCGGTGGCGGAATTGATGGCGTTGGCATAGGTGGAGGCGGTGAAATCCACATACTTGTCCGCTTCCCTGTCGCCGTTGCCGTAGCGGGGCACGATGCCGTTGATCTTCTGCCGCAGCTCCTCATAGCCCACCCAGTTTGCCATAAGGGCGTCGTAGAGCTCCCGGGTGGTGCAGAGGTGCTCCCGGAAGCAGCAGTAGTCGATGATATTCAGGCTGTCGGCCACATTGCCCAGGCCGATGCAGCTGTTGCCGGTGGAGTTGTACTTCGCGCCTCCGGCCTGGCAGTCCTTGCCATTGTCCATGCACCCCTCCAGGGTGGCGGAGAGCAGGGGCAGGGGGTTGTGGAAGGAGCTCATGGATTCCCAGGCATTGATGCAGGAGCACTGCCACTTGCAGAAGAAATCGAAGGCCGTCTTCACCGCAGCCAGGACTTCGTCCATGTTCTTCATCTCATAGAGGTAACCCGTGGCGGGGCCGAACTGCTTCGCTTCCCCGCCGGTGAAGGCATAGCCGTTGTTGATGGCCATGAGGAAAGCATTGGCGATATTCAGATAGCTCTCGGTGCCGGTGCCGCCGGGCTGGGCCCACTCGTAGCCCCCCACGGAGGGCTCCACGCAGCCGTTGAGGCAGTAGTTCCGGGCGTCCTCCAGAGGGATGCCCCGCTTCATGAGGGCCTGGATGATGACCTTGTCGGATTCAAAGGTGGGCACGCCGCCGGCGATCTTGGTGGTCTCGATGGCGGCCTCCCACAACTCGTCGGGGGTCCCTTCGTGGATGCGCAGGGCCTGGGGAGGATCGTGGAGGACCAGGCGGCCGGAGGCCTGGAGCATCATGTAGGTCACGGCGTTGGTGGCGTCCTTGCCGTCCTTATCCACGCCGCCCAGGGTCATGAGCTGGCCGGAGGTGTAGCCCGGGCCGGACTTGGTGGCCCCTTCGGACCAGATCTTGTTGCACTCGGCCACCTTGAGATAGAAGAGATCCATCAGCTCCTGGGCATACTCCGGGGTGATGGCGCCGCTGGCGATATCCTGGTCGTAGTAGCGGCCCAGGTACTGGTCCACCCGGCCATAGCTGATGCCGTGGAGCTGCCCGTCCATGCAGAGGGCCAGCTGATAGAGATAAATGCACTGAACGGCGTCATGGAAATTGCGGCAGGGGTTCTTCATGATCCAGTTCAGGCAGTCTGCCATCTCCAGCAGTTCCTTCTTCCGCTCCGGATCGGCGCAGGCCTCGGCCTGGCGCAGGGCCTCGGCGGCATAGCGCTCGGACCAATGGATGATGCCCTCGCAGACGATATCCACAGCCCGATAGAAATTGTACTTATAAATGCTGTCGCCGTAGATGCCCTCTTCCTCCAGCTTGGCCATCTTCGCCAGGGCTTCCTCCCGGATGGCGCCGAAGCCCTTCTGGGTGGCGGTCCAGAAATTGGCAACGAAGTGGCCCACAGGGGACTCGCAGTTGTCGTGGGCAGAGAAGCAGACGGAACCGTTGCCGTCCAGCTTGTCCCGATAGTAACGGGGGATGTACTCGTCCGTGATGGCGCTCATGGAATGGGTCGCCCAGAAGTCGCCGGTCTCCAGCAGATACTTCTCATCCTCGGGGTCGATGTCATAGGGGTCCACGCTCCGGTTGCGGATGTTGTCTGCACGCAGCTCCTTCATGAACCAGTTGAAGCTGGTCTCGGGATAGAGGGCGCAGCAGCGGTAACTGGTGCCCTGCCAGCCCACGATCACCTCGTCCTCGTTGATGAGGACGGGCATATTCTCAAAGAGGTTGCGAAGGTTCTTGGCACGCTTCAGGATACCGGTGATCTGGGGGTTCGCCATATAGAACTCCGTGACCAGCCGGTAACGATTGATGTCAATCCTCGGCTTGGTGGTGCGGTATTTCTGCCGGATCCTCTGCACCCGCAGGGAGATGGGTTTCAGCTCGTACATGGTTTTCTCCTTCCTCCTGTTGCTCTGTTTACACGTTCATGGCGGCATAGAAGCCGTCCCGGACCGCGGTGGTGATGTTGCCCTGGCGAAGGGCGCAGTCGCCCACCGCATACATTTCCTCGCAGACGCCCTCCAGGGCCTCCAGCACATCCTTCCTGGGCCGGACCCCCAGGCTGAGAGCCACGGTATCACAGGGAAGCTCAACGGTCGTGCCGTCCTTCTCCTCCCCGATGAGGCTGGCGGGGGTGATGGCCTTCAGGCGGAATTCCTCCTTGAACACCACACCCTCGTTCCGGGCCAGCCGGTGGGCCTTCCCCACCGCCTTGTCCCTGGAGAGGACCGCCGCCATGGGCAGCATGTCCATCACCACCACTTCATGGCCCTCCCGGGCCAGGGTGATGGCGGTCTCGGTGCCGGTGAGTCCCGCGCCCACGATGATCACTTTCTTTCCGGGCTTATAAAGGCCCCGGTCGATGTCCTGGGCCAGGCAGACATTGGCGCCCTTGACGCCCTCCACAGGTGGGATGATGGGCGTGGAGCCCACGGCGAGGATCACCGCGTCGGGCTTTTCCGCCTCGACGCGCTCCCGGGTAGCCTCCGTGCCCAGGCGCAGGTCGATATTCGGGTCATGCATCGTCATGCGGACGCTCCAATCCCCGTAGCGGCGCACATCCCCCTTCAGGGGATTGGCTCCGGCGATGCGGAGGCTGCCCCCCAGCTCCTTTTCCTTCTCGAACAGCACCGGCTTCAGGCCCCGCTCCGCGAGACGCCGCGCAGCCTCCATGCCTGCGGCGCCGCCGCCCACGACCACCACCTTTTTGCCGGGCTTGGCGGGCTCGATGCGGTCAAAGAGGGGCTGGCGGCCCTGGGGCGGATTGACGGTGCAGCGCAGGGGCTTGGGACAGCCGTGGGGATCGTCCCCGGTGCAGACGTTGCAGCGGAGGCAGGGGCGGATCTCCTCTACTCTCCCCTGCTTTGCCTTTATGAGCTGCTCCGGGTCCGCCAGGAAGGCGCGGATCATGGCCACCGCGTCGCACTGGCCTTCCCGGATGGCCTTCTCGGCGGAGAGGATATCGTGGCTGCCCACGCTGAGCACGGGTATCTTCAGCCCGGCGGCCTTATACTTCGCCGCGATATGCAGGTTGGTGGGCCGGGGCATATAGGTGGACTGGATGGTATAGTCCATGGTGCGGATGTCGTACATGCTGCCGGCGGAGATGTGCACCATGTCGATCTTGTCCTCCAGGGCCTTGACGAAGCGGATGCCGTCCTCATAATGGACGCCCTCGGGATAGATCTCGTCGCCGCTCATGCGCACTTCGATGGCCATATTGGGGCCGATGCGCTGCCGCACCATGTCGATCAGCTCCCGGGCGAAGCGGATGCGGTTATCGAAGGTATCGCAGCCATATTCGTCGGTCCGCTTGTTCACATGGGGGGAGTAGAAGGAGGCGGCGGTGTGCCCGTGGCCGAAATGGAGCATCACCATGTCGAAGGAAGCCTTTTTGCACCGCTCCGCCGCGTCGGCAAAGGCCTTCTGGATGCCGTGGATCTCCTCCACGGTGAAGTCCGCGGGCAGCTTCTCGTCCCGCAGATTCAGCTCGATGGAGGCGATGGCGCCCCAACGATGGACGGCGTCGGTCAGCTTTACGAGGCCGTGGACCACCATGGGATCCGCCAGATTCACCACATAATGGTTTTGATCGGCATAAGCCTGGGTCACGGGGCTGTCCCCCACGGTGACGATGCCCGCCCCGTACTTGGCGAACTGGGCGGTGAAATCCACGAATTCATCCGTCACCAGCCCGTCCTTCGTGCAGAGGAAGGGCTCTGCCGGGGAGACCTCGATGCGGTTGCGGGCCCGCAGAGGTCCTACCTGCAGGGGCTGAAAGATCGCGCTTATCTTTTCCATATTACGCTCCCTCCGGCAGCGCGGCGCTGCCTGAAAGTCTCTTATATTTCCATCAGTATAGCATAACCGGCCTCCCGAAAAAAGAGGCCGGTTCTATTTTGTGTCAGTATCGGCTGATTTCCAGACTATCGTCGTCCTCGCCCTTCTCGATGGCGCGGATGACCACATGGTAGCTTTCGCCGCTCTCCGGCTCCACAAGCACCTTCTCCCCCGCTTTCCGGCCCATAAGGGCCTTGCCCAGGGGGGATTCCTTGCTGATGAGCCACTCCATGGGGTTCTGCCGCAGGGTGGTCACCAGCCGGATGCGCTGCTCCTCCTCGTCCTCCTCGAACCAGACGGTCAGGAAGTCGAAAAGCCCCGCCACGTTCTCCTCGGCGGCGTGCCTATCCTCGATCACCACGGCGGTGGCGATCATATTCTGCAAATACCGGATGCGGCTGTCGTTGCGGTTCTTCGCCTGCTTGGCCGCCTTGTATTCAAAATTCTCGCTCAGGTCCCCGAAGCTGCGGGCGACCTGCACGTCCTCGATCAGCTTGGGCCGCAGAGTATTCAGCCGGTAGTCGATCTCCTCCTGCATCTTCTGAATGTCCACTTTCGTCAGTTCGTCATGCATGGCTGCTTCTCCTGTCGTCTTAGTCGTGTCTTTCCTCCGCGCAGTCCCAGGTCTCGCAGAACCTGGCGGAAAAGCTGGGCTCCTGGTGCGCGGCGGTGAGGTGAGATATATCCCCGAAGGAAATCATGCGGAAGGAGGCGATCCCCTCCCGGCGTTCTTCCGTCACCAGAGTGGTGACGGAGGTGGTGAGGGCACAGGTCCCGTGCCAGAGGGGCATGGGGGAAATGCCCAGGAGGTGCCCCAGCATCACGCACCCCACCCCGAAATGGCAGAAGAACAGGATGCTGTCCCGGTTGGGCTTCTCCGAGCGGAAGATATCCCCCTCGTGCCGGTAGCCGTGCTTCGCCAGGACCTCGTCCAGGCCGTCATACACCCATTTTGCTTCCGCGGGCACGCCGGAAGCCTCCATGACGGGGACATGCATCCATCCTTCCCGGTCATAGAAAGCCTTTTCCGAAGTCCAGCTCTGGGGAAGCCAGTCCCAGATCACCGTTTCCCGGCCCGCGTCCGGGTCGAAGCGGCGGGGGGCAAATTCCCGCAGCCACCCCTTCGTCTCTCCCTGCCGCCCCAGGCGGCCCAGGGTCGCCTGGGCAGTCTCCCGAGCCCGGCCCAGCGGGGAAACATAGATGGCGGCGAAATCCAGTTTTTCCAGCCTGTCCGCCAGGAGCTCCGCTTCCCGCCTGCCCCGCTCCGTCAGGCAGTCGGCGGCGTAATCCGGGTCGCCGTGGCGCACGATATACAGCTTCATAAGTTCCCTCCCCCGCTCCATAAAAAGCGCGTTGACGCTGCG
This sequence comes from Oscillospiraceae bacterium, assembly GCA_902795345.1. Classification (GTDB taxonomy): domain Bacteria; phylum Bacillota; class Clostridia; order Oscillospirales; family Oscillospiraceae; genus UBA1774. Next base: position 15,717 of record CADBKO010000017.1, read on the forward strand.
ATTATACCACCCCGGCTCCCCGGGGGCAAGAGCGCCGGGCTCCTTGACTTCAGCGGCAAAGCATGGTATCTTTAATGCATCAAATTAAATGACAAATTGGAGGGTTTTCTCATGGGCGATTATCTGAAGGGCAAAGTCGCCATCGTCACCGGCTCGGGCATGGGCATCGGCCGGGCGGTGGCCAAGGCGCTGGCAGCCGAGGGCTGCAAGGTCGTCACCAACAACCGGGCTCCCTGGGACGGGGTCATCCCCGTGGACGAGGAAAAGTTCAGCAAGCTCTCTAAGGAAATGCAGGACTGGGCCATGACCGAATACGCCAAGTATTACGGCGACGCGGAGCGGACGGCCCAGGAGATCCGGGACGCGGGGGGCGAGGCTGTCGCCTGCTTCGGTGACATCTCCGACTATGAGGCCGCCGGAAAGCTGACCGAGTGCGCCATCAAGACCTATGGCAAGCTGGACATCGTGGTGAACATCGCTTCCGCCTTCGGCTTCAGCCCCGTGCAGGATATGCCGAAGAAGATGTGGGACCGGGTCAACACCGTCAAGCCCACCGGCCACTTCTATGTGATCCGTCAGGCCGTTCAGCACATGATCGACCAGGGCTGGGGCAGAATCGTCAACTGCGCCTCCCCCGCCTGGGCCGGCGGCAACCTCCGACAGTGCGAATACTGCGCGGCCAACGCGGGCGTGGTGGGCATGACCTACGGGCTGGCTGCCGAGCTTCAGGAATTCGGCATCACCGCCAATGCCTTCGCCCCCGCCGCCAAGACCCGCGCCAGCGTGGACATGGAGATCCACAATGTCCTGGAGGGCGATCACAGCGTCATTTCCGGCAATCCCATCAGCTATGACGGCACCGCCGCCCCCGAGACCTTCGCCAACTTCATCGTCTGGCTCTGCGGCGAGGACGCCAAGGATGTGACCGGCCAGGTCTTTATGACCATGGGCAAGTTCATCGGGCGCTATGCCCTGCCCGCTGTGGAAGGCGCCATGTTCGCCGACGGGGACGCCTGGAGCCTGGAGGAAGTCACCAAGAAGCAGGCTAGTCTCTTCAAAAAGCCGGAAGGCCCCGCCTTCGGACGGAAATAAAAAACTGCGAAAGCCCGGCAGCCGCCGGGCTTCCTTTTTCCGGGAGGTATAACGATGAAGCTCTATGACGCCGCCTTTGACCCCGTTATCAACGAGACTGCGGATAACCTTGTAAACGCGCTGGTGCTGGTGGCCGCCGTGGTGATCGTGGCCGGGGTGATCCTGCTGGTGCTGCGCAGGCGGCGCAAGGGCGGCAGGAAAGGCAAAAACGAAAGGTCGGAAGACAAGTGAAGCTCTATGACATTGCCTATGAGCCCGTCGAGATCGTGCGCAGGGCCGTCTGGCCCATCCCTGTGCTGATCGCGGTGGTGGTGATCGCAGCCGTGGTGCTGATCCTGGTGCTGCGAAAGCGCCGGAAGAAGAAGGAAAACCGCTGAGGGGGGAGCGAGTGTATGAACAGAGGCTTGAAGCTCTATGACGCGATACTCGACCCTATTTCCGCCGTCCTGTACAATTTCTGGCTCCTCGTGCTGCCGGTGGCCACAGTGGTGATCGTGGTCGTGGTGATCCTGCTGATCCTCCGAAAACGGAAAAAGGCGAAGAAGAAAGATGAATGAACAGGTTTTGTCCCGGGCGTTCTTCGCCCGGGACGCGCTGACCGTGGCCCGGGAGCTGCTGGGGAAGAACCTGCTCCACGGGCCCACCGGCGGGATCATCGTGGAGACGGAGGCCTACATCGGCCCCGGGGACAAGGGCAGCCACGCCTACGGCGGCAGGCGCACCAAGCGCACCGAGCCTCTCTTTGGAGAGGCGGGACACGCCTATGTCTATCTCATCTACGGGCTCTACTGCTGCCTGAACGTGGTGACAGGCCATCCGGGGGAGCCCCAATGCGTGCTGGTCCGAGCCCTGCGGCCCACGCTGGGCCTGGAGGCTATGGCCGCCCGCCGTGGAGGCAGGCCGGAAAGGGAGCTCTGCCGGGGGCCGGGGAAGCTGTGCATGGCCCTGGACATCGACCGGGAGCTGAATGAGCGGGACATGACGCAAGGGGATTTCGTTTTCCTGCCGGGGGAGGATGTCCCGGAGGCGGAGATCGAGCGCTCAAAGCGCATCGGCATCGACTACGCCGGGGAGGCCAGGGATTACCTCTGGCGTTTCACCGTCAAAGGCGACCCGTATGTGTCCCGGTGAGAGGCAGCGATGGGAGTTTTGATCTGCGGGCTCAACGGAGCCGGAAAAAGCACCCTGGGAAAGCGGCTGTCGGAGCGCCTGGGCTGGCAATTCATCGACAACGAGGATTTGTATTTCCCGAAGACGGATACGAAATATGTCTATTCCGGCCCCAGAGGGAAAGAGGAAGTCATCCGTCTTCTGGAGGAAAAGATAGAGAAGAACCGCCGTTTTGTCTTTGCCGCCGTAAAGGGAGATTACGGGGATAAGCTGCCTTCCCTTCTGGACTGCATCGTCGTCGTGGACGTGCCCAGGGAAATCCGGCTTGCCCGGGTCCGGGAGCGTTCCCTGCGGAAATTCGGGGATCGAATACTGGACGGCGGCGATTTGGCCCAGCGGGAAAACGCCTGGTTTTCCCTGGTGGAGAGCAGGCCGGAGGACTATGTCGAAAAGTGGCTGGAAACGGTGGATCGTCCGGTGATCCGTGTGGACGGGACACGGCCTATTGAGGAAAACGTGGAGTATCTTGCATCGGTGTTGACGAAGACAAGACGATAGCAGATGCTTCCGTTCTCTGCTCTCCATAAACCCCCGTCCCCCGTAAACCCCCGTTGGGGGATCCAATGGGGGCGGAGCCCCCTTGGCAGGCGGGGAGGGATTCTTAAGGGGACCGCCCCTGCACAGGTCCCCTTAAGCGCATTTCTTTGGTGACTTTCTTTGTGCGAGCAAAGAAAGTTACCCGCCGGAGGCGACGGGACAGGGAAACGAATCGCAGACGCAAGCGGCGAATCCGCAGAACGCTCGGAGCTTTGTCCGCCGCGGCGGGGACAGGAGCAGGACGGGAGCGTTTCGCGCTGCGGCGCGACCCCATTTCTCAGCGCGGAGAAATGGGGAAAAGACGCGCCGGGGGACCATTCCATAAAGGTCCCCCGGACCCCTCCTCACGGCCAAAGGGGCTCCGCCCCTTATGGAATCCCTTACGGGGGTTTACGGGGGACGGAGGACAAAGACGAGGTTTGGAAAATAAAAAGGAGTTTTCAATGGATGGCAATATCCGTCCGCTGCGTATCGATGAGTATCAAAAGTGCAGCATCATATGGGACATGGAAAAGCACGCGGACTTGGCGGAGCGGTTCCTTTCCGAGCTCCGCAGTGGGAACCGGATGACCTGGGTCTATGAAGAAAATGGCCAATTCCTCGGCGAAATCTCCCTTGTCAAAGACACACCCGACCCGGATTACACCGTTCCGGGACGCCGCATCTATGTTTCCCGCCTGATCGTCCGAAAGGAAAACCGGCGGCAGGGCATCGGGAAAGCCCTGGTGGAATATGCAATTTCCCATGCGGCGAAAATGGGGTATTCCGAAATGTCCATCGGCGTCGATATGGACAACTATGGCGCCCTGCGGCTCTACACAGCTGCGGGCTTCCGGGAGATCCTTTTCCTCGGTGAAGACGCGGACGGAAGGTATTTCAAGCTGCTGAAACGACTGTGACGAGACGCAAAACAGGCGCGCCGCGATTTGCGGCGCGCCTGAACTGCGTTTATTCTTATTACTTTTCGAAGGTGGTGGCCAGGTTGCCCCAGGTCTCGCAGAAGATGGAGGGATCCATGGTCTTCAGGTCGGGGCTGATCTCCGGCTTGAAGTCCATGTTGGCCAGGATATCCTTCTCCAGGTCGATGCCCGGCGCGATCTCGATAAGGGTGACCTTGCCGTCGATCAGCTGGAACACAGCGCGCTCGGTGATGTAAAGGACGGTCTGGCCCTTTTCGGCGTACTGGCCGGCGAAGGTGATCTGCTTCACCTTTTTGACGAACTTGCGGATGTCGCCCTCCTGGACGATCTCCAGCTTGCCGTCGCCCACCTTGAACTTGGCGTGGCCCATGAAGGTGCCGCAGAAGAGCACCTTGGGGGTACTGCGGGTAATGTCGATGAAGCCGCCCGGGCCGGTCATCATCTTGCCCAGGTAGCTGGTGTTGTTGTTGCCGTCCACGTCCACTTCGCCCAGGCCCAGGCAGGTCATGTTCAGGCCACCGCCGTTGATGAAGTCGAACATATAGCCGTGGTCGATGCAGGCCTCGGCGTTGTAGGCCGCGCCGAAATGAGGCAGCGCGGAGGGCACGCCGCCCACCATGCCGCTCTCGGTGGACATGGTGATCTGGTCGATGTAAGCGGGGTTCTCCTCGTTGATGACTTTGGCCATGTCGGCGGGGATGCCCACGCCCACGTTGATGACGTCGCCCTTCTTGACCTCGGCGGCGCAGCGGCGGCAGATGATCTTCCGCTCGTCAAACTTCATGCGCTCGATGGAGTCCATGGGCTTCTTGATCTGGCCGGAGAAGGCGGGCTCGTAGTAGATGCCTTCGGTCTGCCAGCAGGCGTCCTGGGTGGTGGCCTGCACCACATAGTCCACCAGGATGCCGGGGATCTTCACGTCCTTGGGCTTGAAGGTGCCCTTCTTGGCCAGGTATTCCACCTGCACGATGACGATGCCGCCGGAGTTGTGGGTGGCGGTGGCCACGGGCAGGGCCTCGGTGATGAAGCTCTCATGGTCGAAGGTCACGTTGCCGTTCTCGTCGGCCACGGTGCCGCGGAGCAGGGCCACGTCGCACTTGAAGCCCTTGTAGAAGAGGTATTCCTCGCCCTGGAACTCGATGAGCTCCACACGGTCCTCGGTGGTGCACTCGTTCATTTTGCCGCCCTGGACGCGGGGGTCCACGAAGGTGCCCAGGCCCACCTTGGAGATGAGGCCGGGTCTTCCGGCAGCGACTTCACGCCACAGGTTGACGATGACGCCCTGGGGCAGGCACCAGCACTGCAGCTTATTCTGCAGGGCCAGGTCGCGCATGGCGAAGGCGGAGCCCACATGAGCGCCGCTCCACCGGGTCACCAGGCCGGGTCCGGCCTCGCCCAGACGGGTGATGCCCCGGGTCTTCCAGTCGCCCATGGCGGAGCCCTGGTGCACGTCCAGATCGCAGGGATGGCCGGTCTCCTTGAAACGGTCCCGGATGGCGCAGGCGATCTCTTCCGGCCAGCCGGCCAGGCCCATGCCGCAGACGCCTACGGTGGCGTGATCGGGAATGAGGGCGGCGGCTTCCTGGGCGGTGATGAATTTCGGCATGTTCATTTCCTCCTGACGGTAATTGTTTTATTATCCATAAACGGGACATCCTGCGCCCCGTCGGGTTTTCCACATGAATCGCTCAGTTCAGATGCAGGGTTTCCGCGGCATAGTCCTTCAGCTGCTTGAGGGCCAGCTTGCCGCTGCCCGTTTTGGGCAGAGAATCCATAAACAGCACATAGCGGGGCACCTTGTAGGCGGCCAGGTGCTGGGCGGCCAGAGAACGGATATGCTCCTCCTTCATGACGGAGGCGCCCTCCCGAAGCACCACGCAGGCGCAGATCTCCTCTCCATAGTGGGCGTCGGGCACGGCCACACACTTCACTTCCCGCACCCGGGGGTCCTGGCCGATGACGGCCTCGATCTCGCCGGGAGAGATGTTCTCCCCGCCCCGGATGATGAGCTCCTTCAGCCGCCCGTTCATATGCAGGCAGCCCGCCTCGTCCAGCCAGGCCAGGTCGCCGGTGTGAAGCCAGCCGCTTTCCTCCAGCACGCTTCTTGTCAGCTCCGGCTCCCCCACATATTCCTTCATGACGCTCCAGCCCCGGATGCAGATCTCCCCCGTCTTGCCCACGCCCAGCGGCTTGCCGGTCTCGATGTCCCGGATCTGACCCTCCAGGCCCTCCATGAAGCGGCCCACGGAGGGGGCCCGCAGCTCCTCCGGTTCCTCCGGGGAGATGAAGGTGAGGCCCGCGGTGGCCTCCGTCTGCCCCAGGGAGGGCGCAAGCCGGAAGCCCATGGCCCGCTCCACCCGCCGGAAGAATTCCGGGGTGTAGACGCTGCCGCCGATATAGCCGGTGCGGAGGGTGTGAAGGTCGAACTGTTCCAGGTCCAGACGGGCCAGGATGGCACTGAACAGAGTGGGCACGGCGGAAAAGACGGTGCAGCCGTGGACGGACACGGCTTCCAGCAGCTGCTTGGTATGCCGCCCGCCGGGGAAATAGAGACAGCCGCCGCTGTAAAGGGCGGCCAGGATCACCCCGGTGAGGCCGAAGCAGTGGAACATGGGGATGGCGACGCAGCTCTTATCCTCTTCCGTGAGGGAAATGGTCTCGGCCTGGACACGGGCTACGTTGACTCTCGCCAGGTGGGTGCTGAGGACGCCTTTGGCGGTGCCGGAGGTGCCGGAGGTGAAGATGATGACGTCCGGGTCCCCCGGCTGCACGGCGTCGATCCGCTCCCGCAGGGCGCTTTGCTCCGCCGGAGAGGGCTCCGGCAACTCCTTCATAAAGTCCGGGATGAAGCAGCCGCCGGGAAGTCCGGCCTTTTCCACCTCCGCGGGGAAGGAGACTTCCTTGAAGCCGTCGTCATAATAGACGGCCTTTGCCCCTGCCTTTGCCATAAGGGAGGCCGCTTCCGGGCCGATGAGGGAGGTATTCAGCAGGACGGGAACGCTGCCCAGCAGCTCCAGTCCCAGGTAGAGGAGGAGGAATTCGGGAGAATCCTTGCACCAGACGGCGATGCGGCTTCCCTTCTCTGCGCCGCGGCGCGCCAGCGCGCAGGCGGTCTTTTCCGCAAGCGCCAGGGTCTCGGCATAGGTGAAGGTCGTTTCCGGCGTTTCCATGCAGGGCCTCTCCGGAAAACGCAGCGCGGTATCCCGGAACATCCGGCCGATGGTAGTCTGAAGCAGCATAGGTCTCCCCCCTTTCCTTAATATCCGGGGCGCGGGCCGAAAGGACCGCGCCCCGAAGTGCACTTAAGCTAGGATTACTTGTCCAGTTCCTCGATGATGGCGGGGATCACCTTGAAGAGGTCGCCCACGATGCCGATGTCGGCAACTTCGAAGATGGGGGCGTTCTCATTCTTGTTGATCGCCACGATGGTCTTGCTCGTCTGCATGCCGGCCAGGTGCTGGATGGCGCCGGAGATGCCGCAGGCCACATAGAGGTCGGGCTTGACGGTGGTGCCGGTCTGGCCCACCTGGAAGCTGTGGTCGATCCAGCCGGCGTCCACGCAGGCGCGGGAGGAGCCGATGCTGCCGCCCAGCTTGTTGGCCAGGGCGCGGATGGTATCGAAGCCCTCGGGACCGCCGATGCCGCGGCCGCCGGAGACGATGATCTTGGCGTCGGTCAGGGAGGCCATCTCGCCCACCTTCTTCACCACGTCCAGGACCTGCTGGCGGATCTCGCCCTTCTTGAACTTGATGTTCAGGTCGATCAGCTCGCCCTTCTTGCCGGGGACCTTCTCAGGCTTGGCCATGACGCCGGGGCGGACGGTGGACATCTGGGGACGATGGTTGGGGCAGACGATGGTAGCCATCAGGTTGCCGCCGAAGGCGGGACGGGTCTGCCGCAGACCCTTGGTCTCGGGGTCGATGTCCAGCTTGGTGCAGTCGGCGGTGAGGCCGGTGCCGCACTTGACGGCCACGCTGGGAGCCAGGTCGCGGCCGATGTGGGTGGCGCCGTAGAGGACGACTTCGGGCTTATACTTCAGGATGGCGCGGTAAACGGCGGCGGTATAGCCGTCGGTGGTGTAGTTCTTCAGCTCGGGGTTGTTGGCGTAGTAGACCTTCTCTGCGCCGTAGGCGAACAGCTCGTCCACCAGGTCGTCGCAGTCGCTGCCAACCAGGACGGCGCACAGCTCGGTGCCGATCTCGTCCGCCAGCTTCCGGCCTTCGCCCAGCAGCTCGATGGCCACGTTCATCAGCTTGCCGGCACGCTGCTCGGCATAGACCCAAACGCCGTGGTACATGGAAATATCCACATTCTTCATGCTGGTGCCGGTGCGGGTGATGGCGCCCTTGGGGCAGGCTTCCACGCAGCGTCCGCATTCGGTGCAGCCGTTGCCGGTCTCGGGCAGCTTCTTGCCGCCCTCGCCCACGGTCATGGTCATGGCCTCAAAGGGGCACTCCTTGACGCAGATACCGCAGCCAATACATTTTTCAGCATCAATCTTAATAGCCATTTTTCTATCTTACCCTCCTCAGATGATGTGCTTGGCCCGGAGCATGCCGACGAGCTCGGCGGACATCTCCTGGATGGTGCCGGAGAGCATGACGCCCTTGCCCTTGGGAGCGGGGGTGAAGCTCTTATCGACCTTGGTGGGAGAGGCGTTGAGGCCGCAGTTGGCGGGATCCAGCTCCACATCCTTCTCGTTCCAGATCTTGATGAGGCTATCATTCTCGCAGGCATAAAGGATGCGGCCCACGGTCATGTAGCGGGGGGTGTTGAGTTCCTTGACGCAGGTCAGCACGCAGGGCATAGGCAGCTTGACGACCTCATGGCCGTCCTCCAGCTGGCGCTCCACGATGACATACTTTTCCTTCTCATTGACTTCCACGATCTTCTGCACATAGGTCACCAGGGGCAGGCCCAGGCGCATGGCCATCTGGGGGGCCACCTGAGCGGTATCGCCGTCGATGGCCTGACGGCCGGCGAAGATGATGTCATAGTCGCCCAGCTTCTGGATGCCGGCGGCCACAGTGGTGGAGGTGGCGCAGGTATCGGCGCCGCCGAAAGCGCGGCTGGAGAGAAGCACGGCGTCGTCCGCGCCCATGGCGATGCACTCATGGAGCATGACCAGCGCCTGGGGAGGACCCATGGAGACGACGGTGACGGTGCTGCCGGGATTGGCGTCCTTCAGCTGCAGGGCAGCCTCCAGAGCGTTGGCATCGTCGGGATTGAGGATGGAGGGAACGCCCTCGCGGATCAGGGTACCCTTGACGGGGTCGATCTTGACCTCGTTGGTATCGGGAACCTGCTTGGCAGTAACGATGATCTTCATTATTTCTGTTCCTCCCTTACTTCAGCAGCGCGCCGGAAATGACCATCTGCTGCACCTGGCTGGTGCCTTCGAAGATGGTGTTGATGCGCACGTCGCGGTAGAGACGCTCGATGCGGTAGTCCTTGATGTAGCCGTAGCCGCCGAAGATCTGCAGCGCCTTGTAGGCCACGCGGTTGGCCGCTTCGGAGGCGAAGTACTTGGCCATGGAGCAGTACATGTTGGCCTGCCGGTCGTTGGCGTCCTTCATGATGGCGCCGTTATAGACCAGCTGGCGGGCAGCTTCCAGCTCGGTGGCCATGTCGGCCAGCATGAACTGGATGGCCTGGAACTTGGCGATGGGACGGCCGAACTGCTTGCGCTCCTTGGCATACTTGATGGCTTCCTCCAGGCAGGCCTGGCCCACGCCCACGCTCTGCGCAGCGACGCCCAGGCGGCCATAGTCCAGCGTCTTCATGGCGTTGGTGAAGCCTTGGTTGACTTCGCCCAGACGGTCGGCGTCGGAGACGCGGACGTCTTCAAACACGATGTCGCTGGTGGGGCAGCCGATGATGCCCATCTTGTCCTCGGCCTTGCCGCAGCTGATGCCGGGGGTCTTCATGTCCACGATGAAGGTGGTGATGCCCTTGTTGCCCTTGCTGGGATCGGTCTTGCAGAAGACCATGGCGAAATCGGAAATGGGGGCGGCGGTGATGAAGCACTTGCGGCCGTTGATGATCCAGTCGTCGCCGTCACGCACGGCGCTGGTGGACACGGCGCTGGCGTCGGAGCCCGCGCCGGGCTCGGTCAGCGCGAAGCAGGGGTACTTCTTGCCTTCCGCGATGGGCCGGAGGTACTTCTCCAGCTGTTCGGGCGTACCGGCCAGCAGCAGGGGGCCGCTTCCCAGGGAGTTGGCACCGCTGACATAAATGGAGGTGACCATGCTGACGCGGGCGATCTGTTCGATGGTCAGCACATAGGCCAGCGTGTCGCCGCCCTGGCCGCCGTACTCTTTGGGCGCCTTGATGCCCCAGAAGCCATAGTCGGCAAATTTCCGGATCAGTTCCTGGGGGTAGTTGCCGGTGCGGTCAATTTCGTCCTGCAGTTCGGACGGAATCTCAGCCTCGCAGATATCCCTGGCGAGTTTTTGGATGAGCTGGTACTTTTCAGACAATACCATTTAGTCTCTCGACTCCTTTCTGTTCTTGCCGGTATATATAAAGGGCTACAAATATACCATCTGGTCAAGTTTAGCATAGGGAATGACAGAATGCAACAGAAATTCTCCCCAGGCGCTTGCGAAATTTCAGGGAAAATGCTATGGTGTATGATATAAAAACAGTTCAAATCGACGAAAAGGAGGCGGCGGCATGACGGTGGTTATCCTCGCAGGCGGACAAAGCCGCCGCATGGGCCGGGATAAGCTGCGCCTGACTCTGGAGGGCGAGACCCTGCTGGCTCGCGCCGTCCGCCGATACAGCGAAGCGTTCCCCCGGGTGCTGGTGAGCGTGGCCGGGCCGGAAAAATTCCCGGAGCTGGGGGACCGGCGGGTCTTCGACCGCTATCCCGGCGCGGGCCCCCTGGCAGGGCTCCACGCGGGGCTGCTGGAAGCCGGGGAAGCCGTGTTCCTCACCGGGGCGGACATGCCCTTCTCCTCCCCGGAGAAGGCCCTGGCGCTGACTGCCCTCTGCGGGGAGGCGGACGCCTGCGTCCTGACGGACACCGACGGGCGCTGGGAGCCTCTTTTCGGCTATTACCGCCCCTCCGTCCTTCCAAAAGCGGAGGAGCTGCTCTCCTCCGGGCGGCGGAGCATGGGGGCCCTGCTGGCTTCCGTGGGACTGCGGGAGGTCAGTCTCCCGGAGCTGGGGGAAGGACCGGACAGTCCCCTGCTGCGGAATCTGAACGTTCCGGAGGATTATGAGAAACTTCGACTTGAACTGGGAAGCTAGACGTGTTATTATGTTTGGAGAATTTCATCGAAAGGAAGCGTTACCATGAGCTATAAAGTCACCAGGCGGAACGAAGCCTATCGCTACGAGGCCCCCGGCCATTACGACGTGCTGACCACCCGCCTTCATGATCCCGACGACGTGAACGAGGGCACCATCGTCAACGGTCTGAGCCACTTTCTCCCCGGCGGCGGCGCCCACGATGCCGTCAGCAAGTTCGAGATGATCTACTACATCGTCCACGGCGAAATGACCGTGACCATGTACGACGACAACGACAAGCCCACCGAGTATGTCCTCCATTCCGGCGACAGCGTCCACTTCGGCAAGGGCACCAAGCGCGGCTGCAAGAACACCGGCGACACCACCGCCCAGATGCTGGTCATCATGATCAAGCCCCGCGCCTGAGCTTCGCATTTGATTTGTTGAATATCCCCGCCTGCACGATCGCAGGCGGGGATATTGCTTTCTTTATATCAGCTTGTTGCGCAGGGTGCCGATGCCGTCGATGGTGACGGCCACCTCGTCCCCGGGCTTCAGCCAGCTGCGCTGACCCTTGGGCTTGCCCAGGATGACCCCGGCGGGGGTGCCGGTGAAGATCAGGTCGCCAGGGGCCAGGGGTATGAATCTGGAGACATAGGATACGATCACCGGGCAGGAGAAGATCATATTGGTCACGTCGTCGTCCTGGACGGTGACGCCGTTTACCTCGCAGCGGATGCGGTGGGGCCGGGCGGGGTCGAACTCCGAAGCGGGGACGATGCGCGGCCCGACGGGGGCGAAGCCGGGGAAGGACTTGCCGATGAGCCACTGATTGGAGCGGAACTGGCAGTCCCGGGCGCTCAGGTCGTTGCCGCAGGTATAGCCGCCGATGGCGTCCTTCGCCTCCTCTTCATCGCCGTTGTACAGGGCCTTGCCCATGACCACCACCAGCTCCGCCTCGTAGTCATAGCAGCGGTGCCAGGGCGGCAGGGCGATCTCCTGCCCGTCGTCCGCCAGGGCGTCGTTGAACTTGGAGAAAATGACCGGCTCCTTGGGGGCTTCCCCGCCGGTCTCCTCCGCGTGGCTTTTGTAGTTCAGGCCCACGCAGAGGATTTTTTTGGATTCGATCAGCATACTTGCTCCTTTCATCCGTTCCAGCTGAGGCCGAAATGCCGGGCCAGCCAGACCACAAGGGCAAGCTGGACCAGCAGGATCAGGGGCAGTCCCCAGCGGAAATACCAGTGCTTCGTCTTATGATGGAATACGTGCATCCCCAGGGTTGCCCCCAGGCCGCCCCCCAAGAGGGCAAAGAGGAAAAGGGTGGCCTCCGGCACCCGCCAGCGGCCCTTCCGGGCCCGGCTCTTGTCCGTCCCCATGGCGATGAAAGCCACCAGGCTCCAGAGGATAAGCCAGGCGCAGATCACTTTCAGCATCATTTTTCTTGTAAAACTCCGCAGGTTTTGATAAAATTATCTTATGTGAATGGAATGAATCGAAGGGAGAGCGAATGAGATGGCAAAAGCGTCCGAATCTCTGGAATGCATCGCCCGGCTGCGCATCCGCAACAAGGAAAGCGATACGAAAAGCGCCTTCGGCCCCGGCACTGCCCAGCTCCTGCAGGGCATCGTGGAGCTGGACTCCCTGAACCAGGCCGCCAAGCGCATGGGCATGGCTTACAGCAAGGCCTGGAAGAGCATCAAGGCCACGGAAGCCCATCTGGGCTTTGACCTGATCGAGCGTCACGCCCAGCACGGCAGCGTCCTCACCGAAAAGGGGGCCAGGTTCCTGGAATGCTTCCTTCGGGCCCAGGAGGCCGCCAACAAGGCCGCCGCCGAGGTTTTCCGGGAATGGGAAGGCTGAGGCGTTACAGCATGCTGCGGCAGTAGGGCCCCAGGGTCCGCCTGCACGAAAAAGGCTCCCTCGCCGCCATGCGGGCCGCGACAGCCCGGCAGGTTTCGGCATCCTCCGTGGTGAAATAGGCCAGCTGGAAATCCAGGCCGCCCAGGTCCCGGTCACTGACATAAAGGGGCACCGGGTTCAGGAGGGAGGAAAACTGCTTTCCGTGGCAGAGGACGGTGAATTTCTCCCCCTGCCGGTCCGTGAGCTGCCGCCTGCCGTCACAGCCAAGGCAGCCCTTCTTCCCCTGCATGGGGCAGCAGCGGTAGAGCATCAGGGGCAGGTGCCCATAGGCCACGATGCCCCGGGGGATGCCGTCCCCCAGCTTATCCACCCCCGCCAGGCGTATCTCCGGGGAGAGCAGGGTTTCCCCGACCCCCAGGGCCGCCCATTCCTTCAGGGCGCGGCTGTTGAGGATATTCAGATCGAAGCCGCCGGAGACCCGGAAGCCCAGCTCCCGAGCCAGGCGCACCGTGCCGGGGTTCCCGGCGCAGAGGGTCCCCAGTCCCCGCTCACGAAGCGTCCGGAGCTTCTCTTTGAGCGCTTCTTCCCCGCCGGGGAAAAGCAGCCGGGGCAGCTCCCCGATGAGCTTGTGCCCATAGGCTTCCGCCCATTCCCCGTCCAGCTCCTCCACGGGGAGATAGAGGGCCTCCGCTTCCGGGAGGTCGAAAAACTGTTCCTTCGTTTCAAAACGCAGCCGCAGCTTCGGCTGCGCTTTTTTTCTGTCCGGCACTGGGGGCAGGAACTCCCCTTTCACCGGCCAGGGCTCCGTCTGCTCCCGCGCTTCCAGCAGCTTCTCCAGAGCTTCCCGCCGCAGGGGGTTCAGCTTCGCCGTCCAGCCGGGCTCGGCGTCCAGGCGCAGCTCCCGCAGGAGGAAGGGGGTGCCCCCGGTGCGTCCCAGCTGGCCGCGCAGGTCCGGCTCCCGGCTGTGCACCGGCTCCGGCTCCGGACCGCCGACCGTCACCTGCCGGCTCCCGTCAGAGACGCGCAGCTCCACGTTCTCGCCGGGCTTCAGCTTCAGATCCATGTCCACCTCTACGCGGCTCATTTCCCGGCGGTAGAGGCCGCTGAGCCGCCCCAGCACGGCGGCGGAATCCGCCTTGTCCTCCTCTGTGCGCCGCCCGAACATGCTCAGATCCCGCTTCCCCCGAAGGTAGCCGTCGGTGAAACCGCTGCGGGAAAAGACCTTCTCCAGGTCCGTCAGGTCGGGTTCCTCCCCCGCCAGGGACTTCCGGCAGGCGTCCACTGCCGCGGCCACGTATTCCGGCCTGCGGAGCCGCCCCTCGATCTTCAGGGAGGTGACGCCCGCTTCCGCCAGCTCCCGGCAATAGGGGATCAGGCAGGCGTCCTTCAGAGAGAGGGCATAGCTCCGCTCCCCGGCCCGGAAATCCAGGCGGCAGGGCTGGGCGCAAAGGCCCCTGTTGCCGCTGCGCTCCCCCAGAAAGGCGGAGAGGAGACACTGCCCGGAAACGCCCATGCACAGGGCCCCATGGACGAAACATTCCAGCTCGATGTCCGCTTTTTCCCGGATCTTCCGTATCTCAGACAGGCTCAGCTCCCGGGCCAGGATCACCCGGCTGAAGCCCAGCTCCTTGGCCAACAGGGCCCCTTCGGCGTTATGGATGCTCATTTGGGTGGAGGCATGGCGCGGCAGCTCCGGCACATGCTCCCGGAATAGGGCGGCGGCGGCCAGGTCCTGGAGGATCACCGCGTCCGCGCCGGACCCGGCCACCTCCCGTACCGTTTCATAGAGGGCGGGCAGCTCCCCGTCCGTCACCAGGGTATTTACCGTCACATGGACGCGCACGCCCCGGCCATGGCACCAGGCCACCGCCTTTTTCAGCTCGTCCTCTCCGAAGTTATCCGCCTTCCGCCGGGCGTTGAAGCTCTTAGTGCCCAGGTACACTGCGTCCGCGCCGCTGTAAACGGCGGCGATCAGCTGTTCCTTACCACCGGCAGGGGCCAGGATCTCCATCAGTCGATCACCCGAACGGCGGTGATGACCGGCTGGTCCTTGGCGGCGACGGTGCCGTTACCGTCCAGCACCGGGGTATTCTCCGCAATGGCGTCCACCACTTCGATGCCGGAAGTGACGTGGCCGAAGGCGGCGTAGCTCCCGTCCAGGCTGTCGTTGTCCTTGTGCATGATGAAGAACTGGCTGCTGGCGGAGTTATAGTTTCCGGACTGTCGGGCCATGGAAATGACGCCCCGCTTGTGGGAGATCTTGTTCTTCACGCCGTTGGCCTCAAATTCCCCCTTGATGGGGTTCTCGGAGCCGCCGGTGCCGTTGCCCCTGGGGTCGCCGCCCTGGATCATGAAGCCCTCGATGATCCGGTGGAAGGTCAGCCCGTCATAGAAGCCGCTCTTGGCCAGCTCGATGAAGTTGGTGACGGAGATAGGCGCGACGTCCGCGTCCAGCTCCAGGGCGATGGTCCCGTAGTCCTGCACCTCGATCTCCACGTGATGCTTCCCCTTGAGATAAGGAGAGGGTTCTTCCTTCTTGCAGCCGCTGAGCAGGGCCAGCAGGCAGACGACAGCCGTCACAACGGCGATGATCCTTTTCATGATTCGACCTCCTGTGTTTCGATAGCTCTGTCAGTTTAGCACATGCGTTTTTCCTTTACCAGAGGTTTTTCGGAAAGAGGCCGCAGCTGATTCGGAAAAAGCGCACAGAAATTCTCAGGATTTGTCGATTTATGACTTGCGCCGCAGGATTGGTTTTGATATGATTACTTAGTTAGATGATAAGGGCCGTTTTTCGGCCTTGGAAAGCAGGTAGGGCTTTGTCGGTGTCCAGCCATGAGAAACAAGTGAAAAAACGTTCCGGGCGCTGGCTGCCCACGGTCTGCATGCTGCTGGTGCTCTGCGCGGTGCTGGTCCTGTGGGTCAGCTTCGGGCGGGACAGCGCGGAGGCGGCGGACCCCTCCCCCAGCGCCGGGCTGCCGGTGACGCTGCGGGCCGCCGACGCCATGCTCCCCGCTCACGCGGCTGCGGAGGATGCGCCGGAAGCTACGCCGGAACCCACCCCTGCGCCGACGCCGACGCCGAAGTCCCTCCCCACCCCGCCGGGGGACGGCGTTTATGCCGCCTCCGCCCGTCCGGACGGGAACGCCGTGACGCCCAAGGAGGATCTTTGCTATTGGGGCATGGAGCTGCTGGACGCCGGGGCCCAGGCCCATCGCTGCCGCTTCAAATCCGGCAGCGGCGAACTGCTTCTTGGCTATGACTACGGCACGCCGGTTCCCGAGAGCGAAGCGGTGGGACCGGAGTGGTTCTCCGACGCCGTATTCATCGGCAATTCCCTGGCCCAGGGCTTCATGCTCTACGGCGGCCTGAAAACGGCGGATATGTTCGCCGTGCAGTCCATCAGCGTGGCCAACATCGGCACGGACCACGTCATCAACGTGGGCGGCGGCAACTATCTCACCATCCTGGACGCCATGGCCCGAAAGAGCTATCGCAAGGTCTTCGTCATGCTGGGCATCAACGAGCTGAGCTGGGCCAGCAAGGAGACCTTTTACAGCAAGTATTCCGACCTGATCGACAAGATCCGGGAGCTGGAGCCGGAGGCGGAGCTCTACCTCCAGTCCATGACCCCGGTAACGGCCCGTCAGTCCGACAACAGCACCACCTTCACCAACCCCCGCATCCTGGAATACAATGCGGTGATCCGTCAGCTGGCGGAGGATAAGGAAGCCCATTACCTCTATGTGTTCGACGCCTTCGCGGACGAAGACGGCTGTCTGCCCGCCGGTTCCAGCGACGACGGCATCCACCCCTACCCCAAGTATTACCCCCAGTGGCTGACCTATCTGGAGGCCCATACCGTCACGGAGGTCAAACGATGAAAAAGCTGCTCCCCTTCCTGCTGGCGCTCTGCTGCCTCATGTTCTGCGCCTGCGCCTCCAAGCCCAAGGAAAAAGCGCCCATCCCGGAGGCCAAGACGCTGGTCTCCGAACTGCTGGCCTCCGGCGCTTTCAGCGAAGACCTGGCCGTGGCGGAAGACGATGTGGGCCGCTTCCTCTATGCTCTGGAAGCTCTGAACGCCCCCGGCCTGTGCTTCTGCTTCTCCTCCGGCGCCGTTGCCGAGGAGATCGCCGTCCTGCCCTGCGCAGACGAGGCGAATGCCCAGACTGCCTATTCGGAATGTGGGAACCGGCTGCAAAACCTGATCAAGCTCTACACGGAGTATAAGCCCGAGGAGATTCCCAAGCTGGACAAGGCCATGATCCTGCAGCGGGGCAACACCGTCGTTCTCTGCGTCGCCGCCGACGCGGAGAAGGCCAAGGCGGTGCTGGACAAGTATTTCTGATGATCCTTCACTATACCGTCCCGGCTGCGGAAGATGGCCGGACCCTGAAAAGCGTTCTTCGTGATTCCCTGCGGCTCTCGGCTGCCCAACTCCGGCGGCTGAAGGCCGCAGATGCTTTATCCGTCAACGGAGTGCCCTGCTACGCGGACCACCGGCTCCGGGAGGGGGACAGGCTGGCCCTGCCCATGACGGAGCCTGAGCCCGCCTTTTCGCCGGAGGAGGGGCCTCTGACGGTGCTTTATGAGGATAAACACCTGCTGGCGGTGGACAAGCCCCGGGGGATCATCCTCCACCCCACCCACAGCCGCTTCACCGGCACCCTGGCCAACCTGGCCTGGGGGCATATCCGTGCTGCCGGGGGCGACGGCTGCCACGCCGTCAACCGCCTGGACCGGGACACTGGGGGCGTGGTCCTTTTTGCCAAGAACGCCTGGGCCTGCAGCCGCATGTCCGGCGCCGTGGAGGACAAGCGCTATCTGGCTGCGGTCTGCGGCGTCCCCGACGCGGCGGCGGGCAGCATCGACTTCCCCATCCGCCGCATTTCTGAGGAGGACATGAAGCGCATCTGCGCCCCTGACGGGCAGAGCGCCCGGACTGCGTGGACCCTGCTGCGCACACGGGAGGGGGTCAGTCTTTTGGAGCTGCGGCTTTTCACCGGGCGCACCCACCAGATCCGGGTGCACTGCGCCGCCATGGGCTGGCCTCTTGTGGGGGACCGGCTTTATGGCACTCCCGCTTCCCTGGCCCGCTCGGAAGCGCTGGGAGAGACTATGCAGGCCCTCTGGTGCACCCGCCTGCGCTTCCGTCACCCCTTGGACAACAGGCCCATCACCGTCTCCTCCCGGCCGTCTGCGGAAATTTTGTCTTTCTTCGATTTTTCCGCTTGACAAATCGGAGCGCAGGTGTTATCTTAATTAAGCGTCTTGGCCCGGTAGTTCAGTCGGTTTAGAACGCCAGCCTGTCACGCTGGAGGTCGACGGTTCGAGCCCGTTCCGGGTCGCCAACGCTGCTGTAGCTCAGTCGGTAGAGCGCATCCTTGGTAAGGATGAGGTCCCCGGTCCGAATCCGGGCAGCAGCTCCATAAAAGTCCGGTTTTCAAACGAAAACCGGACTTTTTGCAACATTTTCTCCGATTTTCTCTATGATTGGACATCCGCCTCTAACAAACCTCTAACAAAAAACATGGGATTTGTTGTGAAAAGCGGTGATTTCCTGCGTTCTGTTGGGAATATGATTCGATTTATTATGCCATTGCCAGCAGCAGGGCCATCAGTTCCGGCTTCGCATTCAGCAGCTTGAGCACCTGATCCTGTTCAGGGCTTGCCGGGGCTTCCGCCGTACCGAGCTTGTCGAAAAACGTGGTTTCCAGCTGTCCGGCGATCCGCTGACGGTTTTCATCAAAGGTGTGAGAATAGACATCCGTCACCATGTTCGACTGGGAATGGCCGGTGTCTCCCTGCACCGCTTTGATATCTCCCCCGCTGAGTTGGAGCTTCATGGAGGTGCTTAGATGCCGCAAGGAGTGGAAAACTACCTCCGGCAGCCCGGTTTCCCGAATAAGCTCCTTAAAGCTCTTTGCCAACAGGCGTTCCTCCGTGGGTCGCCCATCCGGCTGCGCGATCACCATGTCGAAATCCTGATACAGCCCATGGAAACGTTCTTTTTGACTTTCCTGGGCTCTTTTCAGCTTCAGGAGTTCGGCTGCAACGGTATTCGGCAGATACACGGTTCGAACGCTGCTCTCCGTCTTGGGTGCTTTCAGCACCAGAGACGTCTTACAGTTTTCCTTCATCTCCGGAAAAATGAAGTATACCGTTGATCTCTTTCTGGTTTCCAGCACTTCCAATACCTTTTTGTCGCATCTCTTCAATTCCTGGCGGATCTCCAGCATCGAACTGTTGGACTGAACTGACTCGTCGGTGATCCTGACCTGCGACCACTGCAGTCCAAGGATTTCACCCGCCCGCATCGAGCAGCCAATACCCAGCAGGATACAGACCTTCAACAAAGGATCTTTACAGGCATTGATGGCAGCCGCCGCCTGGGTCGGGGACCACACGACGCGCTTCTTCTTGGGGATCTTCGGCACCGTTGCGGACAGTGCCGGGTTTTTGGAAATGTAATCCCACTTGATCGCTTGATTGAATGCAGAACGCAGCAGATCGTCGATTTTCTCGATCACGCTATGAGACACCGTTTTGTCCGCGCTGCGGTGTCCTTTGAGCAAAACCGCAGGTGTAGTAAGAAGCTGATTATAATAGTTGTCCAGATCCAGTGCCGAAACATCCCTGAGCAGCATATCTCCTATCATGGGTTTGATATAATGTTCGATCCTGTGGAGACTGACGCTGTAATAAGAATCTCCCCAATGATTCGCACCGTATTTTTCGACATACTCGTCCAGGAATTCGCTGATGGTAATGGGGTGAGGCTTTGTCACTTTTCCGGGAGGCTTCAGTTTTCCCTCTCTCTTTGCAAGCTCAATCTCTGCGATCCGAAGATTTGCTTCTTCTTCGGTCGCAAAATGCTCAGAGAATGTGCGATTATAGCCGGGAATACGATATACGATCTCCCAGCGGTTCCAGCGCTTATTTGCTTTCATTTCTATGCTCCTTTCCAATGAAAAGCTGACATAGGCCCCTCCTAAAACCTGCTTTCCTTGCCAAGAAGCATCTGCTGAGGAGAGTATAATACAAATCGAGTTTTTTTCAAGCCTGCGAACGTTGAACAAAGCGGATAACGTCCTCCCGATAGATGCGGGTCTGCCTCCCGATCTTGACAGAGGGGATCACGCCGGTGTTTACGAAGCTGTATGCTGTATTCCTGCTGACACGAAGGAATTTTGCCAGCTCCTGTATGGTCATCATCACCGGAAGATCGCTCTCAGAATGGTACTCTATTGTCGAACGATCATTCACAGAATCGTATTCATAGTTCATTTTGCTCCTCCTTCCCTGCGGGTACGAATTGGTGTCAATCACTTGCGCGACGCTCGCGACGATTGCGACGATATTGTTCAGGGCACGCATACCGTTGCGATAGCCGCAACGTGGCTTTTAATTGCTTTCAGCTTGGGTTTTCTGCGTGGGCGGAGCGTACCGCAAAGTGATGCGCCGCCCCGCGTGTTTGGCTTGGTTGTTATAAATGATGCTGTATTCCTCCCGTAGCCGGGAGATATTGACATTCAGGTGACGGGTGAGTGCGTTAGGGGAAATGTCCGGCTGGAGGACGGCGGCCAGCTCCGCCGGGCTGCCCTGCCATTCCGGTGCTTCCGCCGTCACCATCTGCGCGACCGCCTCCAGGATCTCATTCGGGGGAGGCTTTGGCAGGTTCTCCTGAATCTTCTCCAGTTCCCAGCATAGGGTGGTGAGATTCCTGGTGAGGCAAAAGGTCTGTGGCGCGGAATTGCGGACGGACATGTGGAGTGTGGCTTTTTGGGCCGCGTAGTGTTCTTTTTGCAGCAGATATGCGCCGTCACAGGCGCCCATCAGTCCATTTGTCCCGGAGATCAGCTCAAAGCACTGATTTGAGGGCTGTTTCCGGGTGTGGTGTACCAGAAGAAGACATAACTTGTATGGAGCGATAAACGTTCTTAGGGTCTGTATGGTCTGGTAATCCGCGGAATAGGAATAGCTGCCGTTGTCCGCATCCCGGATGCGCTGGAAGGTATCGATAATGATGAGCCTGGTGTCCTCATACTTTTTCAGGAAGGAAGCCAGGCGATCCGTCAGTCCACTATTGATGGAGCATGACCAGCTGGCAAAGCGGAGTTTTTCGGGGCCCTCGGGTCCAAACATGCGATACATCCGTTCCTGGATGTTTTCCATTGAATCCTCCAGTGCAAGGTACAGCACTGTTCCAGGCTGCACCGCCAGGCCCCAGAATGGTTTTCCAGTGCTCACATGGTAGGCGATCTGCTCCATGAGGAAGGATTTCCCCGCTTTCGGAGCCCCGGCTAGGATGTATATGCCGGTGAACAGCAATCCGTCGATCAGGGCAGGCTGCTTCTCATAGACCGTTTCCATGATATCATCCAGTCCGACGGTGGAGCTGAGATCAATCCTCATTCGCTTGAGGATTTCAGTATAATCCTCCAATTCTTCATCCTGAATATTCGATTCGCAATTATCTTTGGTACTGTCCAATGCGTATTCCTCCTATTTCTGATTCTCTTTCAGAGTTTTTCTCTTTTTGGGTCCGCCTGAGAATTCTCCTCCCATAAATAAATGTAGGTACAGAGGGGCTTCTGAACACCCATTTTTGAAAAAAACTTCATTTTCACGAAAATTCTTCTCAAAAAACACCCCTCTATAATAAATGCCGATTTGGAAGGCATTTTGACCACCCTCCTGAGCGAAAAAACTGAAAATAATTATCGTTCCGCAACGCTGCGCACAATGTTGACCTATGGCGACATAAGAGGCACGCCAATCACAATGTGCCTACGTTATACGCAGGAGTACCACTGGGTTGTTCTACATCAACACATAACGCAGTCTTTCCACCTTGATTCCGCTCACCTGTGCCGACCAAGGAAGCCAAGTAGATGTCCGTCACATCCGGACGCTCATGCCCCAAAAGGCGGGAAACCTCATAATGGGCGTCCAGATCCGTCTTCCCAGCGGTGATAAGCGCCTTGTACTTTTCCACAGCATAAGTATGGCGAAGTCCGTGGAATGTCAGGGGACGGTCTGATTCTTCATCCTGGATAATGTACCGATGGGCAGCTATAAATTGCTGCAATTCCGTTATCGCCACGTCCGTGCGTATATCATCGGGAACCATCAGCTTATGTCCCCGCTTCGTGACCGCCAGCCGCTTGCGCAGCATCAGAGTGATCCGCTCATTCTCAATTGGCACCGTGCGGATCTTGCCGCCCTTACCCTTGATGGTTATTGCATTTTCCCGGAGGGCTTTTTCCGCGATGGCGGTATCGATGCGGAAGCACTCGTGGATACGAAGGCCAGCCAGGCGGCCAAGGCAGAAGGCGAGGACATAATCCTCCCGCTCGCCTTGCAGAGCCAGGTCCAACATGGTTTCGAATTCCGTCTCGCTCCAGGTGCGGTCCACGCCGCCGAAGCTGCGACGCTCCAGCTCGATTCCCAGCTCCGAATTATCCGGCAGCCGATACTTGGCATTCTCGATCTTATCGTGAAAGAAGCGAATGGCCGCCAACTCCGTCTTGACCGTACTGGCAGACTTCCCCTGCTCCTGCATGAACAGCACATAACTCACCAGATGCTTCCCGCTCACATTCGCCAGCTTTTGTAATCGATACTCCTCCGCCAGGAACGCACAGAATCGCTTCTCAGCCTCATAATACCGTTCCTTCGTCCGATAACTCCCCTGCCGATTATGCCGCGCCAGCCTGTCCAGCTGCGCGACCAAAGACTTATAAATGCCGATATTCTCCATGACCTTTCCTCCTTGTCCTAATCTCGTTCGGGCATACTTCGCCCATTGACAGAACCGCCCGTTTCCGGCCAATTTCCGTCTTTTCCAGACTGAAAGAACCTCGAAAACCTTTGCAGCACAACGCTTCAGGCCCTCTTACTTCTTTCCTGTCTCTGTTATTAAGTATCCAGGTCAGTACGAAACCGTATAGGAGCCTATAGACTCCTTCGCCAGAATCAAATCACAACCCAGCAAAGCGATTGTGATTTGAAGGAGGAGCAGCGAACCGAACGAGCTTTCGCGCTGGCGCGGAAGCGATCGATACGCCGCTTGCTCCGACGAAACGGAAGACACCATTCCGCTGAACTCGGCTGCAGCTGGAAAGGCTGCGGGTGTCCGTTGGTCCCTCCGGTAAAGGGACCGATTGCCTGGGATGATCCTGCGCTGCCGGAGCCATGCTCTCACCATGGCTGCGCAGGTCGAGGTGCTTGCCTCTCCTCTGGCGGTGGTTTCGCCGTACCGCCGGACGGCTCTTCTGACAACGTGAGTTGCGTCGCTTTCCTCGCCCCTGGCCGACGAAACTGGCCGGGGGCAGAGTTTTCGGATGCACTTCTGGATCATTTGCAGCATGATCTCAACCTCCTTTCGCCGGCGAATGGCAAGACGCCGGCGCAAAAATGCGGACACAGAAAAACCTGTTCAACAACAAACAAGAGTCTTTCTGTGTCCAATGACAATCGATGTTCAATTAGTTTTGTTTTCTCCCATGAGGCTCATTTATAAAAATGGGCCTGGATCATATTAGAGCGGTTGTGCAGCAGACGAGTATAGCATCCCCGCAATAATGCCGTGGAAAAACGGCTTTACAACTTAGTAAGCTCCAGCTGAGGGGGGAGGTCCCATATCTAATAAGAACGATTTCAGTATACTCCCCCGTGAGATGCTCCGCCACAATACCGGAATCTCCTTTCAGCGCCAAAAAGACTTTTCGCAATTCTTCTGAAACGGCGATGCCCCAGACGCTTGATATGCCTTGTTCTGCGCCATATTGAAAGCGCCGTTGAAAGTGTTCATCCCATCCTCGCGGATGGGAGATTTCGGTATGTCGGGATGAAAGCACTTAGGAAAGGCGCACTTTACCCGATCATAAAGTTCCGCATGGAAAGCGGTTCACTGACTAAGAAGCTCCGCTGACGGGGGAGGTACCATAACTAATAAGAACACCCATACTATAACAAGGCTGGATTATGGAGGCTATAATACCCGAAAATGCCGGTATGGCCAAAAGGGTATGCTATATTCTGTTTTCAGGGTCCGAATTCAAAAAAGCGACAGCTGCGAGGATCATCGCAATGGCGGGAACATTTGATATACCGTGCTCTGCACGCTACGGCGATCTTCGATGAGCGTTCTCAGACCATCCTCGCGGATAGGAGATTTCAGTATGCCGGAATTAGAGCACTCATACAATAGGCGACGGATGCAACGATCATAGCAGCATCAATAATACCGTCGCAATCGTCGCGACCGTCGCGGAAAAGGATCGGGAGACACTGTACGATCCCCTTGAAAAGCGCTCGTCTTTCCCGTCAACAGAGGATGGTCGCAGAAAACTGCGGCCATCCTCTGTATTCCGTTTTGCCACGGGGTTACGGTTCGATGATCACCGTGCGCTTCTCCTTGTCGTATTCCACATGGAAGCCCAGGGCTTCGGCCAGGTCCCGCAGCTTGAAGAAGTTGGAACCGCCCACGTTCACTGCGGCGCAGGGCCGGAGAGTTCCGTTCACAAACAGCAGCCATTGGCTGGGCGCCGCTGTAGAGGACTTGTCCTCGCCGGGCAGAAGCTCGCCGCCCACGAAGGTATAGGCCTCACCCCGGCAGGCGGTCACCGCCCTTAGTTCGGGATCGAAGCTGACGGAGAAGCTGCTTTCAGAGCCGTTCATCAGGGCGGCGATATCCCGCAGCTTGAAATAGTTATTGTCGTTTACGTTATAGACCTCCATGTCCACCGTCTTCCCGCAGAAGACGACGGGCTGGTTCGTGAGCATCACCCGCTCTGCCGGGGTCGTCCCATCCAGGAAGCCGCTGCCGGAAGCGTCGGCGGCGGTGGCATTGAAGGTGTCTCTGCCCGCCCCGCTGCTGTTGGGGCTGTGGCCCTCCAGCCGGGCGGCGCCGCCCGCCAGGGTCAGCCTGCCCGCGACCACCTGCTCCGTGCGCAGGCAGCGGGCATGGAGGCTGCCCCCCTCCAGAACCGTGCTCTCCGCCCAAATAGCGGGCACATTGTCGCTGTCGGTGTAGATCAGGAGGCTGCCCCCCTTCACGACGACCTGGGATGCGTTCAACGCGCCGCCGTCGAAGCCCAGCAGGTCCAGCTTTTTCACCAACAGGAGTCCACTCTCCAGGGTCAGGGTCCCGCTCTCGGACCAGACGGCGCTGTTGCCGACGCCGGAAACGATGGCAAGGCTGCCGGGACCGGCGACGGCGAGGCTTCCTTCAAAGCGCAGAGGAACGGCGGTATTGTCCCGATCGTCGCTTTCCGCCGCCAGGCTGTTCGCGCCCGTGAGGCGCAGTGTGCAGCCTTCCCCCAGGTCCAGAAGGCAGCGGTCGCCGGATAGCTGCAGGCCGTCCAAAATCAGCTCCGCGCCGCTCTCCGCGGCGACGGTGAGGTTTTCCGCCTCCCCGGAAAGGGTGACACTGCTCCCCGTTGCCACGGTAAGGATGCCGGAAGCGCCGAAGGCCAGGCTATAGTGCCCGGATGCGAGCTTTTCCCCGCCGGACACCTGCCGCAGCCGGTACACCGCAGTGACCGTGATATCCGCCTCTCCCAGGGCATAGCGGCTCCAGAAGCCGGTGTATCCCTCTTTGACAGGCACCTTCGGCTCCCCCAGGACCGTGTCGCCGGGTCGGTAGGAGATCTCCGCCACCACTTTGCCGTCGGCCAGGAAGGTCGCGGTATAGCTGTCCTTTTTCTCCGGCTCCGGCATGTCCAGCGCCTCAAAGCCGAAGTCCAAAGTCACCTCGCCGGAAGCGCAGTCCTCGATCACCGCCTCCGTCCCGGCTTTCCCCATGAGGCCGCCCAGTCCCCCTTCGGGGAAGCCCTCGGCGGCGGTCACGCTGCCGGAAGATACGCAGCCAAGCATGGTGAGATACTGGGCATAGCCCACCAGGGTCCCCGCCGCGGCATTGGCCGCGCTGGAGCTGACACGGAGAGACGCAGTGGAATACGAATCCTCGATGCGGGAGGACTGCCGGCCCACGGTGTAGCCCGCCAGGCCCCCGGTATAGCGGTCGGCGCTGACGATTTCCCCGGCGCTGCCGCAGCCGGAGACGGCCCCGCTGAGTTTGCCGACGATGCCGCCGGTGCCGCTGCTGCCGCTGCCCAGGGCGGTAAGCATCCCGAAATTATAACAGTCCTCGATCCGGTCCTCACCGCTGTAGGACACGGCGGCCAGGCCGCCGACAGAGCATTGGGCGGTCACGGCCCCGTAATTCCGGCAGGAACGCAAAAGGGTGCCGCCGGAAATGTGGGCGCAGAGGCCCCCGGCCAGGCTGCCGGTGACGCTGACCTCCACCCGGCTGTCGCAGTTTTCGATGACGCTTCCTTCCGCGCAGGCCGCCAGACCCGCCGCGCAGGCGGTGGCGGCGGCGCAGGAGGCGCTCCCCATGACCGTCAGGTCCCGGATCTCCGCGTCCTTCACATAGCCGAAAAGGGCGGCGTAGCTGCCGTCGGACCAGGCGGTCATGTCCCGGATCGTGTGGTCCTGCCCGTCGAAGGTTCCCCGGAAGGCCCGCTCGGCGGAGGCGCCGATGCCGGTCCAGGTGCGGACGCCCACGGTGCCGTCCGTGTTTTTCAGGGAGACGTCCGCACCCAGGGTGACGGTCTCCCCGGCGAAATCGCTGACGCCGGTGTTCACCAGCTTCGCCAGGCCCGCCAACTGTTCCGCCGTCGTCAGGACATAGCTGCCGCTGCGGTTATACCAGCTCACGTCCGCCAGGCTGAGCCAGCTTTTTTTCCTCGTCAGACGCCGGGCGGAAAGGGTCACGTCCCCCTCGCCGGTGACGGTGTAGACGCCGCTGCGCACCTTCTCCGCATTTTCCGCGGTGAAGGTGAAGCCGTCGGTAAATTCCAGGTCCATGTCCTCCGGCCCGATGTCGTCATAACCCCTCGCGGCGACAAGGAGGGTGTTTTCCTGCAGCAGCTCATCCCCCTCGCCCACGGGCTCCTCCTCCGCCCAGATCAGCTCCCCGTTCAGATAGCGGTAGCCGGTGCGGCGAAGGGAAAGCGCCTGCTCCACGCTTTCCGTGACATGGAGGCGGCAGCTGCGGATCTCGGCAAAGACCGCGCCGAAGACGCAGTCCTCCGTCACCGTCCAGAAATCCCCGGTGATGGGCTGCCCGTTCACCGTGAAGGTTTTCAGGGTCCAGCCCGGCACGGGCTCGGCGCTGAGAACCACCAGGGTCCCTGCCGGGACGCTGCCGGAGGGACTGCATTCCACGCTTCCGCCCTCGGTCTCAACGACGGACACGCTGCAGAGGCTGTCGGAGGAAGCCGCCTGATACCAAAGGACGGGGCAGCCGTTGTTGATTCCCGCTGCGTCCGTCACAAAGGCAGCGCCGTTGCCGTTGAGCTTTTGGAGGAAATCCGGGCTTTTCAGCTCTGTTTCCGTCAGGGCCTTCACATCAAGGGTCAGCTTTGACGCAGCCGTGCCCGCGTACCAGCCGTTGGAGGCGGGGTCGTCGTCGCAGCCGGCCAGGTAATAGCAGTTCAGCACCTGATAGCTGCCGCTGTCGTGGCCGCCGATGGCCCGGCCCCGGATCGCCCCGTTGGAATCGATGGTGCCCACATTGTAGCAGTTATAGATATCCAGCCCGTCGTTGGAGGCGCAGATGCCCCCCGCCGGGCAGGAGAAGATGGTGCTGATCTTCCCCGCATTGTAGCAGTTGCGGATGACGCCCTTGCCCCAGCCCGCGCCCACGATGCCGCCCACGCCCTTGGCGTCGGTATTCAGCACGTCGCAGGAATTGGCGCAGTTTTCCACAATGACGCCATTATTGGTCTTTCCGATGCGGCCCACAACGCCCGCCACCATCCTGCGGCCATAGATATAGCCGGGGCCCACGGCCACATTGCGCACGGCGGGCTGCCAGCCGCCCGTGAAGTCGGCGGTGATGCCGCTCACATCCCCCGCGCCGCCCAGGAAGCCCACCAGGCCGATGGCCATGCTGTAGGGAAAGCCCTTGGCGGCATAGCGCAGGCAGCAGATATTCCTTACCGTGTGGCCCTGACCGTCCAGGACGCCGTTGAAGCGGGTGTCCAGCACGAAGCTGTCCCCCTCGATCTCCTCCGGGTCCATGGAGAACTTGCCGCCGATGGGGGTCCAATTGGGGCCGGACCAGCTTCCGTCGGGGCCCTGCACCGCCCCCATATCCATGTCGGAAGTGAGATAGAAGGTCTTATAGGCGAAATCCAGCGCGGAGCAGTAGACCGTGTCGCTCACGTTGCCGCCCCCGGCGCCCACCAGCAGCGTATTGGGATAGGCGGTACAGGAAATGAGGCTCCGGTCCCCCTTCACCCGCCACTCCGGGGTATGGACATCCACCATGCCGTTCACCAGGGCGGCCAGGCCCGCCAGCTGTGCGGGGGTGGAAAGCTCATATTCGCTTTTCGCCGGGTCGTACCAGCTCACGTCCACCGCCCCGTCCCACACATCCAGCGTGTAGAACGCGGCGCGAAGGGTCACGTCGCCGTCGGGCATGGTGAAGGAGAAGGTATCCCCTTCCAGGTCAGCATACTCGGTCTTTCCCCCGTATTCCACGCGTACCGTGGCGATATCCCAGCCGGGCAGAGCTTCCACCCTGCCGGTGACGGTGTCCCCGGCCTTGGCGGAGGAAACGTCGGGCAGAAGGCTGCCGCCGGTCTCCTCCCCAGCGGAGATGCTGTACTCCCCCGCCGCAAAAGCGGGGGTGAGCAGCAGGGCCAGGATCAGAAGGACGGAAAGGATCCTTTTCACGGCGTTTCCTCCTCGATGATGTAATAGGTGCTGGTGGCGGGGTCATAGTAGACGGCCCCCAGCTTTTCCAGCTCTCCCTCACCCTCCAGGGCTTCGGACTGGGACATATCCTCCTCGGTGAAGGTGAGGGCTTCCTCGGTGTCGGCGGTCTCGCCCCGCACGGCGCTGATATCCACATTCCAGTTGAGGATGAGGGCCAGCATGATGCCCACGGCCAGGATCAGCATGGCGTCGGAGAGGTTGGCTACCCCGTCCAGGGGGTTCACTTCGCTTTCCTCCCGCTGCCTTCTCAGACGGCGGCGCAGCATTATGCTCCCTCCTTTTTCTGCTTTACAAGCTCCAGGATGCATTCCGCCAGGGTCTCCAGGTCGGAGGCATAGCGCCGGTACCACCGCTTGCGCACAGCGGAGATCACGGAGGCCAGGGCCGCTGCCAGCAGACCGGCGACGGTGGTGTCAAAGGCGGTGAGCAGGGACTGGGAGAGGGTAAAGGTGTCCCCCTGTCCCAGGGCGATGATGCCGGGGCCCAGGGGGATCAGGGTCCCCAGCAGGCCGAACATGGGCCCCAGGCGGGCGATCAGATCCGTCCTCAGCACGGTGCGGTTCCACCTTGCCTCCTCCGTTTCCAGCAGTTGTGCCGCCAGGGCCTCCCGCATGACGGGGGTGAATTCCGGGTGAGCCAGCAGCTCCAGGAGGGCGGCCTTCTGCCGCCGCAGGAGCCCCGCCCCTTCGATGGCGGCGGCCATCTCTCTGTCGCCGGGACTCTCCCGCAGCCTTTCGATCAGCGTCGGCAGGGCCTTCGTCAGCTTCCGCCGCTCCCCCAGGGCCTCCGCGATCAGCCAGCCCAGCATAAAGACCGCAGCCGCCATGAGCAGGATCAGGACGACCACCACGGGCGTCTCCATGGTGCGGGCCACCGCCCGCAGGATATCCGATATGGTAAATACCGTGTCTTGCGTTTTCATTTCTTCTTTTCCTTTCGATGACAGATGCCAAGACCGCAGCCCCAGGCTGCGCCCAGGATCAGCAGGCCCAGGCAGCCCAGCAGCACCGGTCCCCTCAGGTCCCGCTCCGGCACCTCCTCCAGCACCAGCTGCACCGCGTCGGAGGCCATGGGCTGCTCCCGCCAGTTCATCACGTCGCCCCGGTCGCTGTCCACCGTCACCGGATGGTCCAGGACGCTGTTGACCCACTGGGCGTACTCTGTCCGGGCCATCAGCTCTGAGGAGAGGATATAGACCCCCGCGCGGTTCTCGGAATAGGCTACCTCCTCCGGCTGGGGTTCGGGTTCCGGCTCAGGCTCCGGCTCTGGTTCCGGTTCCGGCTCAGGCTCTGGTTCCGGTTCAGGTTCCGGCGGTTCTTCCGGTTCAGGCTCCGGTTCCGGCTCTGGTTCCGGTTCCGGCGGAGCTTCGGGTTCCGGGGGCGCTTCCGGTTCTGCCGGGGCTTCCGGCTCCGCAGCCGGTTCTGCGGCGGCGCTCCCCTCTCCCTCCGTGCCGGAGGCCGGTTGCGTCTCAGCTTCCTCCGGGGAGACCCGGATATGGATGCGGATGGTCTCCTCTCCCCAGGATGCGGTGATCTCCGCTTCCCCGGCAGATTTCAGCCGCAGGTTGCCGTACAGGTCCGCCTCCACCACCTCGCTGTTGTTGCTGCTCCAGACGAGGTTATCCAGGATGTACTGCTCCAGCAAAGAATCCTCTGCGGCCACGTTCACCTGCACCCGGTAATCCTGCCCCACCTTCAGCTCCAGATTGTCCTCCGCACCGAAGACGGGCTTGCCCGCAAAGGTCACGTCGATGGTGTGGACGTATTTGGCCGACTGCATGGTCCTTGCTTCCGAGGGCGTGGTCTGGCCGAAGAGCAGGCGGAAGCGGCCCGTGGCGCTCATGAAATCGAAGCCCCGCTCCGCGAAGATATCGCTCTGGGCGTCCCATTCCCAGTTCTCCTCCAGGGCCAGCATGCAGTCCACCCGCTGGGCCCCGTCGGTGAGCTCGCCCCCCAGGAGGGGCGTGAGGTTCCCGTCCTCGTCGGCGGAGAGGTTGGGGAAATAATAGCGGGGCCGGTCCAGCAGTTCTTCCTTCTGGAAGCTGGTCCAGGCTCCCACGGCCTGGTCGTCCGTCCAGAAAGCCAGCTCAATGGCCCCGGAAATATCCACCCCTGCCAGCTCCAGCAGGTCCGTCAGCAGGAAGCCGCGGGCCGCGCAGAGGGCGGTGCGGCTGCCGCTGCAGTAGCTGTAGATCAGCTCCTGGGTGGACAGGGCCCCGTCGTAATAATCGTCAAGTTCCTTCCAGTGGAAGGTGGCCTTTTCAAAATAAGGCCCGCCGAGGTAGCCCACCCGGACGGTGATGGTGTCCGTGGCGATGGCCGCCCTGGCCCCCTGGGGCCAGAGGGTCAGCAACAGGCAGCACAGGATAAGGCAAGGCAGAAGTCTCCGTTTCATGGCGCCCGCTTCCCCGTGGAATTTCTGAGCATGGCTTCCGCCTCCTCCCGGCTCAGCTCCGTCCCGTAAAACAGGGCGTAGAACTCTGTCACCTTGTCCGCCATGTCATAGTCGAAGACCTCCGGGTACAGCAGGTTCCCCAGCCACCAGACGCCCAGGATGCGGTTGACGGAGGGCGGGCTGGAGAGCCAGTTGTAGGGCAGGCAGGGGATCTCGTAATAATCTCCATTTTGCACGGCCCGGAGCCGCTGCCACACCTCGTCCTCCCCGATGTGGGCGTAGGGACCGCCCTCGGTGAGGAGGATCACATCCGGGTCGAAGAGATAGAGCTGCTCCATATTGATTGTGTTGCCCCCTCCGGAATTGGAAAGCTCCTTCTGGGGCACCACGATGGCGTTCACCGCCCCCACCAGCTCCAGCACGTCCGCCTGGATGCTGCCCCTGGCGTTGCAGTTGAGACCGGAGGTGCCGCTGCCGTACATGACGGTCTTCCGCTCCGCCTCCGGGATCGTCGCGGCCAGGGCTTTCGCCGTCTCCACCGTGTTTTCGATGTAGGCGGCCAGCTCCTCCCCCCGTTCCTCGCGGCCCAGAAGGACCCCCAGCTTCCGGTAGGCCCCGGCGAATTTATCCAGGGTGGTCTCGATGAAGATGGTGGGGATGCCGCACTGCTTCTGGATGCCGTTCATGTCGGAGGCGTGGCCGGCCTTTTTATCCCCCAGGTCGATGATGATGTCCACGTCCGCCGCCAGGAGGGTTTCCAGGTTCAGGGTGGACTTCGCGCCGTAGAACTGGCCGAAGGTGGGCAGATCGACGTAGTTTTCCGGCAGATAGCGCAGCTGGCTGGTGCCGGGGGTGCCGCTGAGGCCCGCCAGCAGATCCGGCGCGATGGCGGTGAGGATCATCTGGGCCACGGCCCCGGAGGGGGCCACCCGATGGATCTCCCTGGGCACCGTCACCGTCCGGGCGCAGTCGTCGGTGAAGGTCGTGGTCTCCCCCGCCACCTTCACCTTCGGCACGCCACAGCCCCCCAGGGACAGCAGCAGGGACAGGATCAGGAGGGAGAGGATTCGCAAAAGATGGTTTTTCATAGTTCTTTATCTCGTTTCAGCATAATGCTTGGCAGAAAACTGCGCCGGTTCGGACACCGGCGGTGTTTTCTAACTGTTGGAGACCGAGTCTGCGGCGGCCTGGGCCGCCGCCTGGACCCGGCGGTATTCCTTCGTCAGCGCTTCCGCCCGCTCCGTCAGCTTGCAGCCGGTGGAGCCGCCGACGCGCACCAGCAGGTCTTCCCCCAGGCTCAGCTCCACCTTTTTGATGGAGGACCAGGCGTAGGAATAGTTGATGCCCAGCTTTTTGGCCGCTGGGTAGATGGCCCCGTATTCCGCCACCCCCTCCAGGAGCAGCACGGCCCTTTCCAGCAGCTCCTCGCTGGGGGTCCGCTCCTGCCTGGGCAGCTGCACCGTGATCCTGTATTTCACGCTCGATCCCTCCTTTCCCATTGGGGGAGGCAGAAGGATCGATGATCCTTCCGCCTACCCGCAGTCTTTTTTTCAGCCTTCCATGCCCAGCACGGTCCGGCAGAAGCGTATCAGCATGGTGATCGCCTCGGCGCGGGTGGAGGTTTCGGCGGGGGCGATGGCGTTACCCGGACGGCCTTCCACGATGCCCTGCGCTACGGCCCAGGCCATGGCGTCCTTCGCCCAGTCGTGGATCTCGCCTGCGTCGCCGAAGGCGCTCAGGTCCGCTCTGGCGGAGGTGTCGACGCCGCTGGATATGCAGTAACGGTAGAGCATGGCGGCAATTTCTTCACGGGTGACGTCCCTGCGGCCCTCAAAGCCGCCCTTGGCGAAGTCGCCCGCGATACCGTTCCTGTCCGCCCAGGAGGCGGCCGCATAATACCAGTTGGCCGCCGTCACGTCGCCAAAGCTCGCGCCCTCGGAGGCGGGCTCCCCGGCCACGCGGTAGAGGAGCTGGGCCATCATTGCCCGGCTGAGGGTGGTTTCCGGCTGGAACAGGCCGCCGCCCATGCCATTCACAAGGCCCTTTTTCGCCGCAGCCAGGATATCCACCTCGGCCCAGGTGCCCGCGATATCGCTGAACACCGCGCCGTTCTTGGAGGTGCCCACGGTGCCCTCCGGCGCTTCCTCGCCGGTGCAGACCGTTAGCGTCAGGACGCCGGTGGGCATCCGCGCCCCGGCGGGGGTATTGGCTGGGTCGGTGAACTGGTCTGCCGCGATGCCGTAGACAAAGCACAGGTTGCCGGAAGCATAGGCGGTGGCGGCCAGGGCGGCCACGGATTCCTCGCTCACAGGCTCCAGATTGCCAGTATTCCAGGTGACGGCCAGGCCTGCAGGCACCAGGCTGGAGCCGGTCTCCGTCACAAAGAGGTTTTTGGCGCTGATATCGTCAAAGCTGGGATAGGACTTGGTATAGACGCCGTCGGAGCAGGTGAACTCCAGCCAGGCGCCGCTCACCCAGGCTTCCGCCGCGCCTGCGTCGGCCAGGAGGGCATCCAGCCCCACCACCTCGGTGGCCACAATGGAGGCCCAGGCTTCGCCCTTGTAATAGAGATAAGCCCAGCCTGCTTCATTCTTCTCGGCAAGAGCCAGCAGCTCATCCTTGCTGTATTCCTTCAGCATGGCCGCTTCGCCCGCGCCTTGCTTCAGGCAGAGGGTAAGGCAGACTTCCTTGCCGCCCTCCGCTTCCACGGTGACGACGCCGTTTACCCACTCTTTGCCGCCGCCGTAGTTCACGGCGGATTTCAGGCATGACTTCCTCCCAGCCCGCTTCCGGCTTGTCCACCTTGGCGGAGAACCCGTCGGCGGCGGTGAAGGTAAGGCTGAGGGTCGTTTCGGCGCTGCAACTCATGACCTTGGAGATCAGGTCGGAAGCGGTGATGCCCTTGACTTCGATTTCCGTTTCGCCATTCTTCCCGCTTTTCACCAGGGTCTTTGCGGTCTCATAAGCCTTCAGGGCGTCCAGGGTCAGGGGCTGGCCGTTATAGAGGACGGCGGCCTGCTCCGCTTCCACGGTGACGACGCCGTTTACCCACTCTTTCGCCCTCCGCTTCCACGGTGACGACGCCGTTTACCCACTCTTTGCCGCCGCCGTAGTTCACGGCGGATTTCAGACTCTCGTCACTCGCCCCGTCGCCCTCCCAGAGAAGCATGACCTCATCCCAGCCCGCTTCCGGCTTGTCCACCTTGGCGGAGAAGCCGTCGGCGGCGGTGAAGGTAAGGCTCAGGGTGGCTGCGGCGCTGCCGCCGCCGATCTTTTCGATGAGGTCCGCGGCAGTGATGCCCTTGACTTCGATTTCCGTTTCGCCGTTCTTTCCGGCTTTTACAAGGGTCTTGACGGTTTCACAGGCTTTCAGCTGTTCCAGCCCGGTCTCCGCGCCGAAGACGGTGAGCGCCGAAGCTACTTCCTCGGCGGGTTCTTCCGCGCCGTCAGCAGGCTCCGCTGCCGCAGTCTCGCTCCTTGCCCACCACAGCCTGGGGAAATGGTCCCCCGCCGCAAAGGCGTCGTTATTCAGGGCTTCCAGCAGGCTCTTGCCGCTGCCGGCAACGATGCCCTCGGAATCGAAGACGCCGGTGGCCCCTTCCGCTTCCTGGTAATAGCCCCAGTTATCCGCGCTGGAGCCGTCCAGCCAGTAGCAGTTTTCGATGATACATTCCGCGTCATTGCTGGCGGCGATGCCGCCGCTGTATTCCCTGGAGGCGCTGGAAGCATAGCCCACGAAGAAGCAGTCGGAAATGCTTCCGAGGAAGGTGGTGGGTTCCGCAGCGATATGCGCCGCGTCGTCCCGGCTGTTCCAGGTGCCGTGGGCGTCCATGTCCGCGACCTCTTTGGCATTGTAGCCCACGATGCCGCCGGCGCGGCGATAGTCGTTGTGGACCGCGGCGGAGCTGTAACACGCCTCTACGCTGCCGTAGTTGGAGCCCACGACGCCGCCGGTGCCCCTGGTGCCGCCGCCGCCGTTGGCGTTGATGCTGCCCGCAGAGGCGCAGTATTTTACCGTGCCGAAGTTCACCCCGGCAATGGCGCCGCCCTGCCGGTAGGTATTGATCTCCACCTCGGCAAAGACGTTCATGACCGTACCGAAATTGACGCCGAACAGGCCGTTGGCGGCGTTATAGCGCCCGGCCCCGGTGGTATAATCGTCCCCGCCGACCCAGAGGCCGGTGACGCTGTGACCCTGGCCGTCAAAGGTGCCGAAGAAGGCGGCCTTCACATCCGTGTCGCCCAGGTTCCCGTCCAGCTGGCCGATGGGAGCCCAGGGGCTGTCCTTGCCGCCCAGGTCGATATCCGCCGTCAGGTAAAAGGTATACCCCTCGCCGGTGTTCCCGGCGTTGACCCACGCGCTGAGAGCGCGCAGCTCGGCTGCGTCGGCGATGCTGTATGTGCCGGCGGCGGTCTTCGCGCCTTCCGCCAGCTCCGTCATGGTCCCATCCGCCGCGTACTGCGGCAGCTCCGCCGCGGCCGCCTGCATCCCCAGCCCCGTGAGAAGGCCCAGGAGCAGGACCAGCGTCAGCAGCAGGGACAGGCTTTTCTTTCCGTACCTTGCCATTCGTAAGTCCTTCCTTTCCGTTCAGAGGGGTTTCCCCCTATGATTTTCAGCTCTGATTGTTCGCACATCAGTATAATGATTTCTTTATCCTCTGTCAAGAATATATCCTCATTTCAGGATAATCGCTTGCTGATTCACCAATCGATACCCAGCTTTTCCACCAGGTCCCAGCGGATCTCCGCGGGGTCCCAGCCCATGACGGCCATGGTCTGGGGGCGAAGGAGTTCCCAGCCCTCCGGTGCGGGCCGGGCATGGCGCTCCACCCAGCGGAGGATCTCCGTGTCGCCGCTCACGGGAAAGACGGCCTCTGCCAGGGCTTCCTTCGTGGGGGCGGTGAGCTTCCTGGCGTCGGTGACGTAGCGCACCTCCGGGTTCGCCCCGGCCTCATACAGCAGATTGAAGTGGATGTTCAGGCCGTATTTCCGCCCGTCGGGTCGGGGGGAGGTGTTCCGGGACTCGTCGGCAGAGCGGAGCCAGCGCCCGCCGCCCTTCCGGCCTGGCAGGGGGAAATCGTCCCTCGGGTCCGCCGCCAGGGCCAGGCTGTAGCAGTATTTCGTGGCGAAGCGGCTGAATCTCAGGATGTTCCCCTGGGCGGGGGAATGGCGGGTGACCGCGATCTCCGCAGGCTGAAAATCCTCGCCGGGTACGATGGTATTGAAATTGCCCCGAAGGTAATCGATGTTGTCTGCGCCTGCCTCTGCGGCCTTGCGGCGCACGAAATCCAGCATCTTTTCATTGAAGTCGAAGGCGGTGACCTGCCGGGCTTTTTTCGCCAGGGGTAGGGTCAGGGGCCCGGTGCCGCAGCACACATCGAGCACCATGGTCTCTTTGGTGATCCGCGTGAGGGCGTCCACCTGCTTTTGGGCAAATCCCGCCTCCCCGGCGCTGCGCTTCTCCCACTGCTCCGCGCCGTCGTTCCACAGGGCCGCAGCAGCGTCGTCCTTGTCCCGGACGCCCCAGTCGTTGTGCTTTTCCAGCTCCCGCCAATCCAGCCAGAACATGATTTTTCCTCCTTTCCCGGACTTACGCCCCCGCGCTGGGCGGGGGCGTAAGTGTGTGTCAGCCGATCCTTACCGATGAAGGATCGTATCGAGCTGTGTGTCCGACAGCTCATAGCCGTAGAAATCCAGGAAGAAATCCCGGATGGTCTGCTCGGCGTCGTAATCGTAAATATCCGGCTGGATGATGTTCGCCGCCCACTGCCAGACCAGGGGGTTCTCCGCGTTGGCCAGGCCGGAGCAGCTCAGGCCGTAGGGCACGATGTAAAGGGTCCCGTTCTTCACGGCCTTCAGGTTCTTGTATGCGTCGTTATCCAGGAATTCCAGGGTCTGGGCGCTCTCGCAGAAGATGATGTCCGGGTCGTACATGATGAGGTCCTCGGCGGACATTTCGGCGGCATACTGGGGGAAGCCCGCCAGGGCGCCGATGTTCACGCCGCCGGCGGCGGCGATCCAGTTATTGGGCATGGAGTTCACGCCGCAGACCGCGCCGTTACTGCGGAGATAAGCCACCATGGGCTTACTTTCCTCCGCCAGGCCCGCGCTCTTTTCCGCCACGTCGGCCATCAACTGCCGGTAGAAGGTCTCATACCGCGCCGCCTGCATGGGAGCGCCGCCCCCCAGGGCGGCGGACATGATCTTCATGGTCCGCAGCAGCTCCTCCTCGTTGCCCAGGTTGCAGTAGGCCACGGGGAAACCCGCATTCTGCAGATTGCCGCCCAGCTCGGTGGAGCGGGTGTAGATCATGACAAGGTCGGGCTCCGCCAGCAGCAGGGCTTCCGCATCCATGTTGCTCTCGGTGAGAACGGTCATCCCCTCCAGCTCGGGGAACATGGCGTTCAGGAGGGTGCCCTTACTCGCGTCCGCCCCGTCGCCCAGGTTGGCAACGGCGTCGCTGCCCGCCAGGATCAGGGTGAGCTGGGTGAGGTTCAGCTTGCCGGTGGAGATCTTCTTCACGGGGATGGGGACTTCCACCTCATTGCCGTTCAGGTCCGTGATGATGCGGCTTTCCATGTTCAACTCAGGCGTCTCGTAGTTCAGAATCATCTGAGCCTGGTTGTCGCTGAGCTCATAGCCCAGGAAGCGGCGGTAGAAGATTTTCAGTTCTTCCTTGATATCGAAATCTTCAAACAGATCGGGATAAAGGAGCTTGGCGCACCACTGGGGCTGGAGGGCGGCCTCCACGCCGTAGCGGTCCCAGGCGAAGATGCCCCTGGGATTGGCATAGACCCGCCCGTTTTTGACGGCCTTCAGGTTGGCCCACACGGGATCGGCCATGATCTCGTCCACCTGGCTCTGGGGCCGCCCGGTGATCAGCACGTCGGGATCCCACTCTATGACCTGCTCGATGGAGATGGTCTGCAGGTTGCCCTCCAGGCCCTGGGCGGCGGCGTTGATGCCCCCGGCGTAGGTGATCCACTGGTCGATGATGGTGTTGGCCCCGTCGAAATCCAGCTCATAGACGCTGCTGCCGTGGGCCACGGTGGTGCGTTCCTCGTCGGGGATGCCGGACACGCGGGAGGAGACGAAATCCAGCCGCTCATTGAGATAGTCCACATAGTCCTCCGCGATGGCCAGGGCCTCGCTGCCGAAGACCTCCGCCGTGAGGCGGATGGACTGGATCAGGGTCTCATAGGTGTTGAAGGAGCAGTTGATGAAGGGGATGCCCACGTTCTCGAACATCTCCCGGTATTTCTCATTGGAGCCGAAGACCACGTCCGGGTCGGCGGCGATGATCTCCTCCAGGCTCATGTCCGTGGAGAAGGTGGTGGACTGGGCGTTCCAGAAATTTGGGCAGACGATATACATCCACTGATGGGTGTTCGTGTTGGCGCAGGTGATGAGCATGCCCTCCGCCCGGTCCAGCATCAGGTCCACGGCGTTGTGGGCAAACCAGCTCTCCACATAGGTGTGGACTTCATAGGGGATCTCCACCACGTTTCCCTTCATGTCGGTGACGGTGCGCGTCGCGGGCTGAGGCTCCTGCGTCGGCGCAGGGGCTTCCGTGGGCGCGGGTTGTGCTGTCGGTTGCGGCGCTTCCGTGGGCGCGGGGGCCTGGGTGGGCGCCGCCGTGGTGTCCGGTGCCTGGGTAGGCTCGGCGGTAGGCGCGGTTTTTCCGCCGCCGCTGCAGCCCGACAGCAGCGCAAGCACCATGACCAGGGCCAGCAGCAGCGCAAGACTTCTCTTCATTCGATGTTTCCTCCTATTTGCTTTCTTCTGCATGTCTATGATCCAGCCGGTCTCCCGGCCTGTCATCTAACTCAGCATGGGGACGCAGCTTCGGACGATGCGCCCGTCGTCCCCGCGGGTCTCGGTGATCTTCACCTCCACCCCATAGGCCCGGTACAGGTTAGCCTCCGTCACGATCTCGTCCACCGGCCCCTCCAGCACTTCCTTATGCTTGGTCAGCAGGATCACCCGGTCGCAGCAGAGGAAAGCGTGGTCGGGATTGTGGGTAGTCATCAGCACCCCCAGGCCGGAGCCGGAGAGGCCCTTGATACACTCCAGCACCCGGATTTGATTGCCGAAATCCAGGTTGGCGGTGGGCTCGTCCATCACCAGCAGCTTTGGGTTCTGGGCCAGGGCGCGGGCGATCAGCACCATCTGCCGTTCGCCGCCGGAGATCTGGGTATAGATCTTCTCCCGGAGATAGGAGATGCCCAGCAGCTCCATGACCCGGTCCGCGATGCGGTATTCCCGGATGCCGGGGGCTTCGAAGCTCTTGAGATGGGAGGCCCGCCCCATGACCACCACATCCGGCACGGTGTAGGGGAAGGGCGGCTCATGGCCCTGGGGCACATAGCCCACGCTCCGAGAAAACTCCTTCTGGCTGATGTGGGCTTTGTTTACCCCGTCCAGCAGGATCTCTCCCTCGATGAGCTTCAGGAAGCCCAGCACCGAGCGGAACACCGTGGTCTTGCCGATGCCGTTGGGCCCCAGGATGCAGACGATCTCCCCCTGCCGAAGACAGAGGGACACGTTTTTCAGCACGGGGACGCCCTCATACCCGCAGGAGGCGTTCACCACCGTCAGTTCCATCAGGCATTCCCCTTTCTCTTGTAAAGGATGAAGATGAAGAAGGGAGCGCCCAGCAGGCTGGTCAGCACGCCAAGGGGGATCTCATAGGGCAGCAGCGCCCGGCAGAAATTGTCGATGACCAGCATGAACAGCCCGCCCGTAAGCAGGCTCAGGGGCAGCAGGGTCTTGTTGTTGGGCCCCACGATGAAGCGCACCAGATGGGGGATCATCAGGCCCACCCAGCCGATGGTGCCCGCGATGGAGACCACGGCGGCGGTGAGCAGGGTAGCGCAGACGATGCACACCAGGCGGATGGCCCCCACGTTGACGCCCATGGCCCTGGCCTCGTCCTCCCCGAAGGAGAGGAGGTTCAGCCTCCAGCGGAGGCAGAGGATGGGCACCGTGCCGATGACGAAGGTGATGACGAAGAAAAGCAGGTCCCGATAGCCCGCCTTTGCGATGGAGCCCATGAGCCAGTAGGTCATCTCCGGC
This sequence comes from Oscillospiraceae bacterium, assembly GCA_902795345.1. GTDB lineage: Bacteria > Bacillota > Clostridia > Oscillospirales > Oscillospiraceae > UBA1774. The sequence continues at coordinate 55,796 of CADBKO010000017.1, forward strand.
AGCTGGGATTCCGTGTCGGCCATGTATTTGATGATGGACACCAGGGCATTGAACAGGGTGTTCACCGTCATGCCGCAGAGCACCAGGAGCAGCACCATGTTGCTGCCCTTCCCGATGGCCTTGCTGAGGAAATAGGACAGAGTCACGGCCACGATGCCCATAACGAAGGCCCCCAGCTGGATCATGGCGGCTCCCTGATCCAGGAGCATCATGAAGCAGGCCCCCACGCTGGCTCCCGCCGAGGCCCCCAGGATATCCGGGGAGACCATGGGGTTGCGGAAAAGGCCCTGATAGGTCGCGCCAGAGGCGGATAGAGCCGCGCCCACCAGCACCCCCGCCAGGATGCGGGGCATGCGCACCAGCCAGACCACCGTGTCCTCCCGCCCGGTCATGAAGGGGGGCTGGGCTGCCCTGCTGCCCAGCCAGGTCCCCACGGACCAGACGGCATGGCGGACGCCCTCCCACAGGGAGACCAGTACCCTTCCGGGGCTCAGGGCATAGCGCCCCACGGCGAAGGAGACGATGAAGGCGACGGCCAGCAGCAGGGACACCACGGTGACCGTGACCTTCACGCGCCGCCGGCTGCGCTTGTATTCCCTTTGAAATTCTTCCTCCCTGGCGCTGACGGTCCCCTCGTCCCCGTCCCCCAGGCTTTCCAGGTCAAAGATGGTGGCCTTCCCTTCCT
>CADBKO010000018.1 GCA_902795345.1 Oscillospiraceae bacterium
TATACTCGGGTTTCGACATAGCAGGGGTGTTTAACAGAACTGGCGAGTATATGATGGTCGAGAATCATCCTATTTTAGGCATATTTGTCGTAATTTTGGGAACTCTTGCGAGCGTCGTTGCTGGCTGGCTTTCTGGACTTGTCCTATATGCTTTCGGAGAACTAGTAGAGCATGCGAAGAGAATAGATGAAAAGATCGGAAAAAATGATTGGAATTGAGCTGCCGAACTATTGCTTTGTACTTAAGACCCAATAACAACAGCGCCAGGCCCCGCGTTTCCGCGGGGCCTGGCGAATTTTCTACAACGCTTATTTCTCAATCAGCACCATATAATACTCAAGCAGGATCGAATCGGGGAACCTCGTCGCGTTCACCACGAACAGCTTGTCCTTCAGGTCGCTGAGGCTGTCGTCGTAGATCTCAAACTCCGGCTTGGTGACGCAGTAATACACCTCCGCCGGGGCGATGCCGCCGGACAGCACCGTTTCCACATGCTCCGGCGGCACGGTGCGGATGCCGTCATTCTGGATATAGAAGCTGCGCCCGTCATTCAGCTTCACGCCGTAGCGGGCCGAAAGCTCCGCCCGCCCGTTGGGGCGCACCACCTGGCTGTCCACCCCGTCGGGGAGCACCACGCCGTTGTAGGGGAGGGCGAAGCCGATGATCTCGCCGCCGGTGATGGCGATGAGCTGCCGCCGCCCCGCCTTGCCGTCCTGCCCGATAAAGGTGGGCTTGCCCACCGTGGCCCGGATCTCGAATGCCTTTTCCAGATAGGGACGCATAGGAATCAACGCTCCTTTTCATATTTTTCTGTAAATCATTTTATCCTCGAGGCCCTGCAAAGTCAAGCAAGGGCGGCGGCGGAAATCCCCAGCGTTTTCACTAGGAATATGCTTTGGCCTGTGCTATAATAATAAAAATCCCCATCAGCATGGCTGGCGGGGATCGCGGGAGGGAACGCCATGAGCAAGCGGAGTTTTTTTACCTTCGTGCTGGGCACGGCGGCGGTGGCCGCCGGGGTCAGCCTCGTGAAGAAAAAGGGCGGACTTCACCTCAGCTTCGACGTGGAGCCGTCGAAGCTGGGGGAGTCTGCGGCGGAATGGAAAGCCGGGCATCCCTCCGGGGAAGCTGCGGCGGAACCGGAGGAGAATGAGGAAGCGGAGACCGGGGATCCCTGAGAAGCCGCGGGGGGCGGAGGACGTCCGCGCCGGGCTGACGGCATTTCTCGACATTGCCGGGGAAGCCAAGATCGGGGTCTATGCCTCCTCCGGCGCTTTTTATCTTTTCCTGGCCCTGTTTCCCACGGCGGCGCTGCTCTGTTCGCTGCTGCCCTTCACCCAGGAAGCCCTGCTGGACTACCTTTCCGCAGTGCTGCCGGATTTCATGGGGGAGCTGCTGCGCAGCATCATCGACGGCATGTATTCTTACAGCGCGGCGGCCTTCTCCGTCTCCGTGCTGCTGCTGGTCTGGTCCTCGGGCAAGGCCTTCCTGGGCGTCATGCGGGGCCTCAACCGCATTTACAGCGGGGAGGACCGGAGCATGCTCCGGCTTCGGGGCCTCAGCAGCCTCTATATGCTGGTGTTCCTGGCCTTCATGCTGGTGACGCTGGGCCTCAGCCTCTTTCAAAAGACGCTGCTGGGGAGCTTGGTGCAGCGCTGGCCCCAGAGCGCGGGGACGGTGGAGACCTTGATGAAGTTGCGCTTTCTGCCGGGCATGCTGCTCCTGGCCCTGTTTTTCAGCCTCATGTATCGCTTTTTGCCCAATGTCCGCCTGCGCTATGGGGACCAGCTTCCCGGCGCGCTGCTCACCGCCGCCCTCTGGATGCTCCTGAGCTGGGTCTTTTCCCTCTACCTGAGCCGCTTCGGAGCCGGGAGCGTCTACGGCAGCCTGGCAACGGTGGCTTTTGCCCTCATGTGGATCTATTGGTGCATCTCCCTGACCCTTCTGGGCGGCTGCTTCAATGTCTGGCTCACCGAAAAAAGGGAGAAATCTTCGGAAATCAAAGAAAAGTGACAAATAATTACGAAGTTAGTATAGACTTTCCGTGAAAAAAGGGATAAAGTAGAAAACGGAATATTTTGTGGTGATTCACCGGGAGGACACTATGGAGAGTATTTTCAACAGTCCAAACCCCATCCTCTTCGGCATAGGCGCCGCAGCCCGGACCGGTCTGGAGCTTCAGAAGCTGGGCTGCAAAAAGGTGCTGGCCGTCTTCGATAAGGGCGTGGAGCAGGCGGGCGTCGCGGAAAAGGTGCTGAAAGCCATTCGGGACGCGGGCATCGACGTCGTGGTTTACAACAATGTGCAGGCCGATCCCCCGGTGTGGTCCGTGGAGGAGGCAGGCGCCCTGGGCGTGAAGGAAGGCATCGACGGCGTGGTGGGCATCGGGGGCGGCAGCTCCCTGGACACCGCCAAGGGCGCCAAGATGCTGCAGACCAATCCGCCCCCCCTGCGGCAGTATTTCGGGCGTACCGGCGTGGTGACCAAGCCCAGCGTGCCCCTGATCGTGATCCCCACCACGGCGGGGACCGGCAGCGAGTGCACCCCCGGCGGCACCATCACCGACACGGAGAAGAACATCAAGACCAATATCTCCGGCGTGGGCTGCGCCGTGAGCCTGGGCATCGTGGACCCGGAGCTGAGCGCGGGCCTGCCCCGGAGCGTCACCGCCTCCACGGGCCTGGACGCCCTGTGCCATTGCGTGGAGTCCTACACCTCCGCCATGGCCAACTCCATCAGCTCCGTCCTGGGGCGGGAGGGCATCCGCCTGGTGGGACAGTATCTGGTCCGGGCCTGCAATAACGGTGCGGCGGATATGGAGGCCCGGGCGGGCATGGCGAAGGCCGCCACCCTGGGCGGCATGGCCATGAGCGGCGCTTTCTGCCATCTGTGCCACGACATCGGCCGCAGCCTGGGGGCCAAGTTCCATGTGCCCCACGGCAACGGCTGCGCCGTCACCCTGCCCCAGGTGCTCCAGATCATCGCCCCCGTCAAGACGGAGGAGGTGCGCTACATCGCCCGGTGCCTGGGCGCCGAAGTGGGCCCCGATGCGCCCGCCGACGCCGTGGGCAAGGCCGCCTATGACGCCGCCCACAAGCTGCTGAAGGACACGGGCCTCAAGAACCTCAAAGAGCTGGGCCTCAGCCGGGAAGAGCTGCTGGCCGTGGTGCCCGACGAGGTGGTCATGCAGATCGAAATGGAGATCAAAGCCTTCGGCGGCATCGCGCCGCCGCCGCTGCCCGTGACCAAGGAGCTGGTGGCGGAGATCATCAACCGCGCTTACGACGAAAACTGATCCGACACCATACACGGACATAGGAAAGGGAGAGTAAAATGGCGAACAAGTACCCCGCAGTCAATAAAGAAGAGATCAAGGCCGTACAGGTGCTGACCCCCCGCCTGCAGAAGCTGAAAAAGCAGTGGGAGGATGCGGAGCCCCAGGTCTACGTTGACGACACCCTGCTGTTCACCGAATCCTGGAAGGAGACCGAGGGCCTGCCGGTGGACATCCGCTGGGCCAAGGCCTTTGAAAAGCGGCTGGACGAATGCCCCATCCTCCTGCGGGACGGGGAGCTGCTGGCCGGCAGCCTGACGAAGTTCATCCGGGGCAACGGCACCCTCTGCGCCATGAAGCCCCATGAGATCCTGAAGATGGTGGAAAGCGGCAAGTTCGACCGCAAGACCAGCGACACCGCCTCCACCAAGATCACCCCCGAGGACCTGGAAGCCCTGCGGCAGGACGCGCTGTACTGGATCGACCATATGCCCAAGGTCAGCACCGTCAACGCCTCCGTGGCCCTGGAGATGGGGGAGGAGGCTTTCGATCTGCTCTTTGACCGGGGCATGATCTTCGAGGGCCGCGGCGTGCGCTATACCATGGACCGGGGCCTGTTCCAGAACTATTCCGCCTACGGCGGCGGCGTGGCCCAGGTGAGCGACAAGTGCATCAAGGTGGGCCTGAACCACGTCATCGAGCTCTGCAAGAAGGAGCGGGAGCGGATGATGGCCGAGGGCGACAATGAAAACAGCCACGGCGCTGCCCAGTTCCTGCGGAAATTCTGGCTGCTGAAGGCCTGCATCATCTCCTGCGAAGCCTTCATCCGCTATGCCAAGCGTTATGCGGACCTGGCCCGGGAGCAGGCCAAGACCGCCAATCCCCAGCGGGCCAAGGAGCTGCTGCGCATCGCGGAGGCCTGCGAGCGCTGCCCCGCCGAGCCGCCCCGGGATTTCTTCGAGGCCGTGCAGTGCGTGAGGCTGTATCACCTGATCTGCTGGAAGGAATCCTCTGACCGGCCCGAGGTGCCGGTGGGAAGGCTGGACCAGATCCTCTATCCCTACTATGCCGCCGACAAGGCTGCCGGGAAGGTGACGGCCCAGGACGCCGCCGAGCTGCTGGGCGCGCTGTGGCTGAAGATCCGCGAGTGCGAGAACCTGGTCACCATCCCCCGGGAGCAGCGGGCCGCCCCCGGCTCTCTGCTGCCCAACATCACCATCTGCGGCGTGGACGCCGAGGGTAACGAGCTCACAAATGAGATCTCCTGGCTGATCCTGGAGGCCATGGCCCAGATCAAGCTCTCCGAGCCCGCCATCTACATCCGCTGGAGCGAGCAGATGCCCGAGGATTTCGTGATCCACGCCCTGGAGTGCAATGTGGAATTCGGCGGCGGCAACCCCGCCTTCCTCAACGACAAGCTGGGCACCCAACGCTATCTGGAGCGGGACGTGCCCCTGGAGGACGCCTGCGACTGGTGCGCCTCCGGCTGCCTGGGCTACCACCTCAACTCCATGGAGCATCTGGGCGGCGGCCATAACCTGAGCCAGCTCAAGATATTTGAAGTCACCCTCCACGACGGCTTCGATCCCCGCACCGGCAAGCAGCTGGGCCTCCACACCGGCGACCCCAGGAATTTCAAGACCCTGGAAGAACTGATGGAAGCCTATTACAAGCAGGTGGACTACTTCACCGAGAAGCTCCACATGTTCAAGATGATCTCCCTTTCCACCGAGGTCACCGACGGACCCATGAGCGGCCTGCGCTGTGCCATGCAGTATGAGACCTCCATCAAGTCCGGCCTCACCCCCAAGGAAGGCGGCGCGAAGTACCCCGAGGGAAGGACCTCCTGGCTGGGGAGCCGGGGCATGGTGGACCTGGCCGACAGCCTGGCCGCTATCAAGAAGCTGGTCTTCGACAAGAAGGTCTGCACCATGGGCGAGCTGCTGGACGCCTGCGACAATAACTGGGAGGGCCATGAGGACCTGCACCAGCTCTGCCTCAACGCGCCGAAATACGGCAACGACGACGACTATGTGGACGAGATCTACGACGACCTCAGCACCCGCGTGCCCGAGATCATGACCCGGCGGGTCGATCCCATCACCGGCAAGAAGCCCATCCTCTTCATCGGCGCCGCCGCCGGTCACGTGGGCATCGGCAAGGCCGTGGGCGCTCTGCCCAATGGCCGCGTGAAAGGCCAGCCCACCTGTGACGCCGCCTGCTCCGCCATGCCCGGCATGGACGTTAACGGCCCCACCGCCCTGGTGAACTCCGCCACCCGCGGGGACTATGCCCACCAGTTCTGCGGCTACGCCCTGAATATGAAGTTCTCCAAGTCCGTGCTGAACACGCCGGAGAAGCTGGCGAACCTGGCCGCCCTCATCAAGACCTTCATGATGCGCAACGGCTGGCATGTCCAGTTCAACATCCATTCCCGTGCCGAGCTCATCGACGCCCAGGCCCATCCGGAGAAGCACAAGAACCTGCTGGTCCGCGTGGGCGGTTACAGCGCCTACTTCATCGACCTGCCCCATGAGCTGCAGGCCGAGATCGTCAAGCGCAGCATGCACGACGAGATCTGAGTACGGACGGGGCAGGCGGAAAAGCGCTGCTTTCCCACCTGCCCCGCAAGGAGCTTACATGGAAGGAACCATCTTCAATATCCAGCGATACAGCCTGGACGACGGGCCGGGCATGCGCACCACCGTCTTTCTCAAGGGCTGCCCCCTGAAATGCCTCTGGTGCAGTAATCCGGAATCCCAGGACCCTCAGCCCATCGTCTCCAACCGCTACACCGCCTGCAAGCAGTGCGGCAAATGCGTGGCGCAGTGTCCCACGGGCGCCGCATCCATGGTGGAGGGCGAAGTGCAGATCGACCGCTCGAAATGCGTCGGCTGCGGCAAGTGCGTGGACAGTTGCTTCTACGACGCCATGCACTGGACCGGGGAAACCGTCACCGTGGACAAGGTGATGAAGACCGTCCTCCGGGACAAGATGTATTATGAAAATTCCGGCGGCGGCGTCACCTGCTCCGGGGGCGAGATCCTCATGCAGCCGGATTTCGTGGCGGAGATATTCCGCCGCTGCCATGAGAGCGGCATCCATACCAACGCCGACACCTGCGGCTTCGGTTCGGAGGAGGCGGTGCGCAAGGTCATGGCAAACGCCGACCTCTGCTATTATGACCTGAAGCATATGGACCCGGAGAAGCACAGGGAGTATACCGGCGTCAGCAACGAGGTCATCCTCCGCAATCTGGAGCTCACCCTCTCCCTGGGGGTAAAGACCGTGGTCCGGGTGCCCCTGATCCCGGAGCACAACGCGGATGAAGCTAATCTCACCGCCCTGGCGGATTACGTCAAGGGCCTGGGCAGCGGGGTGGACCATGTCTGCTTTCTGCCCTACCATGTCTACGGGGAGAGCAAATACAAGATGATCGGCCGGACCTACCCCCTCCACGACCTGCGGAAGCTGACGGAGGAGGAGATGCAGCGTGCCGTGGAGATCGTGGAGAGCCGGGGCGTAGCCTGCACCCTTTCCAAACACTGATACTATTCTTCGATTAAAACAAGACAGTCTTTGCGGTCTGATTTCCGCCATGCTTCGTTGTCGGACTTGACGGGCGACAGCCCGCCTGCGTCCTCCGCCTCGCCTGACAAAAATCATCCTCGCAAATCCGTGTCTACTTTCAAACGAAGAATAGTATGAAAAACAAAGTGCCGGAAGCGGCGCTTCCGGCACGGGAGGATCGAAGATCAGGAATCCTTCGAGGTATAAACGCGGATGTCTTCGCCCTCGCTTTGGTTGGAGATGGTGATCGTCTGAAAAGGAATGACGATGCCGTTCTCGTCAAATGCTTTTTTGACCAGGATGCGGGCGTTGCTGGCGGCGTCGGTGAAATGGGAGGCGTCCTGAATGGGTAGAAAGCCAAGCAGTGAGACGCCGCTTGCGCCGAAGCCCGTGACCAGCACCCTGGGAGGCGCGGAGCCCGCGCAGAGGGGATGGGTGGCCAGAGCCTTGCCCATGACGCGCACCGCTTTTTCCAGGTCTGTGTCGAAGCTCACATCCACGGCGATGGGCACCTGGGTCAGGGACCCGTCCACATAGTCCGTGTTCTCCACGATGGCGGAGCCCATGATGGCGTTGGGGATCAGCGCCCGGGTCTGGGTCAGGGTGCGGATCACGGTATGGCGGAGGGTGATGTCCTCCACATAGCCGGTGATGTTCTTCTCCGTCAGGATGACCCGGTCCCCCACGTCGAAGGGCTTGAAGAGGGTCAGGAACACGCCGCTGATCAGGTTGCCGAAGCTCTCCTGGGCGGCGAAGCCGATGATGACTGCCAGCACGCCGGAGCCGGCCAGAATGGTGGTCAGGGTGCCCGCCAGCCGGGGGATCTGGTTCACTGCCGTGATGGTCCCCAGGATGTAAACGACGGCGACGACGAATTTCACCAGCATCTTGTGGCTGACGCGGCCGCCTGTCCGCTGGTTCTTTGCCGACAACTTTTTGATCAGCTTCGTAAGCAGGACCTTCAGCAGCTTTGCCAGCAGCACGGTGGCAAGGAGTATCCCCAAAACAATGATCAGGATCTTCAGCGTCGGATGGGCCTCAAACAGCTCCCGCATACATACACGCCCTCCCGGGATTGTGATTTCCCGACATTATAGCATAGTTTTTATCGCTTGAAAACCGGGGACGGGATTTCCCTTTGAAAAATCCCATTCGTTCCACCGGCAGGATGCCGGTTTCAGCAGCTTTGCGTTTTCCAATATTCAAATATATATGATTTTGGAGGAACATTATGAGCATCAACGTGGGTATCAACGGGTTCGGAAGGATCGGCCGCCTGGCGATCCGGGCCGGCAAAGAGCTGGGCGGTTTCACCTTCAAGGCGATCAACGACCACAAGCAGCCGAAGCAGCTGGCGTATCTGTTCAAGTACGACACCGTTTTCGGCCGCTATCCCGGCGAAGTCACCTACACTGACTCAAGTCTCGTGATCGACGGGGAGGAGATCCGGGTCTACAACTGCAACGATCCCTCGGAGATCCCCTGGGCGGAGACCGGCGCTGAGTACATCATCGAGTCCACTGGCAAATTCAAGAAGGTGAAGGATGCCTCCAAGCATCTCCCGGGCGGCGCAAAAAAGGTCATCGTCACCGCCCCTTCCGACGAAGCGCCCACCTTTGTCATGGGTGTCAACCACCTGAACTATAAGCCCGACATGAACATCGTGTCCAACGCTTCCTGCACCACCAACTGCCTGGCTCCCCTGGTGAAGATCGTGCACGACGCCTTCGGCATCCGCAACGGCGTCATGACCACGGTCCATTCCGCCACCACCTCCCAGAACACGGTGGACGGCAAGCCGCCCAAGGACGACTGGCGCATGGGCCGTGCCTTTGCCGCCAATATCATACCCACCTCCACCGGCGCGGCCAAGGCCGTGGGCAAGGTGCTCCCCGAGCTGAACGGCAAGCTCACCGGCGTCGCCCTCCGGGTGCCCACCCTGGACGTCTCCATGGTGGACCTGGTGGTGAACCTGGTGAAGCCCGCCAGCTACGAGGCGGTGTGCGCCGAGATCAAGCGGGCCAGTGAGAACGAAATGAAGGAATACTTCGGCTATACCGACGAGCCCCTGGTCTCCACGGACTTCACGGGCATCACCGTGGGCGGCGTCTTCGACGCCAACGTAGGCCTCGCCATCGACGACAAATTCATGAAGCTCTTCGCCTGGTATGACAACGAATATGGCTATACCTGCATGGCGATGAAGCTCATCAAGCATATGTACGAGGTGGATCACAAGTAAAATGATCTGGTGGAAGCTGATTCCGGCCCTCCTGGGGGGCTACCTGCTGGGATCGATCAGCGTGGCGGTGCTGCTGACAAGGCACCTGAGCAAGGGCGATGTCCGCAAGCAGGGAAGCGGCAATGCCGGCGCGACCAACGTGGCCCGGGTCTATGGGATTTGGGTTGGCCTGGCGACGCTGGTGGGAGACGGGGTAAAGACCGCCCTGGCTATGTACCTGGGTTCCCTGATCGCGGGGAATCCCGGCATGGTCATTGCCGCCTTCGGCTGCCTCATGGGCCACTGCTTCCCCCTGTATTTCGGCTTCAGGGGCGGAAAGGCCGTGTCCGTCAGCGCCGCCATCGGCCTGTTTCTGGACTGGCGCTTGTTCCTCATCCTGGTGGCCGTGTTCTTCCTGACCTTCCTGGCGACGAAGCGGGTCTCCGCCTGCAGCATGACCGCAGCGGTGGCTTACCCCCTGGGTATGCTGGCCCTGAATAGCTTCCCCTGGTATGCCCTGGCCCTGGGCTGCTTCATCACCGTGTTCGTGATCTTCATGCACCGGGAAAACCTGAAACGGCTCATCAAGGGAACGGAACCGAAGTTTACCCTGGGAAGCCGGAAATGAGAATCCGGGCGCTTCCTTTCGGAAGCGCCCGAGGCTGTTATAGGGGTGATGGATGTTGGAAGTGACCATTTCCGATGATTTCTCCATGGAGAAGATCATGGAGAGCGGCCAGTGCTTCCGGGTCCGCCGCTTTCCCGACGGCGCGTATCGCTTCATCACCGGCAGGTCCGTTGTGTATCTGCATGAGCGGGGAGACGGGCGCTTTGAAGCCTCCTGCACCCCGGAGGAGTGGGCGGAAGTCTGGACGCCTTATTTCGACCTGGGGCGGGATTACGCGGCCCTGCGCCGCCGCGCTTCGGGAAAACATCCCTTTGTGGACGCCGCCATGGAGGAGGGGGCGGGCCTGCGCATCCTCCGGCAGGACCCCTGGGAGATGCTGCTCACCTTCCTGATTTCCCAGCGAAAGAGCATCCCCGCCATCGCCTCCGCGGTGGAGACCCTGGCCGAGCGCTGGGGCGCGCCTTTGGAGACGGAGCGGGAGACCCTGTTCGGCTTTCCCCCGCCGGAAGCTCTGGCTGCGGTGGGGGAGGGGGATTACCGCGCCTGCTCCCTGGGCTATCGGGCCCCCTATGTGCTGGATGCTGTCCGCCGCGTGAGCGGGGGAGAACTGGACCTGGACGCCCTGGGGCAGCTGGAGGACGAAGCCCTGTTCCGTGCGCTGCAGTCGGTGCGCGGCGTGGGGAAGAAAGTCAGCGAGTGTGTCTGTCTCTTCGGCTATGGGCGTCTCCGCCGGGTGCCTGTGGATGTGTGGATCGACCGGGCCATCCGGGAGGAATGCGGCGGCTGCGAGCCCTTCAGCCTCTATGGCGAGGACGCGGGCGTCATGCAGCAGTATGTGTTCTATGCCATGCGCCGGGCGAGAGGCGGAAGCGAAAAGAAAAGAGGTAAAACGCAGCATGGATAAGACCTTTGCCGTCATACCCACCCAGTTCGGGGCCGTCCACCTGGCGATCCTGGCCGCGGTCGTCCTGCTTTCCGCCGTCCTGGCGCTCCTCCTGCGGAAACAGACGGAGGACAGGCTCATGAAGCTCATCGGCATCCTGGGGGCGCTCATGATCCTGGCGGAGATCGGCAAGCAGTGGTTCGTCCGCCGCTACGTCTATCCCAACGGGGCCACCTGGTTCTTCCCATGGCAGCTGTGCAGCATCGCCATGTATGCTTCCTTCCTGGTCCCCTTCCTGCGGGGGAAGGCGCGGGACGCTCTGCTGACGTTTCTGGGCAGCTTTTCCCTCCTGGCGGCGGTGATCGCCCTGCTGGTGCCGGGGGACATGCTGCGGCCCCAGATCGCCCTCTTCTGCCACAGCTTCACCTATCATTTCGTCATGGTGGCGGAGAGCATCGCTGCCGTCTGCATCCTGTCCCGGCGGGAAAAGAGAGCGCCCTTCCTCCCGGCGCTCATCGTCTTTTTGGTCACCGCCGCGATTTCGGAGGTCGTCAACGTGGTCTGCCATACCTTCTTTGGGGACAGGCCGCCGGTGGCCAATATGTTCAACATCACCCCCTACCATCCCACCACCCAGCCCATCTTCCATCAGATCGCGGTCTCCCTGGGCATCCTGCCGGAGATCATCCTCTATCTGGGCATGATCGTCCTGGGCTCCTGGGGCCTGTATCGGCTTTTGTGCGTGCCCAGAGAAAACCCGCTGCGATAATCTCTGAAAAGAAAAATCCAAAAGGCCCTTGACAAGTTAGCAAAGGATAACTATAATGGCACCGTGAGTTAGCGATTACTAACCAATTAGAACGGGCGCGGCAATGGTCCGTTCCCGTCGCAAAGGAAGGGGAAAGCATGATGCCACTGGTATTGGCGGAGGCCGGCGAAGAACAGATCATCAAAAAAGTGGGCGGCAATCAGGAGCTGCGGCAGCATCTGGCGGATATGGGCTTCGTCCCCGGCGGGGGCGTCACCGTGGTCAGCACCATCGGCGGCAACGTCATTGTCCGGGTCAAGGAATCCCGGGTCGCCATCAGCAGGGAAATGGCGCAGAAGATCATGGTTTGAAGGGAGAGGTAAAGCATGACGACGAATCTGAGAGAGGTAAAGGTCGGCTCGACCTGCACCGTGAAGAAGCTCCACGGCGAGGGCGCGGTAAAGCGGCGCATCATGGACATGGGCCTCACGAAGGGCGTGGAGGTCTACGTCCGCAAGGTGGCCCCCCTGGGAGACCCCATGGAGCTGACAGTCCGGGGCTATGAACTGAGCATCCGCAAGGCAGACGCGGAGATGGTGGAAGTCGAACTGTGATTCGACTTTATTTTTGCACAGGAGTTAGCCAAAACTAACTATTTAAGGGAGAGTAGTTATGGAAGTGAAGATCGCCCTGGCGGGCAACCCCAACAGCGGCAAGACGACGCTGTTCAACGCCCTCACCGGTTCCACCCAGTATGTAGGCAACTGGCCCGGCGTCACGGTGGAGAAGAAAGAGGGCAAGCTGAAAAAGCACGACGATGTGACCATCACCGACCTGCCCGGTATCTATTCCCTGTCCCCCTATACGCTGGAGGAAGTGGTGGCCCGGAATTACCTCATCGACCACCGGCCCGACGCCATCCTGAACATCGTGGACGGCACGAACCTGGAGCGGAACCTCTACCTCACCACCCAGCTCACGGAGCTGGGCATCCCCGTGGTGGTGGCCGTGAACATGATGGATCTGGTGCGGAAGAAGGGGGACAGCATCAACACTAAGGAACTGTCCCGGCAGCTGGGCTGTCCGGTGCTGGAGATCTCCGCCCTAAAGGGCGAAGGCGTCCAGGAAGCCGCCGAAGCCGCCATTGAGGCGGCCAAGGGCGGCAAGACCGTTCCTCAGCACAAGTTTTCCGGCCCGGTGGACCACGCCATCGCCCACATCGAGGAAGCGGCCCTTCACGGTCTCCCCGAGGAGCAGCAGCGGTGGTATGCCGTGAAGATTTTCGAGCGGGACGAAAAGGTGCTGGAAAAACTGAACATCGACAAGGGTATCCTGGCGCATATCGAGCAGGACATCAAGGCCGCCGAGGCAGAGCTGGAGGACGATGCGGAGAGCATCATCACCAACGAGCGGTATGTCTACATCGCCCAGATGCTCAAGGGCATCTATAAGAAAAAGGAAGTCCATAAGCTCAGCAATTCCGACAAGATCGACCGGATCGTTACCAACCGCATCCTGGCCCTGCCCATCTTCGCCGCGGTCATGTATCTGGTCTACGCTCTCAGCATGGGCGCCCCCATCGGGGACGGAGGCATCTCCATCGGCACCTTCCTCACCGACTGGGCCAACGACGTCTTGGGCGGCGCATGGCTCACCGACGGCTCCCGGGCTCTGCTGGAGGGCTGGGGCGTGGCCGGATGGCTGGTGGGCCTCATTTCCGACGGCATCTGCGCCGGCGTGGGCGCTGTGCTGGGCTTCGTGCCTCAGATGCTGGTGCTGTTCCTGCTGCTGGCCATTCTGGAGGACTGCGGCTATATGGCCCGGATCGCCTTCATCATGGACCGCATCTTCCGCAAGTTTGGCCTGAGCGGCAAGAGCTTCATCCCCATGCTGGTGGGCACGGGCTGCGGCGTCCCCGGCGTCATGGCCTCCCGCACCATTGAGAACGAGCGGGACCGGCGCATGACCATCATGACCACCTGCTTCATCCCCTGCGGAGCGAAGATGCCCATCATCGGCCTCATCGCGGGCGCTCTCTTCGGCGGCAGCACCTGGATCGCGGTATCCGCCTATTTCATCGGCGTGGCCGCCATCATCGTCTCCGGCATCATGCTGAAAAAGACCAAGATGTTCGCGGGCGACCCGGCCCCCTTCGTCATGGAGCTGCCCGCCTACCACGCCCCCAGCATCGGCAATGTGCTGCGCAGCATGTGGGAGCGGGGCTGGAGCTTCATCAAGCGGGCAGGAACGGTCATCCTCCTGAGCAGCGTCGTGATCTGGGCCCTCAGCAGCCTGGGCGGCGTCAACGGCCGCTTCGGAATGGTGGATGAGCTCTATGAAGACGAGGAGCTTGTAACGGAAGAATATGTGGTTTCCGTTGCGGATCGCATGGGCATCGAGCCCAGCGAAGTCACCCCCATGGACGACTCCATCCTGGCGGGCGTGGGCAACGCGGTCTCCTTCGTCTTCAAGCCCCTGGGCTTCGGCTCCTGGCGGCCCACCGTCGCCACCGTCACGGGCCTGGTAGCAAAGGAGGAAGTGGTGAGCACCTTCGGCGTCCTGTATAACTATGACGACGCGGACGGGGAAGAGGAGCTGGAGGAAAACGGCGATCAGATCTGGGATAACGTCGCCGCGGACTTCGGCGCATTCTCCGGCGGACACGGGATGCTGGCGGCCTTCGCCTTCATGCTCTTCAATCTTCTCTGCGCCCCCTGCTTCGCGGCCATGGGCGCCATCAAGCGGGAAATGAATAATGCCAAATGGACCTGGTTCGCCATCGGCTATATGTGCGTGTTCGCCTATGTGATCGCCCTGATCGTCTATCAGCTGGGGCTGCTCTTCACCGGCGGCGTCCAGATCGTCGGCCTGATCGTGGCCGTGGCTCTGCTGGCCTTCCTCCTTTACATGCTCTTCCGGCCCTATAAGGAGGCCACCCGGCTGTCCGTTGCGGCTGTGAAGGTGTGACGGAAACACAGAACAGGAGAGTGAAATCATGAGTACGATACTGGTATTGCTGGGCGTCTGCATCCTGATTGCCGCTGCCGCATTTATCCTGCGGCGGGACAAAAAGCAGGGCAAGTCCAGCTGCGGCGGAAACTGCGCCTCCTGCGGCGCCTGCCATCGCTGCGCAGAAAACGCAGAAAGCAAACAGGCAGGCTGACAGCGCGCTGTTCACTGATTATTCCATACTTACCTCACTTTTCCTATCTCATCTTCCTTGTTCCCCGGCATAGAAGAACGGAAGGCGCTTCGGCGCCTTCCGTTCTTCTGACCGTAGACAAACCCTTTTGGCAAGGTTTCGATAAGCATGGGGGATTTGTGAAGGGGGACGGGAATACC
Organism: Oscillospiraceae bacterium; assembly: GCA_902795345.1. GTDB lineage: Bacteria > Bacillota > Clostridia > Oscillospirales > Oscillospiraceae > UBA1774. The sequence goes on from CADBKO010000018.1 coordinate 14,667, forward strand.
CCTTCACATTATATCCTTGCAAAATCAGAATACAATTCTGATTTTGCCGCTCAAGCTGTCGAACTTCTTCGACAGCTTGAAGAACGGAAGGCGCTTCGGCGCTTTCCGTTCTTCTGCGCTGTTTTAGCAAGCCATGCAGTCTTGACAGATCAGGAAGCATTTGAGAAAATACAGATAGTCAAACGACATGGAAATGAGCCGGGCACACGCCTACGGAAACGATTTGCGGGGTCACAGCGGCCCTTTGAACCGGACGAACGTCAGGAATCAGCTCATAAGCGGAGGAAGAACCATGATCTTTTATTTCACCGGCACCGGAAATTCCTATCAAGCAGCACTGGCCCTGTGTGGAGAGGGGGAAACACCCCTGGACCTGGCCAAATGCCTGCGGGAGGGGAGGGGCGCTTTTGACCTGGAAGAGGGGGAAGCCCTGGGCATCGTCTGCCCGGTGTACTACGGCGGCGTTCCCAGCACCGTGCTGGAATTTGTCCGCTCCCTGCAAGTCTCCAATCCGCCGGAATACTGCTATGTCCTTCTGACCTGCGCCTCCTCCGTCTCCGGGGCTGCGGGACAGCTGGCGGAAGCCCTTGCGGAAAGAAAGATCCGGCTCCACGCCGCCTACTCGGTAGTCATGCCGGAAAACGACGTCATTCACTATGCCTTCTCCCCGGAGGAAGAGCGGGATGCTGTCCTGGCCGACGCCGCCGAGACCCTCCGGGTGATCGAGCGCTGCGTTGCCGAGCGCCGGGAGCTGGGCCTCCATATCCCGCCCAGAGGCAGGATGATTACCCAGTCGGCCTACCCCTATTATGAACAGGACCGGGAGACGAAGCATTTCCATGTGGACGACCAGTGCGTGGGCTGCGGCAAATGCGTGGAACGGTGCCCTGTTTCGGCCATGGTCATGGAGAACGGGCGGCCCAAGTGGGTGAAGGACAAGTGCGCCCTCTGCATGGCCTGCATCCGCTGCGGCGCGGTGCATTACGACGAGGCCACCAAGGGCAAGAAGCGCTATGTGAACCCGATCCTGAAAAGCTGCCATTGAGTGACGGGCATACGGCAACCTCCACTCTCCGTGGAAAGCCTGACGGATAAAACTACGCCACGAATATCGCGGAAGGAACGGATCCTTCCGCACCACATACAACAAGGAGGTCAAAAAATGAAGATCGTCGTATTGAACGGAAGTCCCCGTCCCAAGGGAAACACCGCAGCCCTGATCGACGCCTTTAAGGAAGGCGCGGAGAGCAAGGGCCATGAGGTTTCGGTCCTGCCGGTGGGCACCATGAAGATCGGCGGCTGCAAGGGCTGCGAATACTGCCACACGAAGGGCAACGGAACCTGCGTCCAGAAGGACGACATGGCAGAGGTGTATCCCGCTCTGGCAGAGGCGGAGATGCTGGTACTGGCTTCTCCGGTCTACTATTTCGGCCTGACCGGGCAGCTGCAGTCCGTCGTTTCCCGCTTCTATGCGGTCATGTCTCCAGCGGCCAAAAAGTGGGCGCTGCTCCTGACGTCCGGCTCGCCCAACGTGTACGGCGCCATTGAAGCCCAGTACAAGGGCATCCTGAATTTCATCCAGGCAGAGGACCTGGGCGTTTTTGAGTATGACGGCAAAAAGGTCGGAACGGAAGCGGCCTTTGCCGAGGTCAAGGCTTTCGGCGCGTCTCTGTGAGCGCATGATCAGCGGGAATTACACGGATCTCCCCAACGGATACCTGGAGACGATCAATAAGGGGATCGAGTATGTCCGGCGTCTCCGGGGCAGCATGACGTCCGGTATCGGTCCCCGTGGGGAAGCCGCCGCAAGGCTGAAGAATGAGATCGAGACAGCCGATGCCATCGTGATCGGAGCAGGCGCGGGGCTCTCCACCGCAGCCGGGTTCCGCTATGACGGAGAACGGTTTGATAAGTGGTTTTCCGATTTTTCCCGGGCCTATGGGATCAGGGATATGTATTCCGGAGGCTTCTATCCTTATCCGTCTAAGGAAATCTCCTGGGCCTTCTTTGCCCGGAATATCTATGTGAACCGGTATTTGGATCCGCCGAAGCCGGTCTATGAGGAATTGTATGCCCTGGTAAAGGATAAGGACTATTTTGCGATCACGACCAATGTGGACCACTGCTTCCAAAAGGCCGGATTCGACAAAACGCGGCTCTTCTATACTCAGGGAGACTACGGCCTGTTCCAGAGCACGGATCCCGCGAACCGGAAAACATACGATAACGAAGAATGGGTGGATCGGGCCATGGAAGCCCAGGGCTTCGTCCGGAATGAAAAGGGCCTGTTTGAAGCGCCGGAAAACGGCAGCGTCAAAATGGAGATCCCCACAGAACTGCTGCCCAAATGCCCGGATGACGGAAGGGACTTCACGATGAACCTGCGCTCCGACGATTCGTTTGTGGAAGATGAAGGCTGGCACAGGGCTTCGGCAGCGTATTCGGATTTCCTGAAGCGGCATCAAGGGCTCCATGTGCTGTTCCTGGAGATCGGCGTCGGGATGAATACCCCGGTCATCGTAAAATATCCTTTCTGGCAGATGACGAGCGAGAATCCGAAGGCCGTCTATGCCTGTCTCAATTTCAGCGAAGCCTATTGTCCCCAGCAAATCGAAAAGAGGTCCATCTGCATGGAGGGGGACTGCGCGGACATCATCAGCCGGCTTGCGCAAAGCAGGTGAATCCAGTTAAAAACGGAGAGGCCGTTTGTCCTTCGACAGACGGCCTCTCCGCCCTTTATTTCTCCCGTGCGCCCGGGTCATAAGTATCTTCCGGCCAAATGACCCGCAGCCCTGCGGCGGCGCGGATCATCCAAGCCGCTCGTCATACACCGCCCTGGCGCCGCCGACGTATTTCGGCCTTGTGCGTGCGGCGATCAGGATCGCTTCTCCGATATGATTGAAGGACAGCCGCACCGGTACGGCCACCCTTTTCAGGTGCATGCCGATGAGGGTGCCGCCGATATCCAGCCCCGCCTCCGCCCGGACCGTCTCCACAAGGACGGGATGCTCAAAGCCCCTGTAAGCCGCGGTAGCGAAGGAACCGCCCGCCTTCGGCTGGGGAATGGCGTTCACGATCTCAAGGCAGTGAGCTTCGGCGTAGGCTGCTTCCACCACAAGGGAGCGGTTCAGATGCTCGCAGCACTGGGCCGCAAGGAAGATGCCCTTCTCCCTGAGAACGCCGTAGATCCCCGAGAATACCTCTTCCGCTGTCTCGGGCCTGGAATCCGTGCCGATTTTGGAGCCGGTGATCTCGCTGGAGGAGCATCCCACCACCAGAAGATCGCCTTTTTGCAGCTTTGCCGCGGCCAGAAGCTCCTCTGCCGCCTGTTTTGCCTGTTCGTAAAGGGTTTTCATTCTGCCTGTCCTTTCCCGAAGACGCCGGGCCCGTGTGGTCATTTCGCGGCCAGGAACTTCGGTAAGAAAATGTACGCCTGCCGCGCCCGCGCTCTGCACCGGCTTCAGCCGCGCTTGCCTGCCGCTCCGCAGGACCCAATATTTGCCGTCCGTTTCGGGCCGCCTGCCCGTCCGCATCCACAGTAGCATTTGCCGTCTCGATAGTCAAGGGCCTGGCTCCGGCATCTGACTTCGCCATCCCGTTTGCTTATCTGCCAGAGCATCTTTTGCCCGCAGGGAGCAGCCAGACAGGGGATATTCTTTCAGCTGAAAATCATCGCCCGAAACCCCGGATCTCGCTGCGCTTGGCTACCATGCTTCATCCGCTTAGATCAGGAGCCCCGCGCTGCGGCGCAGGGCTCCTGATCCGTATCGTGAAAGGAGTAAAGAAAGTGGTAGCAAACAGGATCCTTCAGTGGAGAACAGCATCCGTTCAGGCTTTTGCGTGGGCCTCCATGATGCCCCGCAGGGCCTCCCCGGAGCTGGTATGGGAGCGGACGATCTTCGTGGTGACGCTGTCCCCCAGTTCGCTGAGGGCATAGCGGAGCATTTTATGGGACATGGTGCTTGTAAACAGAACCAGCAGGTCCGGGCTGCCCATGGCGCCCCGCAAGCCGCCGGCCATCTGGGTAAAGACCTTGGCCTTGCAGCCGTATTCCCTGCATATATCCTTGTACTGCCGCACCATACGGTCATGACCGCCGACGATCACAACGCTCATTTTATCCGCTCCTTCTCAGGCGGGTTAGCAATTGCTAACGCTCCTTCCAAATAATAAGCGCCCGGATTGGCGCCGCTGTATGCATCGGTTAGCTTATGCTTACCATATCAGAACGGAAGCCTCCTGTCAAGAAGCAAATCTCTTTAAAACTCGGATTTTTTGCAGGTAGAAAATTCCAAAAGGCTCTTGACAAGTTAGCGGCGGATAACTATAATGGCCTCGAAAGTTAGCAGAAACTAACCGAACGGAATGGGATCAGCCCGCCCCGTTATCATCAGGGAAGACCAATTAAATAATCGGAAACGCCCATCAGCCCGCCTTGTTCACCAGCCGCAGTTTCATGGGCGTTTACCCCGACGGAAGGAGGGTACAGACCGGTGAAGCTCAACCGCTCCGGAGAAGACTATTTAAAGACGATCCTGATCCTGGAGGAGCAAAACGGATCCGTCCGTTCCGTGGATATAGCGGAACGCCTGCATTTCAGCAAGCCCAGCGTCAGCAAGGCCATCAAGCTGCTGCAGGATGGCGGATATTTGGAAATGGACCCGGAGAAGCGCCTTCATCTGACCGTTCTCGGCAAAACGGCTGCGGAAGCGGTGTATGAAAAACACGCTGTTTTGGTGAAAGCGCTGCTCGCCATAGGGGTCACGTCGGAGACTGCGGAAAAGGACGCCTGCGAGATCGAGCACGCCATCAGCGAGGAGGCTTTTCTTCAAATCAAGGCCTTTCTTTCCCGCTGGGGCAGCGTGCGTGATCCGGCATAAAGGATGATGAAAGTGAGCGCGTCAGTATGGGGGCTCCTGATCCCATTCCTGGGCACGGCGGCGGGTTCAGCCTGTGTGTTCTTCCTTCGGAGAAGCCTCAGCGACGCTCTCCGGCGCTCCCTCACCGGCTTCGCCGCCGGGGTAATGACAGCCGCCTCCGTCTGGAGTCTGATCGTCCCGGCTATCGAGCAAGCCTCCGGCATGGGGCGTTGGGCATTCCTGCCCGCCTTTATCGGCTTCTGGTGCGGTATTCTCTTTCTTCTGCTGCTGGACCGGCTGGTCCCCCATCTTCATGCGGGGGCAGAGCAGGCGGAGGGGCCGAAAAGCCGCCTGAAGCGTACCACCATGATGGTGCTGGCCGTGACGCTTCACAACATCCCGGAAGGGATGGCGGTGGGCATCGTCTATGCCGGCGTGCGCAGCGGTTCGGCGCTGATCACGGCCGGCGGCGCCCTCTCCCTGGCCCTGGGCATTGCCATTCAGAATTTTCCCGAGGGGGCGATCATCTCTCTGCCCCTCTGCGCGGAGGGAAAAAGTAAGGCAGCCTCTTTCGGCCTGGGCGTCCTCTCCGGGGTGGTGGAGCCGGTTTTCGGGCTGCTGACGCTTCTGGCCGCCGGGATCATCGGCCCCGCCATGCCTTATCTTCTCTCCTTCGCAGCGGGAGCCATGCTCTATGTGGTGGTGGAGGAGCTGATCCCGGAGATGAGCGCCGGGGAACATTCCAATATCGGCACGGTGTTCTTCGCCGTGGGCTTCAGCATCATGATGGCCCTGGACGTCGCCCTGGGATGAAAAGAATAGACGAATAAGCAAATAAGCAAAACAGAATCAAAATAGGAGGAAAAAGAAAATGACGACTTACGGAAAAATCGCGCTGTTTGTGGGCGGGACCCTTTTTGGCTCCGCGGGCTTCAAGCTGCTTAGTAGCAAGGACGCCAAAAAGGCATATGCCCAGGTGACCGCCGCCGCTCTTCGCTGCAAGGATGAGGTCATGCGGAATGTGGAGCTGGTACAGGAGGGATGCAGCGATATCCTGGCCGACGCGAAGGAGATCAATGCAAGGCGGGAAAAGGAAGCCGCGCCGGAGATCATCGAAACCGAAGTGAGCGGGCAATGAGGTTCCTTATCCTCCATGAAAGCCCGGGCAGGATGCGTCTCAAGGCCGAGCTCCGGCAGATGACCCTCCGCCAGGCGGACCTGCTGGACGCCTGGCTCCGGGAGCAGGCAGGCGTGGAGCAGGTAACGGTCCATGAACGCACCTGCGGCGTGACCGTTCTCTATCGGGGAGACCGCAGCGGACTTTGCGCGGCCCTGGCGGGCTTCAGCTGGGAAAAGGCAGAGCGATCCCTGGGCCCGGAGGAACACAGCAGCCGGGCCATGAACCGGGAATACAAGGAAAAGCTGGTCATGCTGGCGGTGCGGCACTATGCCAGGCGTCTGCTGCTGCCCGCTCCTTTGCGCCGCGCTCTGAGCATCTGGCAGGCCATCCCCCGCATCCTCCGGGCCTTGCAGACTGCGGTAAAGGGCAAGCTCACCGTGGACGTGCTGGACGGGGTGGCCATCGGCGTTTCCCTGCTCACCCGGGACTATGCCACGGCGGGCTCCGTGGGCTTTTTGCTGCGGCTGGGAGAGATCCTGGACGAATGGACCCACAAGAAATCCGTGGACGACCTGGCCAGGAGCATGGCCCTCCAGGTGGACCGGGTCTGGCTGCTGGACGAAGATGGGAACCAGAAAAGCGTGCCCCTGGCGCAGGTCTCGCCCGGGGACCGGATCATCGTGCATACGGGCCACGTCCTGCCCCTGGACGGGGTCCTGGAGGCGGGCGACGTGATGCTGAACCAGGCCTCCCTCACGGGGGAGAGCGTCCCCGTGGCCAAGCGGCCGGGCGCGGCGGTCTATGCCGGGAGCGTGGTGGAGGAGGGCAACTGTATCCTGCGGGTGACCGGCGTCAGCGGGGAGAGCCGCTATGACCGGATCGTCCGCATGATCGAGGATTCCCAGCGGTTGAAATCCGGGGTGGAAAGCCGGGCGGGACGCCTGGCGGACAAGCTGGTGCCCTGGTGTCTGGGCGGCAGCCTCCTCACCTGGCTGGTGACGGGAAACACCGCGAGGGCGGTCAGCGTGCTGATGGTGGACTTTTCCTGCGCCCTGAAGCTCTCCATGCCCCTCAGCGTCCTGTCCGCCATGCGGGAAGCCGGGCGGCACCGGGTCACGGTGAAGGGCGGCAAATACATGGAGAAGGTCAGCGAGGCGGACACGGTCATCTTCGACAAGACCGGCACCCTCACCCGCGCCTGCCCCACCCTGCGGGAGGTGGTCGCCTTTCACGGGGAGGACGAGAAGGAGATGCTGCGCTTCGCCGCCTGCCTGGAGGAGCATTTTCCCCATTCCGTGGCCAACGCAGTGGTGCGCGCCGCCCTGGACCGGGGCCTGGACCACAGCGAGATGCACAGCGAGGTGGAATATGTGGTGGCCCACGGCATCGCCACGAAGATCGACGGAAAACGGGCCGCCATCGGCAGCAGCCACTTCATCTTTGAGGACGAAGGCGCGGCGATCCTGCCGGAGGACCGGGAACGGTTCGAAGCTCTCTCCCCGGCCTGTTCCTGGCTCTATCTCGCCATCGACGGAGTCCTGTCCGCTGCCATCGGCATTTCCGACCCGTTGCGGCCGGAGGCGAAAAGCGCCCTGGCCGCCCTCCATGACGCCGGGATCGACAAGGCGGTGATGCTCACGGGGGACAGCCGCAGCACCGCCGCGGCCATCGCCTCCGAGTTGGGCATCGACGACTACCGTGCGGAGGTGCTGCCGGAGGACAAGGCCGACTACATCCGCTCTGAGCAGGCTTCCGGCCGGACGGTGCTCATGATCGGGGACGGCATCAACGACACCCCCGCTCTCTCCCTGGCGGACGTGGGAATCGCCGTGGGCTCCGGGGCCGTCATTGCCCGGGAGGTGGCGGATGTGACCATCGCGGCAGAGGACCTGCACGAGCTGGTGTGGCTCAAACGGCTCTCCGACGCTCTGATGAGCCGTATCCACCGGAATTACCGCTTTGTCATGGGCTTCAACGGGGCGCTGATCCTGCTGGGGGCCTTCGGGCTCCTGCCCCCCGCCGTGAGCGCCCTCATGCACAATGCTTCCACGCTGCTGCTCAGCATGAATTGTCTCACCGATCTATTGGAGGAAAATGAGCATGAAATTTCATAAGATTTTTGCCTGGGCCGCCGTGGCCTGCTTCATCCTGGCCATGATCACCGGCTATTGCCGCAAGTGAGCGGTCCTATTCCAGGGGAGGGATACCGGCATGTTCAAAACGACGTTGAAGATCGAAGGAATGTCCTGCGGCATGTGTGAAGCGCACATCTGCGACACGATCCGCAAGGCTTTCCCCGACGCGAAAAAAGTCTCAGCATCTCACGGGAAGGGCAGGGCATCCTTTCTCTCGGAAAGCAAGGTCCCGGAGGCGCAGCTGAAGGCCGCCATCGACGCCACGGGGTATACCTGTCTCTCCGTGGAAACGGCCCCTTATGAAAAGAAGGGCCTGTTCAGCCGCAAATGAGGACACAGATAAAAATGCAGGAAAGAATCCACTATGAAAGGCAGGAGATCCATGAAGCCCGACTATAAAAACTGGCTGCCCAAGGGCATGGTGCTGACCGGCGTGCTGATCACCGCATTATGCCTGATCCTGTTTATTCTTTTCGGTTTGACCGGCCTTGTGTCCGGGACGCTGAAAACCGTACTGTTCATCCTGTTCCTCCTGGGAACGCTGGCGGGCCTTGTGGTCTCCATCTGGATGATCCTCATGTACCGCGCTTTCTCCTATAACGGCACGCGGCAGATGTCAAAGCAGATCATCCAAGGCATCGCGGAGCAGGTGAGGCTCCCGGAGGGCGGCAAAGGCCTGGACGTGGGCTGCGGCAGCGGGGCCCTGGCCATCGCCTGCGCGAAGCGCAATCCCAAGGCCGCCTTCCTGGGCATCGACCGCTGGGGCAAGGAATACGCTTCCTTCAACAAGCCCCTGTGTGAACGCAACGCCAGGGCGGAGGGCGCAGGCAACGTGCGCTTTGACCGGGGAGACGCCACAGCCCTGGATTTCCCCGACGAGAGCTTTGACGCGGTGGTAAGCAACTACGTTTACCACAATATCCCCGTAAAGGACCGGCAGGCGATCCTGATGGAAACGCTGCGGGTGTTGAAAAAGGGCGGCGTTTTTGCGCTGCACGACATCTTCTCCCAAGCCAAGTACGGGGATATGCAGGCCTTTGTCCGAAAGCTGAAGGAAATGGGCTACAAAAAGGTCGAGCTGATCGACACCACAAAGGGAAAATTCATGACACCCTGGGAAAGTAAATGGATGGGGCTGTCCGGCTCCGGGCTGCTGATCGGAAGGAAATAGAATATGGGACTGTATAGGGATTTCATTTCTCAAACGAGGAAGCCGGAGGGCTTCCTGGGAAAGATGATGGTCAGCGGCATGAACGGTGGCCACGCGAAGCTGGCCGACTGGGGCATGTCCCATCTGGAGGGGATCGCCGCTTCCAATATCGCGGAGCTGGGCTGCGGCGGCGGCAGGAACGCGGGAGAACTCCTGAAGAAGTATCCCCAGGCAAAGCTCACGGCGCTGGACTATTCCCGGGTCTCCGTGGAAAAGGCACAGGAGGTTAACCGGGATATGATCGCGGCGGGGCGCTGCAGCGTCGTGCAGGGGAGCGTCGCCGATCTCCCTTTCGAGGCGGAGAGCTTTGACCTGGCTACGGCCTTTGAAACCGTCTACTTCTGGCCGGGGCTGGAAGCCTGCTTCGCCCAGGTCTTCCGGGTGCTGAAGCCGGGCGGAGCGTTCCTGATCTGCAACGAATCCGACGGCAGGGACGAGACGAGCCTGAAATACGAGAAGCTCATCGACGGCATGAAATGCTATACCGACGAAGACCTCACGGCGGCGCTGAAAGCGGCGGGCTTCGGGGAAGTCCGCTGCGACCGCCACCCGGAAAAGCCCTGGCTCACGGTGCTGGCGAAAAAATAAGGAGAATCATCATGGCGATCGTGGAATTTGAAAATGTGACGCGGCTCTACCGCAGCGGGGAGCACGAGCTTCGGGCGCTGGACGATGTGAGCTTCACCCTGGAGGCGGGAAAGTTCGTGGTGATCCTGGGCCCCTCCGGAGCGGGAAAAAGCACCCTGCTGAATCTGCTGGGCGGGCTGGACAGTCCCACCTCCGGCACGATCAGGGTGAGCGGGCGGGATATTTCCACCCTCAGCGGAAAGGAGCTGGCGGATTACCGCGCCGCCGCCGTGGGCTTCGTCTTTCAGTTCTATAACCTGATCCCCACCCTCACGGTCTATGAGAACGTGGAGCTGGTGTCGGAGATCTGCCCCAAGGCCCTGGACGCGAAGGAGATTCTGGAGGAGGTGGGGCTGGGAGATCATCTCCGCAATTTCCCCTCCGAGCTCTCCGGCGGGGAGCAGCAGCGGGTGTCCATCGCCCGGGCCCTGGCGAAAAACCCGGATATCCTTTTGTGCGACGAGCCTACCGGGGCGCTGGACAGCGAGACCGGCGCCATGGTGCTGGCCCTGCTCCTGGGCATGGCCCGGAAGTCCGGCAAGACGATCGTGGTGGTGACCCACAACCAGAACATCGCAAAGATGGCGGATGTGGTCATCCGCGTGAAGAATGGGAAAATACGATCCATTGAGGAGCAGGCGGAGCCTCTGAGCGCGGAGGAAGTGGAGTGGTGACATGCTGCTGAGAAAGTTCTTCCGCACCGCCTGGAGCTACAAGGCCCAGGTGCTCTCCATGGTCATTATGATCATGCTGGGGGTGGGCGTGTTCCTGGGCTTCAATATGGAGTGGTACACCATTGAGCAGGATACCTCCCGCTTCTTTGCCGATACGCTGTATGCGGACTACCGCATCTATTCCGAGACAGGCTTCACCACGGAGGAGCTGGAAAAGATCCGGGCCATCCCCGGCGTGGAGGCGGCGACCCGGTTTCTCTCCGTGAACCTGGACCTGGCGGACGACTCCGGCCGGTCTCTGGCTCTGGACGTGAGTGAAAACTTCACCGTGTCCGCCTTCGTGGTGACCTCCGGCGCGCCTTATGACGAAGAAAGCGGCGGGATCTGGCTCTCGGACAAATTCGCGGAGGCCAACGGTTTCGCCCTGGGTGACACCCTGCGCCTCCGCTACCAAGGCGCGGAGATCTCCGGGGAGGTGGTTGGCCTGATCAAATCCGGGGAACACATGATCTGCCTGGCGGACGCCAATCAGGTCATGCCGGATTACCGCACCTTCGGCTTTGCCTATATCTCCCCCAAAAAACTCATCTCTGCCCTGGACTTTGCCTTTTATCCCCAGATCAACGTCCGCTCCTCCCTGACCAAGGAGGAAGTGGAGAAAGCGGTGGGGGAGGCCCTGGGCTACACCGCCATGGTGGTCTCCAAGGAGGAACATGCGGTATATAAGGAAGCCCAGGGGGAGGCGACGGAGGGAAAGACCATGGGTTCCGTGCTGCCCGTGCTGTTCCTGGTCATTGCCATTCTCACCATGGTCACCACCAAGCACCGGATCGCAGTGAACGAAAAACTGCAGATCGGCACCCTCAAGGCCCTGGGTTTCCATAACGGACGCATCCTGCGGCACTACGCAGCCTACGGCTTCGGCATCGGCCTTCTGGGTACGGCGCTGGGGGTGGCGCTGGGCTATTGGCTCTGCTCCCTGGTCATGAGCGAGGACGGCATGATGGGCACCTATTTCGATATGCCGGATTGGAGCCTGTGGATGCCCGCCTTCTGCCCGCCACTGCTGGCTGCCATCGTCGCGCTGCTGACCGCCGTAAGCTGGCTTTCCGTGCGGGAACAGCTGCGGGGTACGGCGGCGGAAGCCCTGCGGCCCTATCAGCCGAAGAAGATGAAAAAGAGCTTTTTCGAGCGGGGCCGGGGCTGGGAGCGGAAGCGCTTTGCCGTGAAGTGGAACCTCCGGGACATCATGCGGCATAAAAGCCGCTCCGCCATGACGCTCCTGGGAGTGACGGGCTGCATGATCCTTCTGGTAGGCGGTCTGGGCATGCGGGACACCATGGCGGGCTTCCTGGATATGCTGGACAACGATATCTCCAACTACACGACCAAGGTCAACCTTGTGGACGGGGTGGACGCCGACGCCGGGATCGCCCTCAGCGACGAGCTGGAGGGCGACTGGGTCTACCAGAGCGGCATCAGCCTGGACGGGGATACGGTGGTCCTGGAGGTCTATGACAATGCCCGGGACCATATCCGCATCCTGGACGAGAAAAACCGGCCCATCCGAATGGAGGACGGCGGCGTTTATCTCTGCCTGCGGCTGAAGGACCGGGCGGCGATAGGGGAGACGATCACCTTTTCCCCCTACGGCTCGGAGGAAAAGTACACGGCAAAGGTGCTGGGCTATCACCGCAGCGTCATGACCGAGAGCGTCGCCATGACCAAAGCCTGCGCCGATTCTCTGGGCATCCCCTACGGCGTCAGCGCCGTTTATACGGACCGGAGCGCTCGGGAGATCGGGAGTGATGCGCGCATCTCCGGCACCCAGGATCAGCAGCAGCTGATGGATTCCTTCCGCAGCTTCACCTCCATCATGGACAGCATGGTGCTCATTCTGGTGCTGGCTGCCATCGTCCTGGGGGTCGTGGTGCTGTATAACCTGGGGGTCCTGAGCTATATCGAGCGCAGCCGGGAGCTGGCCACGCTGAAGGTCCTGGGCTTCCGGGACAGAAAGCTGGGCAGCCTGCTCATTTCCCAGAATGTCTGGCTCTCCGTGCTGGGCGTGGTCGTAGGCCTGCCCGCCGGGGTGGGGGTCCTCCAATGGCTGCTCATGGCCCTGGCCGGGGAATACGAGCTGAAGCTCATGCTGGGGCCGACGACCTACTGCGTCAGCGTGCTGCTCACCTTCGGCGTCTCCCTGGCGGTGGGCCTGCTGGTGGCGCGGAAGAGCCGGAAGATCGACATGGTGGAAGCACTGAAGGGCGCGGAGTAGGTCTGCGAAAAACATTACTATCAGTTCCGGGCTTTCCTGCCTGTCAATGGGGACGGTTCTCTTTGACACACAGAAGAGAGAGGCAGTGTCAAGGAGAGCCGACCTCTTTGACAGCCTGACACATGGGAGGATAGTGTGTCAATAAGAACCGTCCCCATTGACGCGTCAGCAAGAAGTTCGACCGTTGGCTGCTTTGCCAGTTCGTAAAGTGCTGCTGATTCATTTCGCTCTGCTTTTCGCTAAGACTCCGGCCCCATAAGCTCGGACGAGATCCGTGTGGCTGAGGACGCCGATGAGGAAATAGGAACCGGCGACCCCGGCGAAACCCTGGAAGACATTACCCGAGACACCCACGAAGGCGGCGACAAAGCCCTCGCCGATGACGACGGCTTCATAGAGCCAGTACCCCGCCGTCATGAAGGATTCCGCGAGTAACGAAGCGGCGATGAATCCGACGCCCGGATGCTTCCTGCCAAAGGGATAGGGGAGCAGGGCGACGATAAGGGCCATCGCCGCCTTGATGATTAAGGTTCCGGGAATGTAAACCGGATAACCGGCGAAGAGGTCGGCCAGGGCCGAGCCCATGCCTGCGGCGACAGCGCCCCAGACCGGACCCAGCAGCCAGCCGCTGAGAAGAACGGCGCAGTCGCCCAGGTTCAAATAGCCCTTCGAGGGCGTGGGGATCCTGACGGCCAATGTCAATACACAGGTCAATGCGATCATAACCGCGGTCGCAGTGATTTTAAAGATATGATAGCGGTCGTTTTTCATATTTCATTCTCCTTTGATCGTGCCGCAAAGCGAGGCGCGGAGCATATGGCATAGCCGGAGGACACTACTCCTCCGGCTTTGTCATGGTGGGAAAAGTGAGGATCTGACGTGTTTATTTCACCGCGGCGAAGCCCTTTTCCAGGTCGGCGATGATGTCGTCGATGTGCTCCGTACCGATGCTGAGGCGGATGGTATTCTGGTGGATGCCCGCCGCCTCCAGCTCCGCATCCGTGAGCTGGGAGTGGGTGGTGGTGGCCGGGTGGATCACCAGGCTCTTCACGTCTGCTACGTTGGCCAGGAGGGAGAAGATCTCCAGCCCGTCGATGAACTTGAAAGCCTCCTCCTTGCCGCCCTTGATGTCAAAGGTGAAGATGCTGGCCCCGCCGTTAGGAAAGTACTTTTCGTACAGGGCGTGGTCCGGGTGGTCCGGCAGGGAGGGATGATAGACCTTTTCCACCTGGGCATGCTTCGTCAGGTAGTCCACTACCTTCTTCGTGTTCTCGGCGTGGCGCTCCAGTCGAAGGGAGAGGGTCTCGGTGCCCTGCAGGAGCAGGAAAGCGGCAAAGGGGGAGATGCAGGCCCCGGTATCCCGCAGGAGGATGGCACGGATATAGGTGGCGAAGGCCGCCTTGCCCGCCGCCGCTGTGAACTTTACGCCGTGGTAGCTGGGGTTTGGCTCGCTGATCCAGGGATAGCGCCCCGAAGAAGCCCAGTCGAAGCTGCCCCCGTCCACAATGACGCCGCCCAGGGTGGTGCCGTGGCCGCCGATGAACTTGGTGGCAGAGTGGACCACGATGTCCGCGCCGTGCTCGATGGGGCGGATGAGGTAGGGGGTGCCGAAGGTGTTGTCGATCACCAGGGGGAGGCCGTGCTTATGGGCCAGGGCCGCCAGCGCGTCGATGTCGGGGATGTCCGAGTTGGGGTTCCCCAGGGTCTCGATGTAGATGGCCTTGGTGTTGGACCGGATGGCCGCCTCCACCTCAGAAAGGTCGTGGACGTTCACCAGGCTGGCCTCGATGCCGTAGAGGGGCAGGGTATGGGCCAGAAGGTTGGAAGTGCCGCCGTAGATGGTCTTCTGGGCCACGATGTGTTCCCCCTGGGCAGCCAGGGCCTGGACGGTATAGGTGATGGCCGCTGCGCCGGAGGCCACCGCCAGACCGGCGACGCCCCCCTCCAGGGCGGCGATGCGCTGCTCAAACACCCCCTGGGTGGAGTTGGTGAGCCGCCCGTAGATGTTGCCCGCGTCCGCCAGGCCGAAGCGGTCGGCGGCGTGTTGGGCGTTGTGGAAGACATAGCTGGTGGTGGCGTAGATGGGCACGGCCCGGGCGTCGGACGCGGGATCGGGCTGTTCCTGGCCCACATGAAGCTGCAGAGTTTCGAATTTATACGACATGATCGTTACCTCTTTCTTTTTTGATTGTAATGATTCAGTTTGCGGAAAAAGGAAACGGTCACATTCGTCCGAAACGGTAATTGGCGCGGATCAGCGCTTCCATCCAGTGCTTCATTTTCGGCCCCTCCGTGAATTGGATGGCCTGATGATAGCATGGCGCGCTGTGTATGTCCAATATCCCATCTGAATGATTGGTTATAGGGACAGCCTATAACCCGGCACCTAACTGTGTTCCTCCTGATATTGCTTCAAATACCGGTCCAGCTCCCGGATATAGAGCTCCGCCATACCGCTGAGGATCATATTCTTCTTCGTGACATACCCGATCTCCATGCGCTTGCCCACGGCGTCCTCCTCCGCCGCAAAGGGGACGGCGATGTAATCCGAGCCGTTGAGCTCTTCGCAGATCACCCCTGAACAGAGGGTATAGCCGTTCAAACCCACCATCAGGTTCAGCATGGTGGCCCGGTCCGTGGCCTTGATGGTCCGGGGGTACTCGGCGGTGCTGAGAATTTCCTCCGCGTAATAGAAGGAGCCGCCCGCCCCCTGCTCGAAGGAGAGACAGGGATAGTCTTCCAGGTCGGCAAAGCGGATCACCGGCTTCCCGGCCAGGGGGTGTCCCTTCCATAAATACACATAGGCCTCGCACTCCGTCAGGGGGTGGAATTCCAGCTGGTTGGCCCGCAGCAGCTTCTCCAGAGGCCCCCGGTTGAAGTCGCTGAGGTAGAGGATGCCCAATTCGCTGTTTCCGGTGAACACGTCGTCGATCACGTCCCTGGTCCGGGTCTCCCGGATAGCAAACTCATATTCCTCCATGCCAAACTGCCGCACCAGCTCCACGAAGCTCTTGACGGCAAAGGAATAATGCTGGGTGGAGATGCCGAATTTCTTTTTCCGGGCGCCGCCCCGCCCGAATCTCTCCAGCAGCACGTCATATTGCTGGAGGACCTGGCGGGCATAGTGGATGAATTCGATGCCGTCGTTGGTGGGCGTGACGCCCTTGCCGCTGCGGGAAAACAGGGTCACGCCCAGTTCCTTTTCCAGCTCCCGCACGGCGCTGGTAAGGGAAGGCTGAGCAACATATAAGATCTCCGACGCCTTGTTGAGGGAGCCCGCCTCGGAGATGGCCACAGCATAACGCAGCTGTTGTATGGTCACGTTCACACACTCCAATGATAATGGTTTTGACCGCAGTATACTAAAGGACAAAAGTGATTTCAAGAAGAATTTCCAATTGACATAGTAGGTTAATATGTTATAATCGCTCCAGATTTGTCAGGGAGGGTAAAGATATGCAGGGCGTGATCAAGGCGGTATGTATCAGCGAGAAAAAGGGGACGGAGAAGCATCCCGTACCCTGTGCCCACCTTACGGTGCAGCATGGTATCGACGGGGACGCTCATGCGGGACCCTGGCACAGACAGGTGAGCCTGCTGTCCTATGACAAGGTGGAGGAATTCAACCGCCGCGGCGGGCAGGTGGAGAATGGGGCCTTCGGGGAAAACCTTCTGGTGAAGGGCATCGATTTCCGGAGCCTCCCCCTCGGCGCGGTTTTTACGACTGAAAACACAAAGCTGCGGCTGACGCAGATCGGCAAGGAATGTCATTCCCATTGCGCCATTTATCACCGCGTCGGGACCTGCATCATGCCCCATGAGGGCGTGTTTGCGGAGGTGCTGGAGGGCGGGGATATCACTCCCGGCGAGATCATGAAGGTGATCCTGCCGGAAGAAACGGAGAAAGGATGAGCGGTCATGCTGAAGAAGCTGAAAGAAGTCTATCGGACCGTCGCCGAGGGGAAGGAAGCCGCTCTGACCTTCACCGCGGACGGTGAGGAGTACCTTCGCAGCTTTCATCCCCCGGAGCGGCTGATCCTTTTGGGATGCGGCAACATCGGCCAGGAGCTGTGCCGCTACGCCGCTGACCTGGGTTTTACCGTGACGGCGGTGGACGAGCGCCCCGGCTTCGCCAATCGGACCCTGATGCCCGACGCTGCGGAGATCCTCTGCAGTGATTTCCCCGACGCGATCCGCCGCCTGCAGATCACGGAGCGGGACTATGTCTGCGTCATCACCCGCGGCCATCGCTTTGACGCAGACTGCCTGCGGGAGATCCTGCCCGGCGCTTATCCCCGCTATCTCGGCATGATCGGCTCCAAACGCCGGGTGGCCCTGCTGATGAAGCAGTTGGAGAGCGAGGGCTTTGACCCCGACGCCCTGAAGCGCATCCACGCCCCTATCGGCATTTCCATCAATGCTTTGACGGTGAAGGAGATCGCCATATCCATCGTGGCCGAGCTGATCCAGTGCCGCCGGGCGGGGCTTGACCGCCGCAGCAAGGAAACGCGGCTCACCGCTGAAGATATCGACCTCCGTCTGCTGGAATTCCTGACCTGCGACGATGTGCCGAAAGCGCTGCTGCTGGTCTATGAGACCAGCGGCTCCACCCCGGTGAAATCCGGGGCGATGATGGCGGTGGACAAGGTGGGGCGCACCGTGGGCACCATCGGCGGCGGCTGTGGAGAAGGCGCGGTGCTGAAGGACGCCTACCGGATCATTGGCAGCGGAACGCAGTGCACCGTCACCGTGGATATGTCCAATGATATCGCGGAGGAAGAAGGCATGGTCTGCGGCGGAGAAATGAAGGTGCTGATCGCGGATGTCAGCCCGGAATAAAAAGACCGCCCTCATCGCCATGAGCGGCGGCGTGGACAGCTCCGTGGCGGCGTGGCTGATGCTGCGGGAGGGCTACGACTGCATGGGCGTGACCATGCGCCTGTTCCGCAATCCGGATATCGGGCGCAGCCTTGCTCACGCCTGCTGCTCCCTGGCGGATATCGATGACGCCGCCGAGGTGGCGTTTCAGCTGGATATCCCCCATGCCGTGCCGGATTTTACGGCGGAGTTTCGAAAGCAGGTCATGGAGAAGTTTGTCCGCGTCTATGAAAATGGCGGTACGCCCAACCCCTGCATCGACTGCAACCGCTATCTGAAATTCGACCGTCTGGTGAAGTATGCCGACGAGCAGGGCATGGAATATGTGGTCACCGGCCACTATGCCCGGATCGAATACGACCGGGAGAAAGAACGGTATCTGCTGAAAAAGGCGCTGGACCGGAGCAAGGACCAGAGCTACGTTTTGTATATGCTGACCCAGGAGCAGCTGGAGCGCATCCGCTTTCCTTTGGGCGGGCTGCGAAAATCGGAGGTCCGGGAGATTGCGGAAAGGCAAGGCTTCTGCAACGCCCGGAAGCACGACAGCCAGGATATCTGCTTCGTGCCGGACGGGGATCACGGGCGCTTTTTGGAGACCTTCACGGGAAGCCGCCGGCCGGAAGGAGCGTTCCTGGATGAAAACGGGCGGCGCATCGGCACCCATCGGGGAGCGGAGAAATACACCATCGGGCAGCGCCGGGGCCTGGGCGTGGCCGCCGGAGGACGGCTTTACGTGGTGGCGAAGGATATGGAAAGCAATACCGTGACTCTCGGCCCGGACGCGGCGCTGTACCGCAGCTCCCTATTGGCCGGGGAACTGAACTGGATCTCCGGGACCGTTCCGGATCGGGCCCTGCGCTGCAAGGCGAAAACGCGCTACCGGCAGACCGAGCAGTGGGCTTCTGTCGATCCCCTGGGAGAGGGCCGGGTACGGGTGGTGTTCGATGAACCCCAGCGGGCCATTGCCCCCGGACAGGCCGTGGTCTTTTATGACGGGGACACGGTCCTGGGCGGAGGAACGATCCTGGAGGCGGAAAACCAATGATCTATCTCGATTATTCCGCGAATACGCCCATGGATCCCGCCGTGCTTACGGTCTACGGGAAAACGGAGCAGGCGTATTTCGGAAACCCCAATTCCGAACACCCCGCTGGATTGGTGGCAAGAGAAAGGCTGGCGGCGGTCACGGATTCCATCTCAGCCCGGCTTGGCATCCGGAGCGGGGAGATCATCTATACCTCCGGCGCCAGCGAGGCGAACAATCTGGCCCTCAAGGGCATCGCCCGGACGCAGCGCCATTTGGGAAAGCACATCATCACCACACCGCTGGAACACCCCTCCGTCAGCGCTCCCCTGACCTGGCTTCAGGAGCAGGGGTATGAGATCGACCTGCTGGATGTGGGGCGGGACGGAAAAGTGAGCCTCGATCACCTGCGGGAGCTGCTGCGCAGAGATACTGTCCTGGTCGCCGTCGCCGCCGTGGACAGCGAGCTGGGCGCAGTTCAGCCGGTCCGGGAAATCGCAGAGCTTCTCCTGGCCTGGCCCGATTGCCGCTTCCATGTGGATGCGACCCAGGCCGTCGGCAAACTGGACTTTTCCTTTGCGGGGATCGACACGGTCAGTCTGACCGCCCACAAGATCTACGGACCCAACGGGATCGGCATGCTTTATAAGCGCAGCAGCGTCCTGCTGGAGCCGCTGATCCACGGAGGGACCGGTGCTTCCCTGTATCGCAGCGGCACGCCGACCCTGGGGCTGGCTGCGGCATTGGATGCAGCGCTGGCCCTGTCTATGGAAGCCCGGAAAGAACGCTATGCCTATGTCAAAGAGCTGAACAACACGCTGCGCAGCGCCCTTTCCGCCTACCCGAAGGTGCGGATCAACAGCCCGGAGGATGCCCTTCCCCACATCCTGAATCTCAGCGTGTCCGGCGTGAAGGGGACCGTCTTCCAGACGGCCCTGGGGGAAAAAGGCGTATGCGTCTCCGTGAAATCCGCATGCAGCACGGATGGAACGCCCTCCCGGGCCGTCTACGCCGTCAGCCGGGACAGGCGCAACGCCCTGTCCTCCTGGCGCATCAGCCTGAGCCATCTGACGACGGAGGCGGAGACCGGCGGGTTCCTGGAGGCTTTTGATCAGTGTTACAAGGAACTGACTACATGAGAGAAGAGTTGGAAACCTGGCAGCTGGTGGAACGCAGCATTATGAAAAAGTACCGAAAGGAGCTTTGGAAGCCCTTTATCGCCGCCGTCAAGCGCTATGAGCTGATCCGCTCGGGCGACCGGATCGCCGTCTGCATTTCCGGCGGCAAGGACTCCATGCTCATGGCGAAGCTCATGCAGCTCCTCCGACGGTTCAGCGACGTCCCGTTCGACCTGGTATTTCTGGTCATGGACCCTGGCTATAACGCGCTGAACCGGCAGAAGATCGAAGCGAATGCCGCCCTGCTGCATATCCCGATCAATGTTTTCGAGACGAACATTTTTGAGGTGGCGAATTCCGAGGACCGTTCCCCCTGCTATCTATGCGCCAGGATGCGCCGGGGGCACCTGTACGCCAAAGCAAAGGAGCTGGGCTGCAACAAGATCGCCCTGGGGCATCATATGAACGATGTGATCGAAACGACGGTCATGGCTATGTTTTACGGCGCCCAGCTCCAGGCCATGCCTCCCAAGCTGCACAGCACGAATTTCGAGGGCATGGAGCTGATCCGGCCCCTCTACTGCATCCATGAGGATGACATCCTGGCGTGGAAACGGTACAACGATCTGGAATTCATCCAGTGCGCCTGCCGCTTCACCGAGAACTGCACCGCCTGCGATAACGGCGGTGGGGGCTCCAAACGGCAGGAGATCAAGACCCTTCTCCGCCGCCTGAAACGGGATAACCCCAATATCGAAAAGAGCATTTTCAACAGCATCCACGCAGTGAATCTGGACACCTTCCCAGGCTACAAGGAGAAGGGAACGGCGCATTCCTTTTTGGAACGCTATTCATAGAATGATCATGATCGATGCCGCAGGCGCATGGACGCACCTGCGGCATTTCTGTCCGAACGGGTTATAGAGTGACCCTATCACCAAGTATCGTTACGGGGTATTGGACAAACAAGCGGAACCCGCGTATACTGCGCCCATGCAGCGAGGGACCCGGCGAACCGGGATCGCCCCGCTGGTGCGGGAGAAGAACCGCATTTCTCCTGAAAGGAGGGTAAAGCAATGACGAGCTCACTGGAAAAAGCGCTCAGAACGAACTTTCGATGTGGCCGAATGCTGTACTCCCGGGCTGAAATGATGGCCGGGTGCCCCACTGCACCCTGGCGCTGTATCCGCTGATACAGACACAGCCTGACAGCCATCGTCAGTCCGGGAGCGCAAGACGCTGCCGGGCTGGTTTTTTGCCCGGCGGACGAAATCAGCGGCCCACTAATCCTATTGAAACAGGAAAGGAATCAAGACCATGAAAAAAATCTTTGTAGCGATCCTCATCCTCATCCTCATATCCGGCCTGATGACCGGCTGCAGCCAGAAGGCAAGCGGCGCAAACACTGCGGTGCAGCCGGTGGCCTCCGTAACTGACGGCGCTGCCGTCACCGCCCCGGCGGACCACGGCAAGCTGAAGGTTTCCTTCCCCGCCGGTTCTGTCCGGGTCTCCATCAACATCCTGGCCCAGGAGCTGGGCTACTTTCAGGAAGAGGGCGTGAGCGTCGAGCCCGTCAACCTGGGGGGCGTGGATGCGCTCACCGCCATCAACGGCAGCGGCGATCAGCTGGATATCCTGAATACCGGCTTCGTGAACGACATCCAGTCCATCGGCGGCGGCTACGATCTCACCTTCATCGCCGGGACCGCCGTGGAGGGCGGCGCCGTCATCGCCAAAAAGGGGCAGGCGGAGCGCTTCAAGAGCGCGGATACCATTATTGATATCGAAGCAGTCACTGGCGCGAAGCTGGGCTTTGTCCGCAACGAAGCGGCCTGGGTCATCACCCGGCAATACCTGCTGGATCACGGCGTGGCGAACGAGACCATTGCCGCCATCGAGGCCGAGGATACGGGCAGCGTCAGCTATTATGCCCAGAGCACCAACGTGGCGCAGGCTGTTCAGGCGGGTGAAGTTGATCTTGGCTTCCTGCCCCTGGAATATGCGATCCTTTACGCCGACGCCTACGACCTGGAGATCGTTACCCCCTCCGGCGCTCTCTCCCCGGACTATGTCTGCTGCAGGGAGGTGACCTCCGCCGGCCGCTATGCAAGCAAGTATGACGCCTTCGTCGCTTACGAGACTGCCCGCATCCGGGCTTTTGAAACCTATAAGCAGGGCGTGACCGATCCGGAGGTTCGCAGCAAGGTTGTACAGACTGTCGTGGAGTACACCGGCAAGGAGACCGAATATGTAGAGACCTGCCTCTACGGCGGCGTCACCAAGTACGCCGTGGACCCCAACACCGCCGGGATCGTCAGCTATGTGGAGGCGGCGTATAACTCCGGCGCTCTGGCCGGAAACGCCACGGATTTCAGCCAGTACGACATCCGGCAAAACGTGAGCACCGGCGCGTATCTGGAGGCCCTGAACAATCTGATTGCCAGGGAGCCGGACAACGCCTTTTATCAGGAATTGCTGGCACAGTATAACGCTGCGAACTGAGCCGGGAAACGGAGGATCGCCATGGGCAGGATCTACGAAAGCATATTGGAGCTCAGTGGTTCCACGCCGCTGCTGCGGCTCAGAGGTTTTGTGAAGGCACACAGCCTGCAGGCAAACCTGCTGGCGAAGCTGGAATCCTACAACCCGGCGGGCAGCCTGAAAGACCGCATCGCCCTCTATATGATCCGGGACGCGAAGGAGAAGGGCCTTCTCAAGAAGGACAGCGTCATCATCGAGCCTACCAGCGGCAACACCGGCATCGGCCTGGCCGTCGCCGCAGCCGCGGAGGGCTACCGGCTCATCATTGTCATGCCGGACACCATGAGTCTGGAGCGCAGGAAGCTGCTCAAAGCCTACGGCGCGGAGGTGGTGCTCACCGACGGCAGCGGCGGCATGAAGGCTGCCATCGCAAAGGCAAAACAGCTGGCCGGGGAGATTCCCCACAGCTTTATCCCCGGCCAGTTCACCAACGAGGCAAATCCCCGCGCCCACTATGAAACCACCGGCCCGGAGATCTGGAAGGATACCAACGGCAATGTGGACGTCCTGGTGGCGGGCGTGGGCACTGGCGGAACCATCTCCGGCGCAGGTAAATACCTCAAGGAGCGGAATCCGGACCTGAAGATCGTGGCTGTGGAGCCGAAGGATTCTCCGGTCCTCTCCGAAGGCCGGTCCGGCGTCCATGGCATCCAGGGCCTGGGGGCGGGGTTCATCCCCGCCACCCTGGACACCGAGATCTATGACGAGGTCATTGCCGTATCCACCGCTGCCGCTCTGCGGGCTTCCGCGGAGCTGGCGAGACAGGATGCCGTGCTGGCCGGCATTTCCTCCGGCGCGGTTCTGGCTGCCGGGGAGCAGTTGGCTCTCCGGCCGGAATACAAGGACAAGAACATCGTGCTGATCCTGCCGGACGGCGGAGAGCGCTATCTGACCACGGCCCTGTACGATTGACAGCAGGAGTGATGACTATGACCACCGCTGAACCCAAGATCGCCATCCGAAACGTCAGCTTTGACTATGTGAGTGAGAAAAAAGCCTTTCCTGCGCTGCAGAACGTGAGCCTGGAGATCCGGGAAGGGGAGTTTATCTGCCTGTTGGGGGCCTCAGGCTGCGGGAAATCCACGCTGCTCAGCCTGCTGAACGGCCTTCAGCGCCCCCGCAGCGGCGAAATCACCTTGAATGGAAAGCCCGTCAAAGGACCTGGGATCGACCGGGCGGTGGTGTTCCAGCAGTATTCGCTGTTTCCCTGGCTCACCGTGAAGGGAAACGTGCTCTTCGGTATCCGGCAGAGCGGGAAGAAATACAGCCGGAAGGAGCGGGAAGACCTGGCCCACCGCTATGTGGAGCAGGTAGGGCTCACCGCCGCCGCCGACCGCTATCCCAGCCAGCTCTCCGGCGGCATGAAGCAGCGCGTCGCCGTGGCCAGGGCGCTGGCCCTGGAATCGGAGGTCCTTCTGTTGGACGAGCCCTTCGGTGCCATCGACCCCAAGCTCCGCCTGGAGCTGCAGGAGCTGGTCTCCCGGCTCTGTGTGGAGCACAGGAGGACGGTGGTATTCGTGACCCACGACCTGGACGAGGCCATCCTGCTGGCGGACCGGATCGTGGTGATGGCGCCGGGGAGGATACGGAACACCCTTCCGGTCAGCCTGCCCCACCCCAGGGTGCGGGAGGAACTGATCCGCACGGAGGAATATGAAAAGCTCCACCGCCAGCTCATCATGGCTTTCTATGACCAGGTGGAGGAGACTATCGACGCGGGGGTGGCGCTGTGAAAGACTTCTTTAAAAACGGCGGCAGGCAGTGGCCGGAATTCATCCTGGCGGCGGCATTTTTTGTCCTCAATGTGATCCTGGCCCTGACCCTGCCCTACTACTCCGCACATTCCCGGTACTATGGCAGCGGCGCCTACGTCGTCGTGCTTTCTGCAGCTTTTGTGACCTATACCCTGTATCTCCTGGCGGCGAAGAAAAAGAGCACGTCGGATATCGCCGTCCTCCTCTTTGGCTTTTTCCTCCTGTGGGAGCTGTCTTTCAAGCTGGGACTTGTCCATAATGATCTGCTGATCCCGTCGCCGGAGGGCCTGTTCCATGTGTATGTGGAAAAGCCGAAGGAGATCCTGGCGGACGTCTGGGGTTCCCTGCGGCTGCTCTTCTGGGGCTTCCTGGCGGCCGCCGTGTTCGGCACGGTCCTGGGCCTGCTGGCGGGCTGGGTGCCCCGTATCCGGGAAGTCCTGCTGCCCGTCTCCAAGGTCATCACACTGATCCCGCCCCTCATGTTTTCCGCCTACCTCATCATGCTCCTGTCCACCTTCCGGCAGGCGGCCATTGCGGTGATCTTCTTCGCTGTCTTCTGGCCTACCTTCCAGGGGACGGTGAGCCGAGTGGGACAGATTGACCCCTCCATTATCGAAGCGGCCAGGACCATGGGCGTCGGCACTGTGGGGATGCTCTTCAAGGTCATCTTTCCCTACTGCCTGCCCGGCATCATCCAGAGCATTTCCGGGAGCCTTCGGGGTGCGTTCATGTGTCTCAGCGGCGCGGAGATGCTGGGCATCAACCTGGGTATCGGCTACTTTATCGAGAAATACAAGAGCTTTGCGGATTACCGCTGCGTTTTGGCCGGCATCGTCGTCGTCGGCTTTGTGACTACCCTGATCGACATTCTGGCCAGCCGGGTCAAAAAGAGTCTGATCCACTGGACCTATTGAGAAAGAAGAAGGGAATACTATGGGAATCGAAATCAGAAAAAGCATCTGCCGCGTCTGCTCCCGGGGCTGCCCCATCGACGTGGAGATCAAAAACGAAGAGATCCGTCAGATCACGCCCTCCAATCCCCAAAACGGCGGTCAGCTCTGCGCTCTGGGTTATGCCTACAAGGAATACGTCACCCGCCCGGATCGGATCCGGACACCCCTGCGTCGCGTAGGGGAGAGGGGCAGCGGCCAGTGGGAATCCATCACCTGGGAGGAGGCCTACCGGGAGATCGGGGATAAGCTCCTGAAGCTCCGGGCGGAATACGGCGCGGACACCGTCGCCTTTTATACCGGCTATACCAAGTGGTACCGCCCGGTCTATCAGAGATTCGTCCATTCCTTCGGGACCCTGAACTACGGGACGGAATCCAGCGCCTGCCACCAGTCCTACCGCATGGCCAGCGAGCTGAATTTCGGTGTGCTGACCACGCCGGACATACCAAATTCGGACCTGTTCATCGGCTGGGCGTACAATCCCTTTTACAGCGGAAATTCCCAGGGAAACCCACTGGAGGAGTTCCGGGAGCGGGGCGGCCGGGTCATCATCGTCGATCCGAAATATACGCCCGCCGCAAAATTGGCGGACATCCATCTCCGCCCCGATCCCGGCACCGACGGCGCATTGGCCCACTTCTTCGGGAATTATCTGATCCAGCATGGGAAAACGGATGAGGAATACATCGCCGCTTACGTCCACGGGTTCCCGGAGTACAAGCGTTACGTCCGGAAGTTCACCCTGGAAAAGACCGCGCAGATCACGGGTATCCCGGAAGCAACGCTGCTCGCCGCGGCGGAGCTGATCGCGGATTCCCCGGTTTTCAGCATCAGCATCTCCGGCGCTGCGATCCCCCATCACACAAACGGCATGCAGAACTGCCGCGCCATCCAGGCCCTGCTGGCCATCACCGGCAATTTCGACCGGGAGGGCGGCAACCTGCCGGTGGAATACCCGGTAGATTCCCTGAACCTTAAGGTGGAATGGGACAAGTTCGTGGACGAGACCCGCCCTTTGAGTGAGGACGGCAGCGGCTACCAGAATTCCGTGGCCTGGCATAAAAAGAACCCCGGCTTCCGGGCCGAGGGAAGAAAGACCTGCAAGCCCAAGATCGGCTCCGGGCGCTTCCCCTTGTGGTCCCGGGTGGTGGACGAATTCCAGAGTATGGACCTGGCCCGGCAGATCCTGGAGGGAACGCCTTACCCCATCCGGGCCGTCTTCGCCCTGGGCATGAACCGGCGGATGTTCCTTGAGAATGAGAAGCTCATGGAGGCCCTGGGAAAGCTGGAATTCTTCGTGGATGTGGACGTTTTCTGGACCGACGCGGCAAAGCTGGCGGATATCGTCCTGCCCGCCTGCACCTCGGTAGAGCGCGCCGAACTGGTGTGCTCCGGCCCCACCGTCCGGTATGTCAGCCCGGCCATCAAGCCCCTGTATCAGTCCAAGTCGGACGTGGATATCCTGTGCGAGCTTGCCGACGCGATGGAGCTGGCCGATCCGCTGCTGCGCCGGGGCTATGAGGCCATCGTTCGGCATGTGATGATGAAGATCGGCATCACCTTCGACGATCTGAGATCCTCCGGTGCGGCGATGAAGATACCCGGAAAAGAGCCTTATCGTCCGGGCAAAAGCCTGCTTCTGGGCCTGCGGACGCCCACGGGAAAGATCGAACTCTACTCCGAGACCATCGCAGATATCCCGGAGGAATATGGGCTGAATCCGCTGCCCACCTACCGGGACAGCCTGCCCCGAAAAGGAAAAAACGAGTACCCGCTGACGCTGGTAGCCGGTTCCCGAATCTCCACCCGCTTCCATTCCCGCTTCAACGGCGTCCGCGCATCGGACTACTTCCGCGCCGTTCCTTCAGCGGAGCTGCATCCACTGGACGCCCAGACCCTGGGCATCCGCCAGGGCGACGCTATCTTGGTCACTACGCCGACGGGCACGATGCGCGTTCATGCCGAACTCACCAAAGCGGCCAAGCGCGGCACGGTATTCATGTTCCAGAGCTATGCGGACGAGGCGGACGTGAACCGGATCATCGACGGAAACCATCTGGACCCCTATTCCGGCTTTCCGGGATATCGGACCGTCCGCTGCAAGGTAGAGGGGGATCGGGCCGTATGAATATCCATTTCACATTTCATCCAGAGCGCTGCGTTGGCTGCGGCGCCTGTGTAATGGCCTGTATCAACGAAAATGAGCTCGACATTACGAAGCAGCTGCCCTTTCGCCTTTTGAAGAAGAACGAATACGGCGACGGGGATACGCTGAACATCACCTGGTTCGTCCATGGTTGCATGCACTGCCGGGAACATCCCTGCGTGGACGCCTGCCCCAAAAGCTGCTTTTCGGTGGACCGGGAAACGGGCACCGTGCAGCTTGACAATTCCGGCTGCGTCGGCTGCCGCAGGTGCGCGCAGGCCTGCCCCTATGAAGCGATCCGGCAAAACGAAAAGCGGGCGTCAAAATGCGACGGCTGCCTTAGGCGGCTCCGGCAGGGTCAGCTGCCCCTCTGCGTGCTGGCCTGCCCCCGCCAGGCGTTGACGGTGGACGAGAAAAACCAGGTGGTGGCCGACGGCCTTGCAGGTCTCAGGGCTGAACTGGCAGAGTATCACCGCAGGAGCGAAACGGT
Organism: Oscillospiraceae bacterium; assembly: GCA_902795345.1. Taxonomy (GTDB): domain Bacteria; phylum Bacillota; class Clostridia; order Oscillospirales; family Oscillospiraceae; genus UBA1774. The sequence continues at coordinate 42,471 of CADBKO010000018.1, forward strand.
CGTCTGACATACCGAAACGTGCCTGAGAATCATTCTCAACTATAGAAAAAGCCGTTGCCTTCCTGTTGGAAAGCAGCGACTTTTCTTATACGCCCGAAACCGTCAGCTTACAGCAATTAGTTTTGATTAGTTCCTTATCACTGTTAAGCCAATGATTTCGGAGCTTTTCTGGCACGCCATGAGGGGTTTGCCCCTCCGGGGCATAAACTTCGAATCCCTCCGGGTGCGGGAAAGCAATTATGGCGATGACCCAAAGGGTCACCGCCATAATTGGCACGCCATGAGGGATTCGAACCCCCGGCCTTCTGGTCCGTAGCTTCGCTTCAAGCGTCCAAGGGCCGCTTTTCGGCCCTTTCCGCCCCATTTGCTCCGCCGTTTCGGTGGTTTTGCGAGACGATTTCGCATCCGCTCCTCTCGGCGCATTTCCTATCGTGGGTCAAAACGTGGGTCAAGACGCTGCCGCACCTCTAATAGCCTAAAGCTCTTTTCGCTGATAAAGTTTCCGCGCTTAAATCAAAGAAAAGGCTCAAACGGCAGGGAGTGTACCGACAAGGGTAAACCTCGTTCTTCCATCCAAGGTTTCGCTTGCCAATTCAAGAATATCATCCTGCGCCAGAAGCAGCCCGGTGGGATTTCTTCCGATAATGATATACTGATTCTGACCGTCCATGGATATATAGCTCCGCATGGCGTCGTCCAGAAGAATATCTGCATTGTCGATGATGAAGAGCTTTCCCTTGGCCAGCTTGATTGCATTTTTGTAGCTTTTCTTGATATCCAGATAATTATAACATTTTATACTTTTGTTCTCCACGGCCAGCTCTTGCAAAAAGGAATAGACGGCAGACTTTCCCGTCCCAGAGTCCCCCGCGATAAAGGTGATGTTGTTCTTCAACTGAAAATCCACCACAAACGAAGTGTGCTGCGTTTTGATCTCGGTGCAGACAACAGGCTCAATCTTCATCTTGCCACCATTCCTTCAATTCTTCGTAAGACCCAATCTCGCGGACGGATTTTTTGTCACTTACATACACGGCATTCATATCAAATGAGATAAGGGGATAGTCGCAGTAGATATTTCCCTCTGGCAAAGCATAAATCAGGTCAAGCGCATTGTCGCCACATTCCCGAATATCGAAAACCTTATGTGGGTTATAGAGAATATTCAGCGCAGTTTTGCATCCGGTGGACAGCTTATCAATGTTCAGGGCCATTCCATCGAATCTGGATAGTATCGTGAATTGCCCTGTCATCACAGAACCGTCGATCCGGCCAATGATATCGGCAGCTCTATTATCCAAAAGCAAGACTGTTGTCTGGTTGAAATAGATATCGTTTATCGTAATCAATTCCATCGTCTTAGGAACGGTTCCCTTTTTATAGACGGTAATCATTCAAAGCCCCACCCTTTCAAAAGCATCCTTGAGAATGGAGTGATCTACGATCATCCGCGCTTTTGTCTCCGCGCTGATCCTATTATGGTCAAGCCCGCAAGAATCATCCGCTGCTCTTTCCGTCCAATCACAACAGCTTACAATAAAGCATTTGCCCAGATTTCCCTTGTCCGTCTCAAATCCCGTGTTTCGTGTGAGTTCAAATAAGAGCTTTCCGGCAAGTTGCTCAGTATTATGCTCCGAAGAATCAGGTATCAATGCCTTCAATTCCGACAGTTCTTCACCGGTTCCCCCGTCCGTTACGAACTTCACGAACAAGGCAACCGCACGAATCAAGCCTTGCCGTTTATCCCGCAGCTCGTCTGTTTCGGCAAACACCCACTGTTCCAGTTGGCGGAAAGACAACAACGCAAACTCAAAAGAATGGATCTGGATGATATGCACGTTGTTCTTACCGGCAGTATCCTGTTGGAGCTTCCGATTCTCTCGGAGAACATCCGGGTTATCCGCTGATGTATCCATGAGAATGAAGTATTGATTGCCATCATCCTGAATCTTTTCTGCCGCTTTCCTCAGCCGCGAGTTGTTCCCTTTGGATTCCACCGTGATCTCCGGATGGAGCGACTCGCACAGCGCACACCAGAAGCGGTAGCCTAAACCGCTGTCTTCACACCATAAGTATTGGCTCATTTGAAAGGCTTCTCCTTACCTGTTTTCATCGCTATTATATCTGAATCTGCGGCGATGTCAAACCGACTGATGAAATCTGATTCCATTTGGCTTTCTGGGAAGAATGGTATATCCTTATCTGGCAGTTAGAGAACCTGCCGGGTTTCAATTCCGGCAGGTTCGCTTCTTTAGCTGGTTCTGCCGGAATGATCACATTCTGCCAACTGTTCACATTTCCATAATTGATCATTTTGGAAATGCACAATCGCCGCTAATGTGCTATGCTATAAACGATATTGGAATACTGACCCCGAGACGTATAGTTGTCCCATGAGGTTGCCGCAGTATCAACCACGAATTACCAGCAAGAACTGAATAAGCATCATCTTTGGTATGCATCTCTCAAGGGGATGCATTTAAGACGGAATAGGGTGTAAGTCCCTGCGCGGCGGGCACTGTGAAGCTCCGACTCCGGGAGATAAGTCAGATACGCGCCAAGATGATTGAACACCGTTTGCACCGCGCCAACACCGTTGTGCAGCACCGATAGGGGGAGGACGAAAGTCTGTCCTTCTATCGGGCTTGGAGCTGTGCAATTATTGCACAGCTTTTTCTTGTTTTTCTGCGCTTGAAAGCTCCGTCGAAGGGGGGTGAACACCATGATGCGGGAATACGAAACCAAACTGGCCTTGATGAAAAAGTGCCGGAAGTACATCGACGACCACCTGGACGAGGATATTGACCTTAAGGCGCTGGCAAAGCACTTCGACTATGAGTATCCGACCTTCCGCAAATTCTTCATGCAGGTCGGGGAGTACTCACCCTATAACTATATCCGGCTTCGCCGGATGAATCGCGCAGCCCAGGCTCTCCGGGAGGGAAAAACCATCCCGGAAGCGATGGAACTGAGCAGATATGAGACGCTTTCGGGCTTCAACAAAGCGTTCTACGCGGTCTACGGCGTATCGTCGTCGGTATTTGCAGCCACCCGTGGCCGTGTGCTGATGTCCGAGCCGGAATTCCAGACCCTGCCGTCGTTCTATATTGTCGGCTCCCCGTTCAAGGCGGAGGAAGAACTCACCGAGGAAGAAGGCGGGGCATTCTGGATCGCCAAGGATTTCCCCGTTATCAGCGACGAAGACTTCGCAAAAATCGGCGGCGGCATTGAGTCCCTGGCCGTATGGGCGGAGCGGAGCGACGGCAGATATTACCTGCTGGGTCCACAGGTGCCGGAACTGAAGTTCGTACCGGCGCAGATGGACAGCGAGTGGGTGCCGGGAGGCGGCTTCTTGGCCTTCAATGTCCCGCATTCAAGGGACAATTCGATCCTTTTCGAGAATGTGCGGGTGACCTGGTATTATGCGCTTCGTCAGTGGCTGCCGGAATCGGACTACGAGCGGGACGAGAACAGGACGCCCTTCGAATTCTATTTTACCGACGAGAACGGGATCGACAGAAACCGGATATTCATACCCGTGAAGCCGAGGGGGGCGCAAACATGATCATTTTGGAAATCCGGCCAAAGTTGATCATTTCAGAAATGAAATCCGTTGCGAACAGTGATAGCATAATTATAGATCAAAAACCGAATAAGCTGCATCGTGTCACCCGTCAAGACTGCCATGAGGCAGGCGCGGTGATGAGGAAAACCGGTCAGAGTCCGGTACACGAACCCCGTAGCTGTAAATGCGGGAGGCTGCCGCTCATGGAGCGATCCGGTCATTGGGGAAACCTGAGAAGGCGGAACGGCAGCCGCAGACGCGCGAAAGCGCGTCCCAACGCATGAGTCAGAAGACCGACGATGTTCGAGCTGTGAGACCGCCGAAAGGCGAGGAGCAGATATGGTAGCGAGAAAAACGGTCGCATCGGCATTTTGCCGGTGCGGCCTTTTCTCTTGGCTGTTCTGTGCGACACAGGAGGACGTCGTTGTGGCGAAAGAAAAAAGACCAAATCTGAATTATGCCGGGAATATGGACGTAGATGCCTGGCGGCAGCGGGAGATATGCAAGAGGCTGAAGAACCGGCTGTCGGAGGACAGCATCCGCTTTGAAGAAAAGCACAGGGGCGACACGGACGAAGCGCTCCGCGAATGGGTCCGCCGCCGGGCCATGTCCATGCGTCGTATGCCTCATCCCCTGGAGATCCGGGGCGGGCATTATCTGGTCAGCCGCCTGGGGGATTGGGGCGCGCTGTCCGCCAGCTTGGGATATGCGCCGCCTGGAAGGAGGCGCGCCATGAGGGCTTTCCAACGCCTGTGGGAGCAGGAAGCGGCGGCGTTTGCGCGGGAGCGCAAGATCGTCAAGGAAGAAAAGCGGCGGAAGCGGCTGGAACGGCTGCGCGGCGACGCTTCTTCGGAGACATAAACACATACAAGAAATAAGGACGATTACTCGCGGGCTTTGCCCGCTCCAATATGGCGAATCGACGCCGACAAGTGAATACCGGCACCGAAAGATGATATTGCCCTGGGGAAGCCTGCCATAATCAGGCTCCGGCAAAATCGAATGATTTTGCCGGAAGAGGAGATGCAGCGGAGTGAATGAGCTTTTGCGCTTGCGTGGAAGCGAGCGATACGGAGCTTGCCTCGACGAGAGCGCACCAAGGGACGGATAACGCGGTCTTCGTCGCGGCGGGCGGGAGCGTTGGAACGGGTATCGGTGTTTGTGTGAATAGCTGAGTTCTTCAATTGGACTGAAACAGGCTCGGCCTGCGGATAAAGCGCGGTTACGCAGTTGCGATGGCGCTATCCGGCGGCATACCGGGCCTGATTTCAAAGTGGGGCGAAAGCGCCCCATCCGGACCCTGTGAAGTTCGGCGATCTTAGTGGCCGTGATCGGCGTCTGTATATGGATCTGGTTCTACGCTGGAAACTTTTTCTTGCGGGACAGTCAGAACCGGTGTGTATACGGGCAAGAGTTCGATCCTGCCGTGCGGATACGCGAAGAAACGGAATTACATGGATCGACGCACTTGAATGCAACATGATATGGATCCTCCGTGCTGCTATTGCATTGCTGATTTCAGGGAAAGAATGGGATGCTATCCGGCCCTGCGCCATGCCGAGGCTTTGGCCAGCCTCGGTGCGAATCCCAGGAAAGGCCTAAAGCATATGGAGAACTGAATTCTGCCGGTTCCCTTTGGTTATTCCTGGAGCGACGGTAAAGCTTCCCCATGAATGCAGCAATGGTTTTGCCCACGAAGCGACTAGGAAGACCAAGGAAGTCCGGTCAAAAGGAGATGATTACCGCACAGAAAAGGGCGAGCGCAGCCCAATGTATCCCAGCAAAGTATATCTCAGCATATCCTCAAGTACATCTTAAACACATGATTTTTGAAAGGAGTCTCAAATGAAAAACTTGAAGAAAGTTTTTGCGGTCATCATGGCCCTGGCGATGATCTTTGCCCTGAGCGTTACGGCCTTCGCGGCCACGACAGTTTCCACCACCGAGGACACCTCTGTTCTCAAAGTTACGTCCTCTGGCAATACGGTAACTTATCAGGCGGTTACTGTAGACGGAGGTATTAAAGACGGGGTTTCCTATCCCTCGACCACAGTGTACACCTATTGTGTTAAGACTAGCAACAGCACTGCGACGATAAAGTTTACCAATCCTCAGCATTATTATATGTATATAGACGGTATGTACATGTCAAACGGATATACTTTCACGACCGTATTGGCGAAAAATGCACATCATACCATTGAACTGAAGACATCCGGAGGAACTGTATATCGTTCGTTTGATCTTGCTGTTGTTGATTCGACCTCTGTAAATGTATCAATTGAGATTAACTGCTATAACGCAAAAAACTGGTTGAACAATAATAGCAATGCTTCCAATTATGCAACTGTACTCAGTGCCTATAATACGCTCAGTACACATGTGGGCGGTTTTAATAGCATTGGCAAGATGAGTGCAGTGGTTACACTTAACCTTCCGGCTGGTTCTACGGCTATGGATGCTCTTAATGCACTTGCTAGTGCTGATAGCATCACGGTTTCAGGCAGTTCTACCTATGTTTCCGGTCTTGATGGATTAAATGCTTCTATGTGCGGGAGTTGGTCCGGCTGGTGCTATGTAACTCCGACGAGTTCTTCTCCTTATTACAATATGCCCAGTGTTGGTGCTGCCTCCTATACGCTAACCGAAGGAGAGCATATTATTTGGGTATACACCTGCACTTATTCCGATATTGGTGCTGCTATAACTGCAACAACACCGTGACATAATCTTGACCCGACAGGGGGAGAAGCTCTCCCCCTGTCGGGTATTTAGAATAATTGAGGAGCAACATAATGAAATCAAGGAAAGCTCTGAGCCTCTTTCTGGCTTTTTGTTTATTATTTGCATTATCTCCCTTTCCAAGTCTGAATACTGCCCTGGCCACTGATCCCCCGGAACTGGAGAGCATCACCCTGAGCGTGCTTGTAGTCGGAGTAGACCAGGTAGGCCGCAATATAGACGGTGAGATCGACAAGGAAGCGCACACCATCACCTTCACGCTTCCCGAAGGAGTGGAAAAGGACTCGGAAGACACGGTGCTGACCTTGGCATCCTGCAGTCCC